>NYUD01000017.1 GCA_002683825.1 Planctomycetota bacterium
CCAGACGAGTCCGCGCCAGCTCACGCCGCTTGGCTTGAGTGCGGCTGGCAAGAGGACGCGCGCGCGACCCGCGAGGCGCTCGATCGCAGTGGGGCGAGCGTGCTGGTCGTGGACCACTACGCCCTCGACCGCCGCTGGGAGGAAGCCGTGGCGGTTCCTGGGCTGCGGCTCGCGGCGATCGACGACCTGGCAGACCGGCCACATGCGGTCTCCCTGTTGCTGGATCAAAACCTGGGACGGACGGAGGCGGACTACGACGGCCTCGTCCCAGAGGACTGCTTGCGTTTGATTGGCCCGGATCACGCGCTCGTGGGGCCCCAGTTCGCTAGACTTCGCGAGGAAAGTCTATTCCGTCGCAAGGAGGCAAGAATGGAGCACATCATGGTCTCTATGGGGGGTGTCGACACTGATGACGCGACGAGCGCCGTGCTCGAGTGTCTCGGAGAGACCCGCCCAACCATGCTCCGTGAGGTCTCCGTGATCATGGGCCGGCACGCCCCACACCTTGAGAGGGTCCGCGCCATGGCGGCTGACATCTCCCTCCCGGTCGAGGTCGCCGTGGACGTCACTGACATGGCGGAGCGGATGACGCGCGCGGACCTCGCCGTGGGAGGCGCAGGAGTCACGGCCTGGGAGCGCTGCGCGCTCGGCCTGCCCTCGATCGCCGTGGTGTTGGCGGAGAACCAGCGGGGCGGCGCGAAGGCGCTGGGCGAAGCCGGCGCTGCGCTGGTCGCGGGTGACAAGTCCCAGGTGGCGGCAGCTCTCAAATCCCTGGGCGAGCCAGGCGCTCTGGGCGAAATGTCCCGGAGAGCCGCAGCGGTTGTGGACGCCCTTGGTCTGGAGCGGACCGCTAGCGCAGTCGAGGAATTCGGTGGTGGGGCCCCTGCACAGGAGCACTCGGACCATGGCGGGGAGGCTCGCGGCTGATCCATTCATGAAGATCGACGTCCTATTATCGGATCCTTTGCACCCCGTGGTCCCGGTCCTCGAAGACTGGATCATCAGCGTAAGTGAACAGCACGAGGGCCGCCTCCTGTTCGACGTCGCCGCAGCCAGCGGAGGGGACGTGCTGTTCCTGGTGTCCTGCGGCCAGATCGTGGGGAGTGACGTGAGAGCCCGCTATGGCTACGTGCTTGTGCTCCATGCCAGTGACCTTCCCGAAGGGCGTGGCTGGAGCCCACACGTGTGGGCCATCCTCGACGGAGTGAGGGAAATCACGATCACCCTGCTCGACGCAGCGGACCCGGTCGACACGGGAGACATTTGGGCCAAGCTGAAGATACCGGTTGACCCGGGCTGGCTCCACGACGAGATCAACGCTTCCCTCTTCAATGGAGAGGTGCAGCTCATGAATGACTGGCTGAAAATGATTTCCGACGACGCTCGCCCCACACCACAACCCGCCGAGATCTGCTCGGGCCACCGGCGGCGGACGCCTGCGGACAGCGAACTCGACCCCAGGAGCCCCATCGCCGAGCAGTTCAACCTCCTTCGCGTGGCCGACCCGGTCCGGTTCCCGGCCTTCTTCCGTCTGCATGGCGGAAAATACAAGATCACCCTGGAACGAATGGAGGACGAGCCTCGATGAGGATCGACGGCAGAGAAATTGGGGATGGACACCCACCGTACGTGATCGCCGAGATGTCGGCGAACCACAACGGTAGCTTCGAGACGGCGAAGCGAATCATCACTGAGGCACGAGCGCGCGGCGCCGACGCCGTGAAGGTGCAGACCTACCGCCCCGACACGATCACCCTCGAGAGCAACTCCGAAGAATTTTGCATCCGTGGCGGGCTCTGGGATGGGAAGACCCTTCACGATCTCTACGCGGAGGCGCACATGCCCTGGGAGTGGCACGAACCGCTCTTCGAGCACGCGCGGGAGGAAGGCATCACGATCTTCTCGAGCCCCTTCGACGATACTGCAGTGGAGTTACTCGAGAACCTGAATGCTCCGGCGTACAAGATCGCGTCCTTCGAGGCCGTAGACCTCTCGCTTATCCGACGTGTGGCGCGATCCGGCAAGCCGCTGATCCTCTCGACAGGCATGGCTGACGCAGATGAGATCGGCGAAGCCGTGGAGGCGGCTCGCTCGGTTGGCTGCGAGGAACTGGCGCTCTTGCACTGCGTGAGCGGATACCCTGCGCCTGCCGCCGACTACAACTTGCAGACCCTCGTGGACATGGCCGAGCGCTTCGGGTGCGTCGTCGGCCTCTCGGATCACACCCTGGACAACACGACAGCCGTGGCCTCGATCGCCCTGGGGGCGGCTCTCGTGGAGAAGCACTTCACGCTCGACCACGGTGGCGGCGGACCCGACGACTCCTTCTCGCTCGAGCCCGACGGTCTCGGTGAGCTCTGCCGCGGAGTGCGTACGGCCTGGGAGGCCCTGGGCGAGGTGGACTACGGCCGGAAGTCGAGTGAGCAAGGCAACGTGCAGTTCCGACGCTCGCTCTATTGGGTCCTCGACCTGGAGGCAGGAGAAGTGGTTGATGCGAGCGCAGTGCGCAGCGTTCGACCGGGATACGGGCTCGCCCCGAAGCACTTGGAAGAAGTTCTGGGCCTGCGCCTGGCACGACCGGTGCGCGCGAAGACCCCCGTCCGTCGAGAAGACCTCGACAGTTGAAGGCGGATCCATGGGCGACTTTCAGGTGGTCGAGGACCTCAGCGTCCAACCCCCCTCTACCCTCCAGGGTCTACAGGAGTGGCTGGTCCGCCACCCCCCTGCCCCCACCGGCCCCCGATCACGGCTACGGCACACCCCGACACCACTTTGACGCTCTTCCGTCACGTTCTTCAGGTACTTGGGCCCCCTCCCGCCTCCGGGCCCGACGTCGGGCAGGCCAAGTGAGGATGAGCCGGGCTCAAAACACCCCTTTGGAACACCTATACTCAGAGCGATGAATCTGGCGGTGATTCCGGCGCGGGGTGGCAGCAAACGCATCCCCAAGAAGAACATCAAACCATTTTTTGACAAGCCGATGATCGCGTATGCCATCGCAGTGGCCAGGGCGTCGGACCTGTTTACGCATGTGGTGGTGTCCACCGATGATGAAGAGATTGTGCAGATTGCACGCGAATGGGGCGCTGAGGTGCCGTTTATGAGACCGGCAGAGTTGGCTGATGACTACACGCCCACCGTGCCGGTGATCGCCCATGCTGTCACGGCGTGTGAGGCACTGGGGTGGTCGGCAGAGGCCGTTTGCGCGATTTATCCGGGTGTGCCGTTTTTGCAGGCCAGCGACTTGAGTGCGGCCCATGCTCTGCTGGTGGCAACAGGCGCTGAGTACTGCTTTTCAGTGACTGACTTTGCCAGCCCGGTGCAACGGGCGCTCCGGCGGCTGGACACCGGCCGGATGGCGCCGATGTATCCCGAATACGAGCTGACGCGTACCCAGGATTTGGAGCCGACGTACTTTGACGCGGGCCAGTTTTACTGGGGAACGCGACAAGCGTGGCTGACAAACGACAAGGTTCACTCCAGCGGCGTTGGCCATTGTATTCCTGGTAGTCGCGTGGTTGACATCGATACACCAGAAGACTGGGTCCGCGCGGAGCGGATGTTCCATCAACTCAAATCAGGGACAACGTGACGCAATACAGAACCGATCAAGAGGCGTTCTGGGCCGGTGAGTTCGGGACGGAATATATTGGGCGCAATCAAGGCGACAAAATGCTCGCCTCCAACATCAACCTGTTTACCAAGGCGTTGCGAGTGGCGTCCGACATCCAGAGTTGCATCGAATTTGGCGCCAATATTGGGATGAATCTCAAGGCGCTCAAGATCCTTTACCCGGAGCTGGACCAGCACGCTGTGGAGATAAACGCCGAAGCGGCGCGCGAACTGGCCACCGTCATTCCGGCTCAGAATGTGATTCACGACTCCATTTTGAACTTCAACCCGCAGCGCACCTGGGACCTGGTGTTCATTAAGGGCGTACTCATTCACATTAACCCGGACGAGCTGGACGCGGTCTACGACAAGCTGTTTGCTGCCGCCGGCAAGTACATTCTGGTCACTGAGTACTACAACCCAACGCCGGTGACTGTGGTCTATCGGGGGCACGGCGACCTGTTGTTCAAGCGGGATTTTGCCGGGGAGTTCATGGAGCGTCATCCCCAGGTGAAGCTGCTGGATTACGGGTTCGCCTATCGCCGCGATCCCCACTTTCCTCAGGATGACGCCACGTGGTTCTTGATGGAGCGTCGGGACTAGATGACTACGACCCGATTCGAGTGAAAGCGTACCGCGGAACAAGGAGCTTGATTTTGGGTGGTCTCCGGCTGAAGGACCGTGTCGTGGGTCGGGAAGTGCCCGGGACGCTTTCGAGAGCGCCGCGGGGGATGATCTCGGGCCGCCATGAAGACGCCGGCGCCAGGACGCCGTGACAGGTCAACATGTGTTTGCACGGCCGGGGAATCAGGGCGCACAAGCGCTGAGTCTCCTACTGGTTGCCGAAGGTCAGGTCGACGGCGTTCGTCAGCGTGAGGACTCCGGAGCTCAGGATCGCACCCTGGGTCGAGTACTGACGGCCCAGCAGACTCGCGTCCCCGGGGATCGCGATCGAGTGGGACCCGGTCGCGACGAAGAACGGCAGGAAGGGGGGCTGGATGAGGAGCTCACCGCTCGGGAGGAACGTGCCCGAGCTGGGGCCGTTCAGGGTCGGGATGATCACCGAGATCGAGGAGGGCGGACCGGTGATCAGGGCCTGGTAGTTGCTCCCGATGACGGGGGTGTTGATGGGGAAGTAGCTCGAGGGGTTCGAGCCCGAGCCGTTGCGGATCTGGGCCAGGGCCGTGACGCTGAGGGAGAGCACGTAGGCGGCGCCCGAGTTCGTACCGCCGAGATCGGAACCCGTGGCCCCGACGATCAGGTCGTCCTTCCCGTCCCCAGTCACGTCTTCCACGCCGGAAAGCGTGCCACCGAGCGAGTCCCCGGCCGCGGTGCCGTCAAAGCTGAGCAGGGTCGAGCCGTCCATTCCCGAGAAGACATACGCGCGACCGGACTGACTGCCCTGGGGTGACGCACGGATGGCGCCCACGCCGATGTCGGCGCGGCCGTCGCCGTCAACATCACCTGCCCCGGTCACCGCGTTCCCGAATTGGTCGCCGGGATTCTCGCCCAGGAACTCGTAGATCAGCGCGCCTGTGGCACCCGAGAAGACCATCGCCGCACCGGCCGATGAGCCACTGCCGTCGTCGCCCGATGCACCGGCGGCGATGTCGGGAACGCCGTCGCCGTCCACGTCACCGGCCCCTGCGACACGCGATCCGAGGTGATCCTGTGCGTCGTTTCCCCAGAAGATGTAAATGGGATTGCCTGTCGCCCCGGAGTAGACACCGGCCATGCCCTGGGCCAGGAGCGTTCCGGTTCCCCACCACGCTCCGACGACGATGTCACCGACCATGTCCCCGTCCACGTCCCCGGTCCCGTCCACGGAGTAGCCGAACTGGTCACCAGCGGAGTTGCCCGAGATGTGGTGGATGAGGCTGCCGTCGAAACCGGACAGGATCTTGACGTATCCGGTTCCGTTGCTGAGCCACTGGACAGCGCCCGCGGCAATGTCCCCGTGGCCGTCACCGTTGACATCGCCGATGCCGCACACGCGGATTCCGAAGAAATCGTCGTCGTTGTCACCCACGAAGGTATGGAGAACAGAGCCGTCCGAACCGGAGTGGAGTTGTGCGTAGCCCTTCCATTGGCCGTTCACATGGGCGAAGGGCGCGCCGACGATCAAGTCGGGGATGCCATCCCCGTTGCAGTCACCGGCGTTGTCGATCGATGTTCCGAACACGTCACCGGTCACGTTCCCATCGATCTGCCGGACCAGGGAGCCATCACTTCCCGAGTGGATGCGCACGTAGCCCGGGCCAACGGCGGGGACGCCGTCCTGGATGGCGCCCACGGCGACGTCGGGAACTCCATCCCCGTCGATATCGCCGCAGCCCGAGACGCCCAGTCCGAGCTTGTCACCGCCCATGTTGCCCACAAAGGTGTGCACGACCGTCTGCGCTTCGCCTCGGGACGCCAGAGCGGCCACGATCACGAGCAGCAGGACGGTCCGGGCAAGTTCACGGGGGCACCGGCTTGTGAGACCGAAGAAGGGTGTCTGGCTCATGGATGAGATTCTCCCGGAAGGTCTCGTAGGTTATCTCAATCCGCGAAGAGCGGGGAGGTGCGTCGCCAAGCCGCGGTCAATCCGGCGCTTGGACAGCAATCAGGGAGGCAGGTCACCCGCATAGATCACCACATCGCCCAGCGCGATGTCATTGGCTGCCAGCCGACCGGCTTCGGATGCATCGATGGCGGTGGTGAACAGCTTCAGCTCCGGCTGAGTATAGGTGTTCCAAAGGGGTGTTTTGAGCCCGGCTCTTCCTCACGAGTGCTGCCCGACGTCGGGTCCAGAGGGGGGAGGGGCCTCAAGCTAGCCTCGCGTGTTCCCGAAAGCGAAGGCATGCAGGAACTTGAGGCAGAAGTCCTCGCCCCCTTCGTCACCTCTTTCTTCGGGTACGGCCGAACTAGCTGATATGCCCATAGAAGCGGATCGGCGCACTCAACCTGGCCCTCGGGCTTGGCCTCGCGGGAGGCGTGCACTCGCGTGCGAAGGACGCCCGGATCTCCGCCTTCGGCGGCGGCGCTGTCCAGAGCTTCAACTTCCGGCCTAATCGATGGCTCAGCACCTTTGAGCGGAAGTAGGCCTCGTGCTCCCACTCGACCTCCGCCATCTCGAGCAGGCAGTCGGCCCACTCGTCCCGACCGTAGCGCTGGGCGAGTCTGGCGGCGGCCTCGTACTCGCGCACGTTGCGGCTCTCAATTTTTCCCGCCCCGAACATCGGCGCGAGCCAACCGGAGACGTGGCAAAGGACACCGAGCGCGCGACCAATGCAGTACGTACGGATCTCGAAGAGCCGACGTGGAGCTGCTCCGAGTTCGCGGAGTATCTCGCCGACGAGCTCGCGATGGTGCCACTCCTCCCGCTCGATCGTGCGGACCCGGTCGCGATCGACTGCCGTGTGCAGCGAGTGCCAGTGCCCACGGTAAGCATAAGCAGCCGCGCGCTCACCCGAGTAGGCGGCCTGCAGCAGTGCTATCAGCTCCTGGCGAACGTCGTCCACAACCGTGTTGTCGTAACACGGTCCCGGGGCACCCGCAAGACCTCCTCTGGCCAGCATCCCTGAAACCAATCCGCCCCGGGGATCGACGTCCAGGTCCTCACCTGCTTCGGTGCGTTGGACGTATTCCACGAACAGGTGCGTGTGGATATCGCAGGGTTAGAAGGAGCCATGGTTGAGGTCGCATCACTTCTAAGCAGCCAGCTCTGAAGGAGTCCCATCAACGCGAAGTCCTCATACTCTGAGCGGCGTTAATCGTCTCCGTGGGTAAAGGCTTGTGACTAAGGGCCCTTTGCCTCAGCCATAGTTTTTTCAAAGCCTGTGCTCAGTGATTTTGTGTGAGCTATTCTCGGAGGTTCAGCGGTTTTCGTCCTGCTCTACGCGCAAAACTCTGCGCGTGAGTACGCTGCCACGATCGGGCGAACGGATTTCGATCTCCACCGTCGCCGGGATCGGCAGTTGAGGATCGATGTCGAGATCGAGATAGGCCGAGGTGCTCGCATCATCGTCGACGCCATGAACACGTGGTTCGAGCTCGAGCGGCCCCGGTCCGATGGTATGAACGATGTTCCCGCCCGCGTCGCGCACGATCAGGGTACCGCTGACCGACCTCGCCTCGGGGCTGCGGTTGTACACCATGAGCCCGTAGCCCACGCCGTTGCGCCCCGGCCCCAGATAGACGTCGAAGTGCTCTCGCCCCTCGAGCTCCAGATCGACGTAGCGCACGCCGCATAGACGGCGAAAAAAGAGCGAACAACCACCCCAGTAGTTGGTCGACCGGCTCTCCGACACCAACGCAGGCTGAAACCCGTGCTTCACGAGTTCTTCCATGATCGTACGCGAGGTGTTCGGCATCATCGACATCTCGCTTGGGTCCTCGCTCGCGGCGATGTTCTCGCTCTCGGGAAAGGGCGTGTACCCGTCCTCGCCTCCGTTCAAGACGCAGGTCAGGAAAATGCCACGACGCGCGCGCCGTCTGAACTCTTCGAGCGTGCGCCAAGGTTCGACCAGGTGGTAGAGCAGTCCGCACAGGAAGACGTAGTCCCATACCCCTTCGCCTCGAGCCAACCACTCGTCGCACGAAGACACCTCGAAATTCACGTTTTCGATCCCCCGCACCCGGGCGACGAAGCGCGCCTTCTCGACGTTGACGCCCCGAACGTCGAACCCGTCGACCCGCGCGGCCCCCGAATCGATCGCCGCGAAGCTGTACCCCCCCCTCGTTGCACCCGCAATCGAGCACGCTCCTGCCAGCGATCTCGATCCGCGCCGCATCCGGTAGGCTGGGCAGAGCTCGATGCCCATGGAAGTCGCAGGGTCGGGTGCTGTCCGTGCGCACGCTTCCCAGATCGAAGGCGTAGTACCAGGGGGACAGTCGCCGAACCTCCTGCTCGATCATCAACTCATCCATCTCTCCCATACGCTACCAGGAATGGCGTTGTTCCCGGGAGGGAACCGCGTTGGTGAATCGATCGAGACCATCCCCCGCGGCCCTTTCGAAAGCGCCCTGGGGGATAATCTCGGGCCCCAGGAAGACGCCCCGGCAAGGGGCACTCAGCACATTGGATTCGTGCACCAACACCTCTCGCTGTCCAGATGCTGCAGCGGTCCGCCGGGGACCGAGATGTCGAGGTCGAGCAGATGGCGGGGGACCGCAGTGGGGAACCCGAGGTACGTGCCGGAGCCGAGCACGTTGCCAACGCTCGGCACGACCCATTCGACGTTCGTCAGGTCGAACACTGTGTTCCCGGCCGGACCGAAGCCCGCGAACGTGAGGTCGAACGATCCCGACACGTCATCGAAGAGAGCCAGCAGGCAATCGCACGGGTCGTAGCATCCCACGAGGTGTCGCGACGCGGCCGGGTCGAGCACGACGCGGCGCGTCTGCGCTTCCAGCTGGGGCGAGAGGGACGCGGCGGCGAGGACGAATGCGAGTGCGTAGCGAGTCATGTCCTGTCCTCCTGCTCCCATGGATAGACCGAAGTTCTGCTACGTGCTCGGCGCCTCTGTCTGATCCGTCGCCAGGACGCAGCGGATGGTCCTGGCGAGCAATACGCACCCGACCGAGATCAAGACAACGACGACCCAGGACGGCACGGTCGTGACCGAGTGGGTCCAATGCATCACTCCGCGGAACGATTCGGACTCCATCACTACGGGCATCACCCACTCGCTGATGATGAGCAGGAGCAGACCCATGTCCGTCAGCAGGATGCCCCAGAGCAGCTGCATGCGAAGCAAGTGCGCGCCTGGCCTGGCGATCATCAAGAGTTCCAGCATGAGGATCGCGCCGAGCGCGAGCGCCAGTGCGATCACTGCGCAGGGCAACACGAACTCGAGAAACAGTCCGAGCTCGCCCGCGCCCAGCAACGCGAATGCGAGACCGATCACGGCGCCCTGATAGCCGATCAGGATGCCGATGCTGCGCCAGAGCGCGGACTTGAGAGGTGTGCTTGTCATGGTTCTGTTCTTACAGGCGTCGTTCGTCAGCGCATTCGTCGCACAATTCGCCGTAATCCGGTAACGGATTTCGATGTCCCTTCGCAACACCAGCAGCACCGCCCGCGCGCGTGACTATCCTCCATCGCTTACAGGCCTCTTGATGCGCAAAAGCTACGGGATCCCGAAGAGATTGGCGCCGTGGGGCCGTGGGGCCGTGGATCCTCGTCCTGCTCGTCTTCGCACAGAACGACCTCTACAAGCAAACGATCCAACAAGTACTCCTCGTATGTGTCAGCGTTGTTGGTCAATTGAGAGGAACTGAGGCTTTTCGTCTTCGTCTGATTCGCGTTTTTATAAGTCGGCATCCCGTTGACAAAAGTGTCGAAGATGCCCTTGTCTTTTGTACCCGCATAAGCGTGAGTCATCTCGTGGAAGAGTATTTTTGCCGCACGATCATTATTAGGATTGGCGTTGGTGTATGAATCAAGATGGGCGGCCTATTTCGATCTCGACCGGGCCCTGAGCCACTGAGGGGAGGCATTTGCCGACCCGTGCCGATTCATGCACCCACGCCGAGTTCTGGCTCCATGTTGATCCGTGCAACAACGCCGCTCGTGATGTTCCGTAAGACGGTGGATACCTACGGGAAGCTGATTCGCATGAGAAAGGAGTCCAAGCTACCCCTGTGAGGCGGCCCCGTCGTCGTGTTGAAGGTGTTCGCCGAAACCGTGTCACCCGCCAGATGCACGCGGCCGAACATGTCGGGTCCGGTGACATGGGTGGCCAGGTCGTACTTTTCACCGGCGACGTAGGAAGAGTAGACGAGGCCCTGGTCACCCATCGAAGTATTGAGGATCGACATGAAGCCGTCGAATCCGTTCACGAGGTTGGGGACTGCATGGCCCGTCGGATCCAGTGCAGTCGCCAGCGTTATGGGGAACGGCGGGTTGGCCGTCGGTGAGGTATTCGTCATTCCGACCACGACCACTGAATCTTCGTTGAAGGGCGCGATCGAGCGAATCGAATCGTAGTCCTCACCACCAAACTTGGTCGAGTAGAGGATCGAGTTGCCGTTCCTGCGGATCCGTGTCACGAAACCGCTGGTTTCGTCCAACGATAGGTAGCCACTCCAGTACTCGTTGACGAGCGGGAAGTCGGGGGATGCGGTCTTGCCGCAGATGTAGACCCCGCCATTGCCGTCGTCGATCATGTCCGCCGGGGTGTCGGATTGGTGTCCGCCCAAATAGTTCCACCAGATTGTGCTGGAGAGGTCGGAGCTGAAGCGAATGACCGCGGCATCGCCGTTGCCGCCGTAGGTCGAATCGAACCCCGCGAGTGCCGGATTGTCGAAGTCGGCGGAGTTGGTATAGACGACCGCGGTCACGCGCCCATTCGGCCGTTCGACGAGGCCCATGAAGCGGTCGTCCACCATGCCATAGTCCACACCATGGAAGACCTCGTTTTCGCTCCCGCCGAAGAAGCGCAGGGCGTTGAGTGAAGCGCCTGCAGCATCGAGGCGAAGCACGAAGCCGTCGTAGTCGGGGTCGCCGACCGGGACTACGACCGCGCCCTCTTCCGGGAAG
This sequence comes from Planctomycetota bacterium, assembly GCA_002683825.1. Classification (GTDB taxonomy): domain Bacteria; phylum Planctomycetota; class UBA1135; order UBA1135. The sequence continues at coordinate 11,138 of NYUD01000017.1, forward strand.
TTCGGGCTCGTGGAATAGCCTCCGAGGATGCCCGAATCCGGTCCAGCACCGTCCGTTTCGGCCAAGACGCTGACGACACCATCGTCCCCCAGACCACCGATGTAGGTGAGGAAGCTCGGGACCTGTCCTCCCTTGAGGAGCATCTTTCCGGCAAAACCGTCGCGGGCGCCGCCTTTGAAGGTCGTCTGGAGGGCACCGACCGTGGTCGGAAGGTCGGTCGAGTTCGTTACGCCCCCGAAGAGGACATAACGCGAGCCGTCGCCTCCGCCGACCCCAACGGCCACTGGATCCATGAGCGCCATGTCGTTGATGGAGTCGTTGTCGCTGCCGCCCAGATAGGTCGCGTACAGAACCTGGCCGGCGGAATTCAAGCGCGCCAGAAAGCCGTCGTAAACTATGGTGAAGGGCATGCAGATGCATCCGCAGGTACTGTCGTAAGGCGTGACCAGCGGGAATCTCGTGATACTCGCTGTCTGCCCAGCGACGTATATGTCTCCGTTGTCAGCGACCTGCAGGGAGTGGATGATGTCCGCGCAATCTCCCCCGAAGAATCGGCTCATCTCGAGCACGGGATCGATGACGAGTTTGGACTTACCATCCCATTCCGCAACCGAGAATCCGAAGACACCGGGCTCGACCAAACGATAGGAAGCGGCGACAGGAGTCTTCTTCCCTTCACGTTCGATCCACGTTTTCGGAGCCGCCTGGCGAATCTCCCCGATCGCCGTTTTGAGGATCAGCGATCCGTCTTCGGCGATGCGTTGTCCGTTCGTTCCCTGGACACGAATCAGGGCTTTGTCCAGCTGGGCCCCGGGTTCCAGAATCACGTCGTACTCCAGTAGCCCTTCGGGCGTCTGATACAGACGCGTGTTAATGCCTTCGTACAGATCGACGAACTTCACCGACCCAAACGACGGAGCATCCCCGACCCAACGCGAGCGGTCTTTGCCAGAGACGAACCCGAACTCCGCAGGAAGGAGCTCGCCTCCGATGACGCGCGTCTTCGCATCGGTTTCGATGAAGTTGAACGCCACGACGACTCCGACGATACCTTCTTCTGTCGGTCCGCCTTTGTTGCAAAGCTCCAGGGTGAAGCCCGTGTCTTCGACGTGAACGGCCATCCCTCCTTGACGTAGATAGAAGCGCCTTCGCGCTTCCCATTGCCCCACGTTCTCAATGAACCCTAGATTCGAAAGCGCTTGGTTTGCTCCTGTTCGGAGGCTCTCGAGCTCCGAGGAATTTGAAGTGGGAAAGCTGAGTAGAAACGTGAAAATCGCCCCAGTCAGGATGAACGTGATCATGGATTAACTCCTTTGGACTCCGATGCGAATCCAAGTGAGAAAATGCGGATTCGCATGCTGCTGCTGGGCGACGCACTTCGTGATCGGAAAGGGGACACGACTGCCCAGCGCGAGCGTGATAAGGGGTGTCATCTCTGCGAGATGGTTCTGGATGGTTTGCCCATCGGCGAAACACGAGGCCTCCCTTTTCTCCTAAGTATTCTCGTCCGAGAGGAACGGTGCGTTCGCCGGCGAACCGCAGCGGCGACCGACGCCAAACCACAGCGCACCAAACTTCCAAGAACGAAAACTACGGGTGCGGTGTCGGCATGCTCTCAGGAGCACGGCTCTTGGAGACGCGGCCGGACACCCCGGAGATGGAGATCCTGGAACACATCCCCCCCGATCACGGATAAGGCCCTGCTCGACGCCAGGCTGCACAAGCGCAGCCACCAGCGGCTCGCTGCAAGCCCGTGACGCCGGAGCGCCACGGCGCCTCCCTCACTCGGCGGCGACCAGCCACGCTCCGTCCCGATAGATCACCTCGTCATCGAGCGTGACCGAATCGGTCAGGACAAAGACGTCGACGTGTTGACGGGCGGACTTCTTCCGGATGTTCGGCTTGTTGTAGATCGCGTGTTTCGCGCCGAGCGACAGGTGCACACCACACATCCGCTCAAACGCGCCGACGTCGCTGACCGTCCGATCGAGACTGAACGCCCGGTTCATGCCAAACCCGAGCTCGCGCATCCAGACCTCGTCCTCGTCGGCGCGGATGCTGTCGAGCACACGGTCAAACTCAGCCGTCGTGTGCTCGGTCCCGACCACGCGGCCCTCGCGGACCACCAACGTGATCGGATGGTCAGGCCGGTTCACCGAGAACGCCGTGTCGCCAAAGATCGCGATCCGGACGCGACCGTTCACGGCCTCCAGGTCACTCGACTCGGTGAACACCTCGCCGATCGGATACTGCCCGCCGACGTTGGCCATCCCGCTGTAGTCCCCCACGTTGAGCTTCGCCGGTTCAAAGCCCGCGCCAAACACCAGCTGCTCGCCGCCGCTGTCGACGATGCCGACACGTGCCCGATCGATGCGAGCCTTCAGCGCACCACCGACTCCGCGGTAGTACGACCGGTCGTAGGCCAGCGCGTCGATGTAGATCAGACCCTCCGCGCCCGGGATGCGCGCCAGGTGCGGGTGCTCGATCACCTTGAGCGAACGTTTGAACAACTCGAGGCGGATCCGAAACGCCGCGAGCCGAAAGCTCGTCGACTGGATCAACACCACCAGCGCGCCGGGCGCCAGCGGCTCGAACGCCGCGCGCACCGCCTCGGGCGGCACGCTGTCAACATCGATCAACGTCGCGTCTGGCAAGCAACGCCGATACGCCTCGGTCAGCACGACCGCGAGCTCGCACTGCGCGTCCGAGATCACCACCGCCGCGGCTTGCGGTCGGTACTCGATCGCCTCGCTCAGGATGGTGCGGACGTTGTCTGCGGCGGTGGCGATCGCCGACTCAGGGATCGGCGCCAGTATGCGGTCCTCTGTCATGGCAGATGCGGGGACACCACCCTAGATGCTGCCCCCACCCCTCACCAGAGCCGACGCGATGTCGCGCCGGCGCCCGATCACGGATAAGGCCCACCTCGACGCCACTTTAACGCTCTTCCGTCACGTTCTTCAGGTACTTGGGCCCCCTCCCGCCTCCGGACCCGACGTCGGGCAGCCCTCGTGTGGATGAGCCGGGCTCAAAACACCCCTTTGGAACACCTATTCTCCTAGCCCGGAGTGGAGTCGTGCATGGCAAGTGTGCGCAGGCAGCGGGGTCGTCTTCGTTGCAGGCGCCCCGGACCCCGTAGCCTGGTCGGTCAGCCGCGGGAGGAGATGCCGAACCAGGGCACCGATTCGTCAGTGCGCCTGCACACACAGTCCATTGATGAAGTGGAAGTCGAACTGTTCATTCTCCGCACCCAGCCAGTAGATCCACTCCTCGTAGTCTTCGTGGTTCACGATCTCGTCCGGCCTGCCATAGCGTTCGATGACCCGCTCTGTGCCCCACAGGCTGTGTGCGCTGGCCGTCTCGAAGTCGCCCGACTTGAGCGCAGCCATGTAGCTGCGGACGGTGGTCCCGAGCGGAATCGGAGGCAGGCGGGTGGAGGCGGCTGCCAGTCCGACGGCGTCCGGGACTCGCTGAAGCAGCTCCATGATCAGCAGCTGGATCTCCTGCACCTCACCGATCTGACCGGCGATCGCCTCCAGCTCATGGAGTATCTCCAGCACCTCGATCAGCTCTACGGCCGGCTCAGCGACATCCGATGTCACGATGGCCTCGCGGCCGCCTCCCTCGTCGGCAGGCGCCGGCTCGCTGGCGGGCTCAGCGGACGGAGGCGATCCGGGACGCAGCGTGAGCTCCGCACGCAACCGCTCGATCGAGGCGTCCATGGACTCGACCGCCGAGGCGAGCTCGGTGAGGCGACGCAACTCGCCGGAGGCCGGCGCCCGCCTGCCGGGTGGAGCTGCGCGAGAGGAGGTTGGCTGGAGAATCTGCATCCCGAGGGCACCGAGCAGCGCACCGATGATGCACCCGATCAGGCCGGCGGTAAGGAACGAGCGAGCGCTGCTGTGCTGGAGCCTCATGGCGGAGAGGGAAGGGAACTGCCCTGAGCAGAGTACATGCCAGACCGTCCAGGGTTACGAACCACGGGGAGGGAACTCCCACGCCCCACCGCTCTCTAGCCCGGGCCGGACAGGATGAGTATAGGTGTTCCAAAGGGGTGTTTCTTGCCCGGCTCATCCTGATGACGACAAGTAAGGAGGCAAGACGGGATCGCGCGCCTGCCCGCATGGGGCGCCATGAGAGGCTGGCGGCCGATGGTGTGTCCGACTCCAAAGGAAAGGGGGCCGCACGGAACGAATCCGTGCGGCCCCCTTCACATGCACTCTGTAGCTAGTGGACCAGGGGTAAATTGTCCCTGGTCACAGTGTCGCTGTGGGGCCCGTCAGTCCATATCACCGAACATCCATGCCGATGCTGACGGGCATGGTGGTTCCACCGAAAAACACTTAGTGATGCTCTTTGGAAGGCCCTTCAGAGCGCAATCGAGAGGAAAGAGGTACTCATTAAGACTAGATGAGTTGCCCCGAAGGGGAGATTACGAGATCGAAATGTCATCCTAAGAATGGGCAAACGAGACGCAGTCGTCCGGGGCTCCAGAGAAATGTTGGTGATGTGTGCTGCGGTTCTCGCGGGGCGTTGGTGCATGTCTCTAAGTAGGGCCAGAACTCCCCCACCATCCCCGGTTTCACGTCCTAATCGCCTTCGATACCGGCCGTCCAAGTTCAAACATATCATTCAGGACATCGCAGGCAATCAGCGCCTCAGTCTTCTGCGCCATCGGATGACGAGCCCGTAGCCGATCCCCGATCATCGACTTATATCTGAAGAATGCGTTCTCGACCGTACCTTGGCGGTGGTACCCGGACTCCTTCTTCCAGTGTCGTCGTCCGACTTCCCGGATTCGTTCAACCGTTCGATCGCGAGCTGCACATGGCGCCCCGCTTCTTCCGCCAACGGTTGCGTTGTTCCTTGGAGGAATGACAACAGCGGCCCCGCGTGCTGTAGCTGCGTCGTAAACAGGCCGCGAGTCGTATGCGGTATCCGCAATGAAGTCAGGGAGTTGCCCCTCAAGCTGCCCCAGAAGTTCGGGAGCGGTCGCCGCGTCGTCCGTATTCCCGTCGGTCAGTACCTGAGCGACGATCACACCCGCACGATCGACACCGAGGTGCAGCTTCTTCCAGCCGCGCTTTCCCTTCTTTCCATGTTTCGCAGCCGCCCATTCGCCTTCGCCGACGATCGAGAGTCCAGTGCTATCGACGATGAGGTGGATGGGCTTGTTGGTCGCCGGACGCCGGAGTCGGACAGTGAGATGTCGGCTACGTCGTGAGAGCGTGGTGTGATCCGGGGCTTCGAGGCCGACGGCCATCAACTCCAAGAGCGACCGCAGGAATCCCTCCGTTTGCCTCAGCGGGAGATTGAAGACTGTGCGCAAGGTGATCGCGGTCTCGATCGCCGTGTCCGAGTATCTTCTCTGCCCACCTCGCTTGCCGGACGGCACAGGCTTCCAGTACTCAATCGCATCCGGTGAGAGCCACAACGTGATGTCGCCTCGCTGCACGAGTGAGCGGTCGTACTCGGCCCAGTTGCCAACGCGGTATCTGGTCTTGTAGCGGGGATGGACTCTCGATTTCATCCCGGTAGTCTGCTCACCGGACCAGCCCCGGACAGAAAATGGCTCTGAGAGGCCTTCCAAGCATTGTCAGCCCAGGTATTCCTGCACCAACGCCCCTCTTTAGCGAGCTGGCGATCTCGCCCAGCCGCGTTCTATTCTCAAGCTCTTTGAAAATGTCTCGCGCGTGTAATTAGCCGATGCGATTTATTCGTTCTTGCTAGAACCGCCCAGAGGTGAGCGAAACCACGAGAGACAAGAGAGACTCTGAAGTATGCCGAGGTCGTAGGCGCAAAGGTGGAGCAAACCTTGATCGATGGCTTCCCAGAACGCGGCTTGACACCTCCGGATCCGGGAACGAGTGCGGCTCGCTGGCGCCTCTGGATCGAGGAGAACATCGAGGCGTTTCCCGAGCATCTGCCCGGAGTTTCCGATCCCGCCTGGTAACCCTCCTGATGAGAGAGACATTGTCGAGCGCCCCAAGCGCTCAATGGTTTCAACCGAACACCCGTACGGTTGCCGATCGGGTTTCCCGGCGCTAATCGGAGTTTCGTTCAGTAGAATCCACCCGAGCCTCCCCGCCACCCCCGCCCATGACGAAGCACCGACTTGCCTCGACCGTTGCTGCCTCGCTCTCCGCTCTCCTTTGGCTCGCTGGAGGCGAGGCAAACGCTCAAGGCGGCGGAAGCTTCATGACCTCGGGCGGTGGATGCCCGGAGGTCACCAGCGATTCGGGGCCCGTGCTCTACGGGACGATGCCCGCCGGGGCCTGGAATCTGGGGCGGGCCAACCTCACCTTCGTGTCCGACGGGTCGAACTGGAGTCTGCAGGCGGAGGGCGGTTTCATCGAGCCCTCGGCCAACGCGACCCTCATGTCCGCGGGGGACGATCAGATTCTCGGGCCGCTCGCCCTGCCCTTCTCCTTTCCCTACCCGGGGGGCGCGGGGGCGACCACGGCCATCGACGTCAACGTGAACGGGAGGGTCTACCTGGAAGCGGGGACGAACCCGTGGTCCGGTGGCTGGAACGCGAACATGATCCGGCCGGACTTCCTCAGTGCCACGCCGAGCATCTGCGCCCTGGGGGTCGATCTGAATCCGGGCGCGGGTGGCATCCTCTCGTTCGAGACGCGCACGGTGGGTGCGGATCGCGTGGCCTTGATCACCTGGGAGCGCGTGCCCGAGTATCCCGATGCCGGATCCAACACCTTTCAATGCCAGCTCTGGGGTACGGGCGACGTGGTCCTGAGCTACGTCGAGACCAACGGTGCGTGCGGATTGCAGGAAGCGCTCGTCGGCGTATCTGCGGGCGGGGGTGCCCCGGATCCCGGAGCCAGCAGCCTCGCGATCCCGCTGTTCCTTTCCTTCTCGGGACAGCCGGTCATCGGCGGATCCTTCACGGTCGGGGTGGGAGGGATTCCCCACACGGCGACCTCGGGGGTCCTCAGCTTCGGGATGAGCGCACTCGCCACCCCCATGCCGATCTTCGGAGCTCCTCCGGGTTGTGAAGTCCTGATCGATCAGATCGACATGAACGCGCCGCTCATTCTCTTGCCTCCCGATGGAGAGGTGCAGATGAACTGGCCCTACGACCTCTCCGTGATCGGGACCAGCGTGGAATGCCAGGCATTCGTGATGGATCCGGCGCAAGGCACGCCCGTGCCGCTGATCGTCTCCGACCGCGGGACGCTGACCTTCGGCGCACCGCCTGCGCTCGCGTTCGTCATAGAGGGCCCCAACAGCTACAAGGGATCCCCCGAACAGGGCGGCTTCTGCCGGCTGGAGAGCAGCCCGGGAGCCACCCATCCCGACATCGTCGGACTCGAGGTCTCCTTCGTCGGCATGCAACCGTACTTCGACGTCGAGGGCAACGCCGGGGTGGAGGGTCAGGGGTTCTTCAACGACGGGAACGGCACGGGAGCCCGATGCCGAAACGCCTACTACGGCACGGATGTACAGACCGGGCTGGTCTACGGCGGAGGCCTCCAGCCCGCGGCGAGCTGCGACAAGACGGGCACGACCGGGTGGGTCGGCAGCCTTCCCGTGGGCGGTTCCGCCTCTCGCTTCCAGCGGCTGGAGTTCGAGTTCACCGACTTCAGCGCAGGCGAGCTCTTCGGCTTCGACTGCGACACGGACGGCGGCGACTTCAACGCCGGAGCTCAGCTGTTGTCCGTCACCGTGACGTTTTCCGACTCCACGTCGCTCACCCAGCTGGTCCAGTACGAGTCCGACAACCGAGCCGTAGGAGTGTTGATACCTTGAAGAAGCTCTCTCTCTGGTTCGCTCCGGCTCTGGCCACACTCTTCGCCTCCACCCCTGCGACGCAGGTCGACTACAACGGGAACTTCCCGTGGTCGCAGACCGCACCCTCGGGGCCCGACGCGCCGGTCGGTGGCTGGTGGTACAACCTGGGGATCACGGGAATACGCGTCGAGCTCATGCCCTCTCGCCCCAAGCACCTGCTCGTCCAGTACGTGTTCCCCTCCTCGCCCGCCAGTGGCATCGTGTTGCCCGGAGACATCCTGACCGGCGCGGGCGGCGTGCCCTTCGTCCAGGATCACCAGGACGGCTACGGCCCCGACGTCTTCGGAGCCCAGGGGCCGATCGGTGAGTTCGCGGTCGCCCTCGAAGTCGCCCAGGGCGATTCCGGCGACCTCGCGGTCACGGTCGACCGCGCTGGAACGATCCTCGAACGAATCGTGCGCGTGGGTACGACCTACGGCAGCTTCGCGGAGAACTACCCCGCGAACTGCCCCAAGAGCGCGCTGATCCGTGAGGAACTGCTCGACTACCTCGTCGCGACTCAAGGCGCCAACGGATCCTGGGGCAGCCCGCCGCAAGACACCTTCGCGCCGCTCGCGCTCTTGACGAGCGGCGATCCTGCACACCGTGCCGCCGCCGAGGCGAACGTTCAGTTCCACGCCGAGACGACGCTGGGCACCCTCGAGGGAGCCGGCAGCTTGTCGAACTGGCGCTACATGGCCGCAGGCATCGTTCTGGCCGAGTACTACCTCTTGACTCGGGACCCGGAGATCCTGACCGAGCTCGACGAGGTGCACGAGTATCTCATCCGCAGCCAGTACCGGGACATATCCCAGGTCTCCCCCCAGGTGCAGTTCTCGCATCCCGACTCCGTTCCCACGACTCCCGAGGAACAGCACGGTGGCTGGGGGCACAACCCGGGGTTCGAGGGTTACGGCCCGATCGCCATGACCACGGGACAAGGCGCCCTGGCCTACGCGCTCATGCAACGCTGCGAAATCGCCGTGCGTCGCCAGCGGCACGACGAGGCCTACGCGTACCTGCAACGGGGCACCGGCAGCAACGGCTATCTGTGGTACGCGGATGAAGTGGCCGACGATGACGGCTGGGCCGACCTCGGCAGGACGGGGGCCTCCAGCCTGGCCAACTTCCTGGCCCCCTATCGCGACACGCGCTACCTGAACGATGCGAGCAAGCACGCGATCGCCATCGGCGAGTTCGCCCGGAGCTTCCCCGACACCCACGGCTCGCCGCCGATGGGCATGGGCTACGCCGCCGCGGCAGCCTCCTTCCTACCCCCAAGCTTCCGCCAGCTGATGGACACGAACCGCTGGTGGTTCGCACTCGCCCACTGCTTCGACGGGAGCTACTACTACCAGCCGAACCGCGACAACGCCGGTTTCGGTTCGGACTCCCGCATCGTTGCCAGCGCGATCACCGCGTTCATCTTCTCCATCCCCGAACGCAACCTGATCGTCACCGGCCGCGGTTTCGCTCACAAGGCGCGCCCGCATCGTCTGCGCTAGTCATTCCTCGACGAGCGCGGTCGGATCCTCTATCGGCTCCGCCATCCCTATCGGGACGGCACGACGCACATCGTGTTCACGCCGACGAGTTTNCTGGAGCGCTTGTGCGCCCTGATTCCCCGGCCGTGCAAACACCTGTTGAGCTATCACGGCGTNCTGGCGCCGGCGTCTTCATGGCGNCCCGAGATCATCCCCCGCGGCGCTTTCGAAAGCNTCCCGNGCACTTCCCGACCCACGACACGGACCTCGCTCGAGCGTCGTCTGCGCTGGACGGAGTTGATTCGACGTGCCTTCGATGCCGACGTGCTCCACTGCGAGGGCGGATATCGACTTGAACGAGACGCGGCGCCCCGTAGGCCCGCCGTCCGCCTCCGAGAGTATAAATTCAAAGACCGGCGGAGCCCGGATTCCTGCACCAACTCCGCACGCGGGCGAGGCCAGGGTGATCATCTCGGCCCACAAGAGCTTGACCGCCGACAACCGAGACGCACTCCTCACCTTCCTCTGAGATCTCTCGAAGGGCCACCGTTTTACGAACGTCGCGCCCGGGAGCTTCGTCCTCCTTTACAGGCACCGGGATTGGCCGGACAATGCTCGCTCGCTTTTCTCTTCAATTCCCTAGATCTTCTCTCGGACCCATGAAACTCCTTTTCCAAGCCCCGTTCCTGTCCACCCTTCTAATCGCCCTGGCAAGCTGCGCTTCAGTCGGTACGGACCAGGCCTCCTCGACCGTCTCCGACCTGAAGAAGCTGCAGAAGGGATTGGCCGAAGGGCGGCAAGCCATTACCGCCGCCGTGACCACGCTCAATCAGCTCGCGGCGGACGACGTGGACATGGTCGCCGAGTACAAGGCCTTTGCCCAGGCCGTCGACCGCCTCAAATCCAAGAGCAAGAGCGTGAGCTCGACCAACGAGAGACTCGTCTCGCGTCGCGAGGCCTTCGTCGCCTCGTGGGCAAAGGGTCTGGCCGGGATCCAGAACGCCAGCATGAAGGAGCGCGCAACGAAGCGCCACAACGCGATGGTCGAGAAGTTCGACTATCTCAACTCCATCAGCGAGAAGTCCCGCAGCGACTACAACCAGTGGTTCAACGATATCGTCGACGTGCGCAAGTATCTCGAGTTCGATCTGAACCCCGGTGGCATCGCTTCGGTGAAGACCTACATCAAGTCGGTCGACAAGGGCGCCGGGAAGATCAACCAGGACCTGGACGAAATCTCCTCCGAGCTGGGACAGCTGATCACGAATCTCGAAGCCACCAAGCCGCCGGCCGAGACGGGCACGGCCGCGGGAAAGTAGCGCCGTTCAACCCGACGGTTGACCGCGAACCTCCGCGACCATCCATGAGGCTCGTGATCGAACGCTCAGGAAGGTCGCGAGACGACAGTGGAAGAAGACGTCCGGCTACCATCGCCGGAGTTCCGGCTTCCTTCCTTTGGAATACCTGTATCCACGAGCAGAGATCCACCCCCATGAAACAACGAAGCCTGGGCACCTTCACACTGCTCCTCGCGACCTCCTGCGCGGGCGCGCCAGTCGCCGAGCTCTCCCGATCGGAGTCCAGCCAGCTCTTCGACCTGCTCGACTCCGATCGGGATGGCTCCCTCTCTCCCTTCGAGGCCCTCGATGTCCTGCTCCAGGTCTCGCAGGAGGGTGCGTTGACCCGTGACACCCTCGAGACCTTCCTGGCACAGCACGCTGAGGAGGAGCTCGCCGACCGCAGGGACTTCTTCGAGATGGCGGACACAGACCTCGACGGGAGGCTGGTACTTGAGGAACTCCCCGGCGGGTTTGCCTCCATGATGTCGAGCCTGGACACCGACGGTGATGGTGCCATCAGCTGGAACGAATTTCGGCTGGCTGACATCGAGAGCGACGAGCTGCTCGCGAGGAGCGAAGGAGCGGAGCTCCATGTCGAACTCGTCGAGGAGGTCGGCGAACCGGTGCGTCTGGAAGGGGCTCCGCAAGATCTTGTCGAGGAGCTGCGGGGGCTCGACCTCGACGGAGACGGGATCGTCACTCCACAGGAGACTGTGCAGGTGATCCGTGAGGAGCTCGCCGGGGCGGACTTCGAGGTCACAGGCGAGGTCGCGATCATGCGAGGGGTGATCGGTGCACGGACCCCCGCAAGAGTGCTCGAGCTCGCCGTCATCAGCCCAGGGGTTCGGACCATCGTCCTCACCGAGGTGCCCGGTTCGATCGACGACGGCGCCAACGTGCGCGCCGGACGCTACATCCGCCAGCTCGGCCTGGACACCCACGTACCTGCCGGGGGCGAGGTGGCCTCGGGCGGGACCGACCTGTTCCTGGCCGGCAACCACCGCTCCGCCAAGCCGGGCGCGCTCTTCGGCATCCACTCCTGGGACGGAGGTCCTGTGGCAGCCACGGACCTGCCGGAGGACCATGAACAGCACCGCCTGTACCTGGACTACTACGAGGAGATGGGCATCCCCGCAGAGTTCTACTGGCGAACCCTCTCGGCCGCGCCACCCGAGGGCATCCACTGGATGACCGAGGAGGAGCTCGAGCGCTTTGGTTTCTTCACCGACGGGACGCCTGGCAAGGAGTGAGTCACGGCACGGGTCCCGCGCCGCCGCCTGGCCGCTGGTCAGAAGTGAGCAGTCCATCACAACACCTCCTCGGTAGAGGACGCCCGTGAATGACCGTCTGCGCTGGGCGGAGTTGATGAAGCGCCCAGTCGATGTGGCGGTGTGGAGCTCTTGCGTTGCGAGTGCGGTGCCGATAGGGATCGGACGAATGCGACCCGAGGGGGTTACGTTTCGTGCGGTATTTTTCGGTGGGAGTACGCCGGGTGGTGTGCGACTGCGCTGCTAGAATCAGCGACATGAGCCGGTCACGCATCTCCAAGAACGAGGGAAAGGCCTCTTCCTCGGCGATCAACGTGGCCTTGTTCGTTCTCGCCATTTCGCTCTCCGCCTATCTCTTCTGGACCCTCCGGCTTCGCCCGGGCGGCACTATCGCGGTGGAGATCCGCGACGTGCACCACGTGCCTGCCGCCGCAGGTGACCTGGCCGGACACAACCTGCTTCTGATCACGCTGGACACGACGCGCGCCGACCGCCTGGGCTGCTACGGAAATCGAGCGATCCGGACTCCCAACCTCGATCGCCTGGCCGCCTTCGGTGTCTTCTTCACAGATGTGACGGCCGTATCCCCGACTACGATGCCGTCTCACGCTTCCGTGATGACCGGTCTGTATCCGAGCGATCATGGGGTTCGAGCCAACGGACTGTTTCCCATGGGGGAGCAAATCGAGACGTTGGCCGAAGTGTTGCAAGCGGCGGGATACCAGACGGGGGCGGTCGTCTCTGCCTATGTGCTCGACTCGCAGTTCGGTTTGGCACAAGGCTTCGACAGCTACAACGATGATTTTTCAGAGGCAAGGGCGACAACGGATCGTTACTACCTCGAGTACCCGGCGACCGAAACCACGGCCCGTGCTCTGCGCTGGCTCGAAGAAGTTCGAGATGAGCCTTACTTCCTCTGGGTGCATTACTTCGACCCGCATCCTGACTACAAGCCGCCTGCCCCCTTCGCCGATACCTACGTTACAAACCTGTACGATGGGGAAATCGCGTATGTCGACTACGCCCTCGGAACGCTGCTCAAGCAGGTAGATCGAGCCCGCACCCTGGTCACGGTCGTAGGGGATCATGGGGAGGGGCTCGGGTTTCACGACGAACCCACACACGGCTACCTGGCCTACGACTCGACCATGCGTGTGCCGTGGATCTTGTACGCGGAAAACAAGCTCGAGGGCGGCCTACGCTGCGTTCGCCCCGTTTCACAGGTTGACGTCGCACCACTACTCTTGTCGCTCTTGGGCCAGGAGGGCATGCGTCCAACCGAACTATTGGACCCGGCCGCGGCGGCCCGCCCTATTTACTTCGAGGCTCTCAACGGAGCACTTACTTATGGGTGGGAGCCCATCTATGGAGTCGTCGTCGGCAAACACAAGTACATCCACGGGTCCAAGCCGGAGCTCTTCGACCGATCACTCGACCCGCACGAAAAGACGAATCTCTTCGTCGCCGGCGATCCAAAGGCCGAGACGTATCACGCACTCGTTGCGAAGGCATTCCAGAACGACCTGGAGCAAACACCCCTTCCGACGGTCGATTTGGACTCCGAGAAATTGAAGCGCTTGCAAGCCCTCGGCTATTTCGCGGATGGAGTGAATTCCGACGTCACGTCCGGAGCCGGCGCGATCCCGCGCGAGGTCACGTCCTACTTGCGACGCGTGGAATTGGCTCTGCATGCCGACAAGCCACCAAGAGACAGCATCGCCGAGCTCGAAGCCGTGATCGCCGAAGTCCCCGATTTCTCTCCTGCCTGGTTCGCGCTCGCTCGCATTCACGGTCAAGCAGGCAATGCCGAGGCCTCGGAGGCCGCCCAGATGCGCGACCTGCAATTGCGGCCCAATACGGTGCGGACGGTGTATCAGTTGGCCTTGTTGCATTCGGACCATGGCCGCAACGAGGAAGCGCTCAACTTGATCGAGCCCGTGACCCGTGACTATCCGGGTTTCGTTCCCGCGCGGGCCCTGGCTGGAGCCGTATTGGGGCGTCTCGGGGAGTATGGGAAGGCGCTGGATGAGTTCGAGGCGGCCTTCAGGCTTGAGCCGGCTCACGAGAATGTGATCAGGAACATGGTCTTCCTCGGAACAAAGAGCGGATCTACGGAAAGGGTGCGCCGACTGTTCCAAGCCCACCTTGAGACCCACCCCGATGACGAAGGCGTTCGAATCGCACTGACGGAGCTCACTACGACACGCTAACGGCGGCCATTCGCCTTCGCCAACGATCGAAAACCTGTGCTATCAACGAATGCTGACTACGGCTCGAGAGCGTGGTGTGGTCAGGAACCTCAAGATCGATAGCCATCATCTGGAAGAGCGATTTCAGGAAGCCCTCGGTCTGGCGCAGTGGCAAGCCAAAGACCAGACGCAGCGTGATGGCCGTTTCGATCACCAGATCCGAAGACTTCCTCTGTCCGCCGCGCTTGCGGGACGGAGCAGGCTTCCACGCATCAATCACATCCAACGAAATCCACAGCGTGAGGTCGCCACGTTGTACGAGCGAGCGGTCTCAGGAAGGCCAGTTCTTGACGTGGTACTTGGTCTTGTAGGGCGTTGTTGCACGGATCGCAATGAAGCCAGAACTCCCCCACCCTCCCCTGTTTCACGCACGTATCGCCCTGGACCTCGGTCGCCCAACCCCGAACATCCGGCGGAAGCGGAACGAGCGGCACGCCAAGGCCGCGGATCGGCTTTGCTCAAGAACGACTACGGTGTTGTCTGTTCTTCTAGCTGTCGCCCCCAGCTTAGGGAAAGATGCCATTCGCATCCGCTCCTCCGAGTGCGGCGATCGTCGCCGGATCCAGGAGCGCGTCGACGAGAGCGAAATTGGCGATGCACCCTGCGCTCGTCTCGCTCGGGGTGTTGTCGGTGAGGAACCAGAAGGGATCCGTCGTGCCGTCCGGAACGTCGTCGGTGGCGGCCACGATGAACTCCGGCACGACGTTTCCGTTGACGTATAGGCGCGCGCTCCCCGCGGCGAAGTCGTTCACGAAGACGAAGCGGTTCCACCGTCCCTTCTCCCACGTACCTCCGAGGGTTCCGAAATCGGTGGCCCAGTAGCCGGTGCTGATCGGCCGCAGGAAGAGCTCGTCGTCGTCGGTGTTCGTCGGGCTACCATTCCAGAGCCCCAGCCATGGGTCGTCGTTGCTCGCCTCGACGTAGAGGTCGAAGATCATCGTGAACTGAGCGAGGCTTCCGCCCGTCGCGGTGTTCGCGCGAACGTGATAACCCTCCGTCGCGGCCGAACGCGCCTGAAAACGGAGGTAGCTGACCGGACTCCCGTCGATGTGCGGAACTCCCACGCCGTCGGAGATCCCGAAGACGTCGTCCATGTCGGTCGCTCCGCCATCACCATCCGCGTATTCCATGGTTCCGGGCCCAAAGACCCTGTTGATCACTTCGTTACTGTCACCGCTAAAGCGCCACTCGCTGGTCTGCGGCGTGGGCGTTTGGGTGCTCGGCAACGGAGGAGGCGGCAGGTTTCCGGGTTGGAGCACGAAAGAGACGTCATCCGCGTAACCATCGGTGCCCGCTCCCTCCGCATAGATCGTTTCGATCGCAACCCAGACCCTGCGTGTCCCCACGGGCACGCCGAAACCAGCGGAGGTGCGCAGGTGCAGTCCGGTCGCATTGCCCCGGTCGGCGGCCGTCACGGGCCCGATGGTGTCCGCTCCGAGAAGCGCGCCGTCAGCGCCCAGGAAGAGGACGGTGACCAGAGCTCGATCGTTCTGCGCCCCGAAACCACCCAAGAAGGCAGAGAGCACGTAGCGAACGCCGGCGGCATCGATGTCCGTCGTCAAAGTCGACACGTCGATCTCCTGTCCCATCCAACTTCCGCTCGGACGATTGCCGCAAAAGAAGTTCGCGCCCCGTTGCGGCGGCCCGGGATCGGAAGGTGTGGGGAAGCCGTCCGGCGCCCCCCAACGAACGAGCGACATCTGATCTGGCCCGGGGTCGATCCAACCCGAGACGGCTTGATCCGGCAGAAAGTTGTCGAAGCCACGATCGAACTCCGCGTCGCCATTGAAGATGAGGCTCTGCGCATAGACGACGGGCGGCGGCGAGGTCGGCCTCAACCCCACGGCATGGCCGTCGAGCCACGCGGGGATGGAAGCCCCCATGTGGCGCAACACCGTCTTCGTCACGTCCACGTTCTTGGATTCGGGAAAGGGCGTACCGCTTTCGGCCTGCGGCCTTGGACGGAAGGCCAACTTGCCCCCCTGTTCAGGTCTCACCGTGCTCACCAAGAAAGGGATCGTGCGGCGCTCGAGCGAGTTGCCGCTGTGGCCGCCGTCGATCGACCCGCCGTGGTCGCTGGTCAGGACGCAGATCCAATCTTCCCTCACCGCACGCATTCGATCGCGCACGGCGCTCAAGACCAAGCCGATCTGGCCGTCGACCTCCTCGATCTCAGCGACGTATTCGGGGACGGCGGGATGAAACCCGTACGTGTGACCGACGACGTCTACGTCCGCCAGGTACAGAAAGAGCGCATCGGCGCGAACGCCCGGATAGCTCGCGTGTTCGCCCCGCAGGAGATCGGCCGCCCACCCTGTTACGACGTTGTCTCCATCGTTGACGTAGTCGCGAAACAGGTCGATGTCCGCGCCGGTCGGTTGGTGTTGGAAGATGGCACTCCAGGTCGAAAGGCGCGCCGTGTTCCAACCCGAGTCATGCGCTTCGAGCAAGGCGAGAAAGTCGGGGTAGAAGGCCAGGTTGTTGCCCCCGTAGCCGTTGGTCGTGACATTGTGCTTGTCACGGTGTACGCCATGCAGAATCGAGGCCCAGTTGGGACCGCTGAAAGTCAGGTCCTCGCACTGGGCATTCGGGCTGTAGCTGCCCGTCGCGATCAAGCCGTCGATATGGGGCGTGTTCGCGGCTTCGAGTGCGTCGGGGCGAAGGCCGTCGACACCGATCACGAGCACTCTGGGCTGAGGATAGGGAATCGGGTCCGCTTGGAAATCCTGACCGAAGAGGGCTGCTCCAACGACAAGACCCGTAACCATGCTCGACATCATCGCTCCTCCTACCGCTCTTCTCCGAAGGGAAGAGGCCAGCGTACCGTGTCTTCCGCCATAGAGCGCCCACGCCAACGAGGATTCGGAACGAGGATAGGCGTTTCAAAGGTCTTTTTTCGCCCCTCCCCCACCGCAGCGGCTAAGAAAACAGCCCTTTGAGACGCCTGTCCTTGGAACACGCTACGTAGCTCCAGTTCGGATGTTTTCGAGGCGACGCTTCTGTCGTAGCCAGCGCAGCATCCGCGCCACCTCAATTGCCGGCGTAACCGAGGTCGCGGAAACGCTCGAGAAGCTCATCCGAGATCTGCTCCGGTTTCCCCGGACGCTCGCCGGCCAGGAAAGTCTTCAAGGCGACGAGCATTTCCGCCACCAGCTCGAGGTGCTCGGACTGCACATCGCGCGTCTCACCGGGGTCCGTGCTGAGGTCGTAGAGGGACATGGACTCGTCCGCTTCATCATAGTGCAGCTTGAATGCGCCACGCTGGATCGCTCGTTCAGATCCGGGTTGCAGCAAGGTCGTCTGCGGCGTGGGGCGCGCACAATTGGCTTCGAAGAAAAGCCAACGAGAGAAGTCGAAAACAGCCTCGGGGGAGTCAGCCTCAACCAGCAGAGGAACGAGGGAAACCCCGTCCATGGATGAGGCCGTCGGGATACCCAGGTGTTCAAAGATCGTGGGAGCGATGTCGATGAGGGAGACCGCGACCTGTGCCACCCCCCCTGAACTCACTCCTGGCCCGGCAAAAATGAGCGGCACGCGGACCGACTCCTGGAACTGATGCAACCCGTGCTGCAGATCACCGTGATCGAGGAACTCCTCACCGTGGTCGGAGGTAAGGACGATCAATGTGTTCTCGAGCAACCCCTCGCTTTCGACAGCTCGCAGCAACGCCCCTATCTGTCCATCCAGCTGGTAAATCGCAGCGTCGTAGAGGTCGATCAGGTGCTCGGCATCGGCTTGATCGAGCTCGATGGCGCCCAAAGTGTGCGCGAAGAGCTGGATGATCTTGCCGGTAACAGGGCCCTCATAGTCTCGTTCGAAGCGCTTCTCGAACTTGGTCCGGGCACAGTAGTCGGCATGCGGATCGTTGTAGTGCAGGAGGGCGAAAAAGGGCCGCTCCTTCTTGCGCGTCCTCAACCAATCGACCGCCCGGGGTGTGATGCGTGTGGGGGCACGGCCCTGACGCTCGATGTATTCGAGCGTTTGGAAACCCCGTTCCAGACCATGCGTGGTGAGGGCTGGATTGCTGACGAATGCGACGGTCTCGAATCCCTGACCACTCAATGTCTCGGCGATGTGCCCCACATCATCGGCGATCCCAAGCTCAAAGGAAGCGGCTCCATGATGGCGTGGATATAAACCGGTGAACAGAGATGCATGAGAAGGCTTTGTCCAGGGTGAAGGCGCATACGCGTTTCGAAACCATGTTCCCGTCTTGGCCAGGTCGTCGATCTTCGGAGTGCTCGATCGCTCGTAGCCATAGATGCCCAGATGATCCGCCCGCAGAGTGTCGATGGAGATAACCAGGACGTTGCGCTGCAGTATCGAAGTCTCAGTAGGCCTACAAGCCCCCAGGCCGAGGGCCATTCCGGCCAAGAGCAACGCGGTCCCGAAACGACCTCTGAAAGCCGTCAGCGTGTTCAAGTTGGGGGTCTCGTCTCGTCTCCCGAAATGGTTATGTGCACAGCCGGTACAAGTTCCCACGTCCACAGGTTTGCATGGGTGCGCCTAACCAAAGTTGGCGGGATGATCCTAGCGCATCGGATTGTGTCCGGAAAGATCGTTTCCCCCAGAGGAGGGGGATCTTCCCTCTCCCCACCTGCCAAAGACCAGGGCAAGGATCTCACGGACGCCCGTAGTCGGTGATGATCACGGGTGCGGTTCCAGAAACGAGGAGACCCAGGAAAACAACGCGTAGCACGGGGTGCTTCATAGCGTGATGACCTTATTTTCAGAGAGGGCAAGTGGAACCGCCGATGCGGGTAACACTTGATCCCGAGAACAGAAGCGCAAGTGGACTCCGCATAGGGATCCTTGTCTATACGAACAAATACTCACCGAGATCCTCGCCTAGGCGAGGACCTCATCGACTGGGCGCTTCATCAAGCCGACTTCGGAGGCGATCAGGCTCTGAGATTGTGGGGATGGGGAACCTGTGGGCTCATTCCTGAACCATGCAACAACGCCGGGATCCCTCGGCTCAGCCGCTGTCGCCGCGCAACGCCATGATCGCCAGCAACGTCGCGGCGTGGCTGATGAAGTGCTTGCCGTCGTGGTGGGGCGAACGAGAAAACCACCGCCCGCTCTCTCGTTGTTCGCGCTTCAGCCAGGCGCCCATCTTCATGAGCTCCGGCCTGGAGCTGGGCACCCCTGCCTCGCGCAGCGTGTGCAACGTGAACGCTGTGGCGTAGGCGTCTGATGAGTCCTCTAACTCCGATCCGTCCGCTCGTCTCCAGTTCTCTCCCAGATCTCGCAACGCGACTCCGCCGTCCTCGCGTTGCACGGCGAGTAAGTCGTCGATCCATCGCCGTCGTTCCTTGGTGGTGAGTACGCCGTCAAGGTGATTTCCAGCCCACAGCCGCATGCCCTTCTGATGGAGGTTGATGGGCTCGTTCTTGCGCATCCAGGCGAGCAGGCGCTTCGTGCCGCGGCGCACGGTCGTTGTCCGTCGATCCCTGGCGGGCGCGTGCCCGAGCGCCAGGGCGATCACGGCGACCCCGAAGTGTTCGTCCACTTCAAACGGTGGCCAACCGCATTGCATCCAGTCCTCAAATGCGCCTGAGGGGGAGATCGCCTCCATGCACCAACGGAGACCGGCGCGCGTGACGGGGGTGAGGTCTCCCGTGGTCTCCATGTCGGAGATGGTGAGCATCGCGGTGGTCATGACAAGGCCTTCGACCGCGCCGCGGCTACCCTTGGGGGACTCCTTGTCGATCACATACCGCTTCAGATAACCCTGAGCGAAGCTCCGGAGTTCGGTGTAGCGCTCGTCGTCGGACCCGGCCAGCGCAGCCAGACCGAGCCCGTTGGTGTGACAGGTGATGCACTGGCGCTGCTGGCTCCACTGGGTGGACACTCGCAAGGCGAAGTCCTCTGCGCGTTCGAGGGACCACTGCGTTGATCTCAGCTCATCTGCGCGGTTGGTGTCGGGCCGGGCCCCGCGCGCTTGTTGAGGGGCGGCCTGTTCGCCCTTGTCCGCGCACTCGACCTGCGCGTGCAGGTCGCCCGTCGCATATCCAGCGAGCACGCTAGTAACGGCGAAGGCGATGGAGGATTTCATGGCGTTTGGCCAGAGGTGATTCGAGTGATACCGCAGCGGGCTGGCGCTCGGGAATCAACTGTAGCGCGAGGGAGAGGGGTTTCGGCCACTCCGCATGGTGGCCGAATAGGGGAGGTCTGTCTTCCGCGAGCCGAGGTGGGGCTCTTTCGCGTGTAGGGCCGAAGTTGAGGGCGTAAGGGGGGGGTGCGGTTGTGGTGTCAGAGGTGCCAAAAGGGAGCACAGGTGCCGGCAACGCCTTCCGTTTCTTGGAGTTTAGCGAGCGGCCCGAGGTGAAAAAGGCCCTTTGCTTCGGGCCTTGGGATACCCCGAATGAGGGCCCGTGAGCCCTTGGAGGTAGAGTGTGCCCGCCATGAAAAACTCCGTGATTCTGACGGGCTTGCTCGCCCTCGCGGGCTGCGTTGCCCAGTCCAAATCCTCGCCCGAAGCCTTGATTCCGCTGGACCCTCATAGCTTCGCCCAGCCGAATAGGGTGCGCGTCACCCACGTGGCCCTCGATCTCACCCTCGACTTCGAGGCCCGCTCGGTAAGGGGCCACGTCGATCTGGAACTCGACCGTCGCGACGGCGATTTCCCCGTCGTGCTCGACTCCATGGGGCTCGTGATCGACGGTGTAACAGGAGTCGACGGGAACGCACGCAAGTTCACACTCGGAGAAGAGCGCGAGGGCTTTGGTCAGCGACTCTCGATCGACTTGATTCCCGGGGATCACTCGGTTCGCGTCGCGTACCACACCAAGCCTGAAGCACAGGCGCTGCAGTGGCTTGCTCCGGAGCAGACGACCGGTGGAGTCCAGCCTTTCCTCTTCACACAAGGCCAGGCGATCCTCACGCGCACTTGGATCCCGTTGCAGGACACTCCCGGAGTTCGCGTGACATACGAGGCAACCGTACGCGCTCCAGCTGGCTTGACCGTGGTGATGAGCGCCGAGCAGAAGCGTCGGACCGCCTCTGGCGCCTGGCGATTCGAACTCGACAAACCGATCCCCGCATACCTGATAGCTCTGGCATGCGGCGAGCTCGCGTCGCGGAACGTGTCCGAACGCTGTGCGATCTGGGCGGAGCCCTCCGTCGTCGATCGTGCTCAAGCCGAGTTCGAGGATACCGAGGCCATGATCGCCAGTGCGGAGAGGCTCTTCGGTCCGTACCGCTGGGGCCGCTACGACGTGATCATCCTGCCTCCGGCCTTCCCTTACGGAGGGATGGAGAATCCGCTACTCACGTTTGCGACTCCGACGGTGATCGCGGGGGACAAATCGCTCGTCTCGCTGATCGCACATGAACTCGCGCACTCGTGGTCGGGAAACCTCGTCACGAATGCAACCTGGCGCGACTTCTGGCTCAACGAGGGCTTCACGGTCTACTTCGAGCGCCGCATCATGGAGGAGGTCTTCGGGCACGAGCGCGCGCAGATGGAGATGCTCCTCGCACGCGACGACCTCGAGCGCGAGATAGGCAGCTCAGAACCCTGGGCGACCGTGCTCCACATCGATCTCGACGAGCGCCACCCGGACGATGGCTTCTCGAGCATTCCCTATGAGAAAGGAGCGCTTTTTGTCGGGCGACTGGAGGAGCTCTTCGGGCGTAACGCGATCGACCAATTCCTGACCTCGTGGTTTGACAGCCACGCATTCCAGAGTGTTCGTACGACCGACTTCGAGGCATTCCTGCGGGCGGAGCTCTTCGCGGTGAATCCCGGGCGCGCCGCAGAGATCGACCTCGACCTCTGGCTTCGTCAGCCCGGGCTCCCTGGGGACGCTCCGCGGGCAGAGTCGAAAGCTCTGACCCAGGTCGAGCACGAGCTCGACCTCTGGCGCGCGGGACTGCCGGCCGACGAGCTCAGTACAGATGGCTGGGTTACTCAGCAGTGGGAGCACTTCCTCGCGCACATGCCGGAGGACCTCGACGCCGGGCGCATGGCCGATCTCGACGCCGCGTTCGCATTCACGCGCTCGGGTAACAGCGAGATCTTGTGCGCCTGGCTCGTACTCTCGATCCGCCATGGTTACGTCGCTGCGGAAACAGCGCTCGAGGAGTTCCTGATGACAGTGGGGCGACGCAAGTTCTTGCAGCCACTCTACGAGGAGCTCGTAAAGTCTGACACGGGCCTGAGACAGGCGCGTGCGATCTACGCCAAGGCGCGGTCGCGCTACCACGCGGTCTCGACCGGCACGATCGACAACATCGTCCTGCCTTGAGAAGTGCCCTCACGCTTACGCCGGGGCCGGAGCTCGCGAGCTGCGAATTTGACCTTTGTTGAGCGTCGGGCGATCGACTCCCAGAGGGCGTTCGCACAGCGTGCGGGTTACCGCGCTGCCCTGAGAGAGCTAGGGGGTATAGGTGTTCCAAAGGGGTGTTGCTTGCTGGACGATCAGGTCTGGCTCCTGCAAGCTCTGTCATCGGCTGGATTTGACGGGGAACGCGACATCCACGCCATTACCGTCAATCGCTGGCCCCATGGATACACCTACAGCCCGGATCTGCTTTGGGAGCCTGACCATGCCTTGGACGAGGACAAACCGAGGGTGCGGGGGCGCAAGCGGCTCGGACGGATCGCCAACTCCGACGCCGGGGCTTCGGCTACGACAGAGTCCGCCATCGACCAGGGGTGGCGCGCGGTGCAGGAAACGATCTGATACTAGAAGGTGTGGATAGAACCGATGCGCGGTCGCAGATCAGGAAACGCTGACCCCGCAGAAAACCTGACGGGCGAGCTCAACGGGAGTCTTGGACTCGACTCGGTTTCAGGCAATCACTCGATCGCCCCGATCACGGACTCTCGCAGCTCCTCAGGCGAAAACCGCGCGCCTGCCTGGCACACGATCTTCGTTCCACCGAGCGCCGTGATGTCGTCTGCCGGGTTCCCCTCCAGCACCACCAGGTCCGCGTACTTCCCCACCTCGATCGACCCGAGCTCTTTCTCGAGCCCGAGCGACTCGGCCGCATCGAGCGTACAAGCGCGGATAGCTTCGAGCTCGGTCATGCCGGCCAGCACGAAGTGCTCGACCTCACGGTGCAGGCCATAGCCGGGCAAGATGTCCACGAACACCGGGTCCGTGCCGGCGACGACCTTGCCGCCCTTGGCGTGCACGCGGATGATCAACTCCCGCTGCTTCTCGAGCACGCGTTCCACCAGATCGCTCCACTCCTCGGCGGGCGCCATTCGCGCTCGCATGGCTCCGAGGGCTCGGATCATCTGATCGTTGGCTTTCAGAGCGTTCGGCGTCAGATACTGGCGCCAGTTCGTCAACTGCAGCGGTCCTCCGAAGAGGGACTCGAGCGTGACTGTCGTCGGGTCCAGGACGACCCCGTTCTCGACGACCTGTTCGATCAGCGACTTGCCCGGGGCGGAGTCGAAGTCGATGTCGGCGATGCCCTGCATGAACTCGAGGCCGAACGGATTCGATGAGCTGGGGCTGCCAAATTCGGACATCGCGTAGAGACCATGCTCAAGCCGGTCGATCCCGAGCTCGATCGCCTTGCTGGCGGTCAACGAACCCAGGTGACCGGTGACCGTGAGCCCCGCGGCGTGCGCTCTTTCGGCGACAGCGCTGAACTCCTCGGGCGTGATGCCCATGTAGACCTTCACGCCGTCGATCTTGCCCCCCCACTCCTCGAACATCGCGCGCGCGGATTCTGCGCCGTCTAGCGTCCCTCCCGGACCGACACCGTCAGCGTGGTCGAAGTATGGGCCGGCGCTGTAGATGCGCGTGCCGATCTCGAGCCCCTCGCGCTGGGCATCGCGGAAGGAGAGCACCTCGTCCGGAAACTCCTCGCCCGCTGTAAAGATCGTCGTGACACCCCCGGCAAGGTACAGCCTGGCGAACGGCACCATCTCGTTCTCGAAGTTGCCGCCCAGATTGGTGAAGAGATGCCCGTGCATGTCGATCAGCCCAGGCACGAGCGTGTGCCCACTGACATCGATCACTTCGGCTCCTTCGGGGATCTCGACCTTGGCTCCGACGGCAATGATGCGTTCGTCCTCGATCAGCACGGTGCATCCCAGAACGGGCTCCGCGCCGGTACCATCGATGAGCGTTCCGCCGACGAAGGCGACCACGCCTCCCGCAGGGCGGATCAGACCGGGCCGGTCGGGGACGATCGAGGCCGCGGCGACCAGAAGAGCGAGGAAGAGAAGGCGCAGGGCGGAGGACGTCAAGCGGGCGGATATCATCCGTGAAGTCTAAGGGCACGGGTCGCGCGTTCATCTTCGGGCTGAGTTCCGATACGGTGAGGGCCGAACCGGGCAACGACATCGCGCAGCGTCAAGCCGCCAAGGATAGGCGTTTCAAAGGGCTCTTTTTGAGCCTCCCCCACCGCAGTGGCTCAGAAAACAGCCCGACGAACCGGACAACGACCCTCCCCGCGCACGTCCTCTACGCCTCGACCTCCCCACGACCCATGTCCCGAACTCCAACACCGGCGGAGCACGGGATGGCGCTATCCTCGGTGGCTCATCAGGGAGCCCCAGGTGACGTGGGATCTTCCCGGCCACACTGCGATCGACCACGCCTGCGATCAGCTCGCGCTCGGCACCGCACTCGCAACGCAAGGGCTCCACACCGCCACATCGAGTGGGCGCGTCATCAACTCCGCCCAGCGCAGTCTCCGGTCCAGACTCAACGGTTTCGGCGAACCTCTTCGAGCGCGGAGGCCGTGGGTGGGAGCAGGGACCACCTCGTCTCGCCAGCTCGAGGCCGAAGCGAGGACTCCGTGATAGGTGATCAGGTGTGTACGCGGATACGGGATCAGTGCACATAGTCGCTCCAGGAGACTCTTCGGTGTGAAGACCACGTGGGTCCGTGCGTTTGCGTGCAGGCGACGGAAGGCGTGGAGGATCCGTCCGCGGGCACGGAAACGGAAACCCGTGCTTCTGAGGTCGTATTGGATTTTCGGGAGGGACACCCATTCCCTAGCCCGCAAGTCGAAAGCAGTGCTGCTTTTAGCTACCGCACCGTGATCATTGCGGCTTGCACATTGCTGACCCGGAGCCCCGTATCGCTCAATCCCAGCGCCTGTGCAAAGACCGGGGTCTCCATTGCGAAGCCCGCAGGAACAGAGAGGTGGTCCAAAACCCAGCCGGCCTTTGGAATGAAGTAGACGCCACCTAGGTGGAGGTCGCGAAAACCATCCCCAATGTCCAATGTGATGAGTGGATCAACGCTGGGCATATTCGAGAACGAAAAGAAGACCCATTGCAAGCTGCCCACCCCTCCGGCCATCACCAACTCGACCTCCGCTAACGGAGCGATCGGTGTCAACCAATCACCGTTTGCGAATTGGAGAATCGGGGATGCAGCCTCTTTGACTCGGAAACCGATCGAATCGGTGTCGCTACCGTCCCTTACGATCAGAGAATGCTCGCCAAGAGCTGTCAGCTGCGGAAGATCGATCGTGATCTCGTTTTCGTCGACGACGGTATAGCTCTCCGGTTCGAGAAACACTCCATCGATTTGCACCTTGGCAAAGGGAGGGAAATTCTGTCCGAGAACGCTCAGATCTTGTCTTGTGCCAGGACGGAGAGCTTCAACGACCGTCGGAGTTGCCGTGTCGATCCGCGTTGGAAACGGGTCGAACCCGGCGATGTTCACTTCGCCCGTTTTCATCGGGTCCAAGTAGTCCTGGATTAGGTGCCATTCGGAGACGAAACGTCGATACGTAGAAGGGAAAGAAACCGTGCAGGTGGAAACGGTCCCGTATCCACGGCCGACGTAACGGCCTTCCTGGGAATAGAGCGGCGAACCGGAGGAGCCGGGTTCGAGGTGGCCGAAGTCCCACTCGTCAACGATCCAGTTTTGTTGCTGGAAGCCTCCGATCGTGGGCGGATCCGAATCGACATTGATGCGCTTGCGCAAGGAATTGGGATGGTGGATCCCAACGGTGCTCACGGGCACTTCTCCCGAGCGATCCCAACCAACAAAGTGCGCGCCGTAGCGCGGCGGAATGGGCCTTGTGATCCTCACCAGACGAATGTCATTGGGTGTTGCATTCGTAACCAGCTCAACCGAACCCTGAACGGTTTGATTGCCCGGCGGCCCGGTTCTGCACCCCGAGGTTTGATAGTTGAACCGAAAGATCGAATTGTTCATGTCTCCGCAATGAAAGGCAGAGATGAACAGCTGGTCGCCATTGCGTGCAGTGTTGTTGATGAGCGCGCCGGTACAAAGAAACTGATTCGTTTGAATCTGCACAACGGCATTGACTTGGTCGCGCCACGGGTCTCCTTGCGGGCAATTCACATCGATTTGGCAAGGCGGGGCTTCGACATTTGAAGTAGGCGTCGTGGTCACACCAAGGAAGTCATGGACGACCCCGCTCAGACGGATCTCCCCTGTGGAGGCAGCCCCAAGGGGTTGGTTGTACTCGAGAGTCAGGGCGTGACCCGCCACGGGCTGAATGGCGAATCTCTCATCCCAGTTATGGTTGCGATTGGTATAGGCGCCACGAACAACCGTTCTCGAATCGTCGTACACAAAGAGCGACCCTTCGGGAGGAACGCGAAATGTCTGAAATACAAGGCTAAGCGATAGCGCTCCAGGAGAGACCAGGCGCAAGCGCCAGACGAGCGTCCCGTCGGCAAGCTGCACCCACTCTCCGGACTCTTGCATGTTCAGATCCACCTCGATCAGGTCCCCGAACCGAAGCGGTCCCGGCCTTTGGCCCGTATCGTCAGCGGGCCAGTGCTCGACAGGTTGCAGGGCGATCGATGGCACATCCGGAAGCACTCCGGAGCCGAAAGACGATGGTGTTCCACCTTGTTCCAGCTGCTTGCCAGATACGGGCGTTGCATAGGCGACCCAAGCGACTGAAAGCAGGATCCGTAGCGGCACACGCTTCATCCGAGCCATGCTACTTGGCCGTGCAAAGTGCGCAAACAGGGAAAAGAGCGCGTATCCTGCTCTCCGGTAGGGTCGAGGACTGGCCATGCAGCCTTCGCCCCACCATCAAGGGCTCGGCCTCCGGGAAGGATAGGCGTTTCAAAGGGCTCTTCTTGCCCCTCGCCCACCGCAGTGGGTCTTCACACCGCTTCTGGTCGGGAAACAGAGTTCCTTGGCGTTGGTGCACCGACGTTCGCTTGAGCCACGCGTAGCCGAGTTCATCGCTGGGTCTCTTTGCGGTTCTTGGCAGCGGCGATCCAGTTTGGAATCGCGGTGCCTGGCTCCCCGGGCCCCCGCTGCCCGTTGCATTCATGCACCAACACCGTTTGGAACACCTAGACGCTCAATACCCTCCGCGGGGTAGACTGCCGCGCTTCGTGGAGCCCCCCCAGCATCTTCGAAAAAACAGCAAATACAATCTACTACGACAAAGGAGTCACCAACGTGATCAACAAAGGCTTGCGTGAATTGCTACAGATGGACAACAGGTCTTCCTTCCACCGCAAAGTAGTCGTGCTCATCAGCGTCTTCGCCTGTCTTCCTGCTGCCACGGCCGCACAGACAACCTGGAACGTGCCCGGGGACTTCGCCACGATCCAGGAAGCCATCGACGCGGTATCCGTCGTGAATGGTGACACCATCCAGGTGGGGGTCGGCGAGTACAGCAATCCATCTGGAGTCGGTTACGGCCCCCAGAATTACGCGATGAACATCCAGAAGGAGCTGACCATTCAGGGAGCCGGCAACGACTCGGACCCCGCACTCGGGACCGTCTTCGCTCCCTTCTCCGCCGGCGGACAGGCGACCAACGGCGTCGTGTTCATGGATGCGAACAACATCGTCTTCCGTGACATCTACATCGATGCCCAGAAGAACCAGGAGGCAGCCACCGGCCAGGTCGTGGCACGCGGCTTCCAGGCCGGCGGAACGAACCTGCTGATCGAGAACGTGACGGTCGAGGGCACCGTCCACTCCTGCGCGGAACTGAACCAAGCGGTCGACTCGACCCTGCGGGACTTGACCTGTGACACGACCGTCGCCGGCTACAACGTGGGCAATAACGCGCGAGGCCTCAGGATCGTGTCCTGTGACAACCTGACCATCGAGAACCTGGTCGTCCTCGGCCCGGCGCCGAACCCGTTCGACGGAAGCGGATACTACCTGGTCTCCTTTCAGGAGGTCAGCTCCTACACGCTACGCAACATCTCCATGACCGGCGGCGCCGGCAATTTCGGCCAGTATATTTTCGTCCCGTTCCTCCCGGACGATCACACCGTGACGTACGAGGGAACGGTCGTGATCGAAGACGTGCCTGTCGGCATCAATCTTGTCGAGGACCCGTCCGCCCAGGTCACCCTGAACACCTCATTCGGCGTCGTCCAGTTTTCCAACGTGGACATTCCGTTGCAGCGCGACGGCTTGGGCGTGGTGAACAACCTCGTGGATTTTGTTTGCCAGTCGGGCATCCCCTACCGATCCACGGTCGGCACACAGGAACGCTACTTCGCAACCCTGGCCGAGGCTCAGGCGGACGCGGCGACAAACGGCGGCGTTGCCGACGAAATCACGTGCCCTCTGTGCCCGGCCGCCGCCTCGGTCGCCACGCGCATCGCCGGCTCCAATACCAACACCTATACCGCAACTCCCCCGGCAGCAGGCTCTACGATCACCTTTAGTGTGACCGGTGACTACACGAATGGCGTTGTGTTTGCCGGCTATAATTCGGCCTCGGTGATCCTTGGTAACGGCCAGTTCCTCCTGAGCGCGGCGCCGTACCTTTTCACGAGGTCTATCACAGGCCTCCCGAGTGGTTCCGCCACGTATTCTGTTCCGTCGAACGCTGCCTATTGCGGCCTCGAGGTCTATTCGCAGGTGTTGATGATCGGTCCCACTGCAGGCGGTCCGACCATACAGCTGACCAACTCTCAAGACCTGACGTACGGCTTCTAGGATCGAGCCCATCCATCACGGCGTCGGACACTTCTTTGTGTCCAGGTGTTCGAAAAGCGCCGTCTTGAGCCCGGCGCAGCGTCATGGGGGGTCCCGACGGTTAACTACCGAGGGTCCCCCTGCGGCCTGCGCTGGGCGCTGGTTGCTCGGCCTGGACGAGGCGATCTGAGCATAGGTGTTCCAAAGGGGGAAACTTCGGGTAGGGGTGACGGGCGCTATTCGAGTTCCACTACCTTCCTTGGGAAGTCGGAGCCGTCCATGGCGCCTAACCCGATCCTCTTCCCGTCCTCCGAGAACCGAGGCGTGCCGATGAACCGGTACGACTCGCTCTGCTGCTCACGCACGACGGAAACCCGGTGGACGAGTACACCTTCGGGAAGGCCTACGAGCTCTCGCTGGAGTGACCGAGTGGCGGAGGTTCGTCTTCCGCGATCCCCTGGATCGGATTTCCAGGGCTCTCGTGAGCAGCACGGCGGGTCGTGGGGAGGTTGAACCGCAGAGGACGTGCGCGTGGAGGGTTGTCGTCTACTGCTCGTCTGGCCGCCCCAGCGCCGGATGGGACGGGCTCCAGTCATGGGTCAATCTGTTTGAAAGAGCGAGCCGGCCGCCCAGCTGCTGGTTCCGTTGGCGTTGCGAATCTGCCCGCCGCTGACCGAGGAGACGTCGCCGCCGGCCGTGTTGATGAACCCGCCGCTCACCGAGGAGGAGTTGCCGTTGGCCGTGTTGAGTGTCCCGCCGCTCACCGAGGAGCCGGGACCGAAGGCTAAGCCGAAGCCCCCGCCGCTCACCGAGGAGTTGGAGCCGCTGGCCACGCCGAAGTTCCCGCCGCTCACAGAGGATAATGAGCCGCTGGCCGTGTTGGCACGCCCGCCGCTCACCGAGGAGTAATCGCCGCTGGCCGTGTTGGACAACCCTCCGCTCACCGAAGAGTTGAAACCGCTGGCCGTGTTGGTGTTCCCGCCGCTCACCGAGGAGTAGTGGCCGTAGGCCGTGTTGGTGTTCCCGCCACTCACCGAGGAGTAGTGGCCGTAGGCCGTGTTGGCGCGCCCGCCGCTCACCGAGGAGGAGTTGCCGCTGGCCGTGTTGGTGAACCCGCCGCACACCGAGGAGTAGTAGCTGCTGGCCGTGTTGCTATCGCCTCCGCTCACCGAGGAGTAGGGGCCGCTGGCGGTGTTGTTGGTCCCGCCGCTCACCGAGGAGAAGCCGCCGCTCACGGTGTTGAAACGCCCCGTCACGAACCCGCCGAAG
Source organism: Planctomycetota bacterium (assembly GCA_002683825.1). GTDB lineage: Bacteria > Planctomycetota > UBA1135 > UBA1135. The sequence continues at coordinate 41,397 of NYUD01000017.1, forward strand.
CTGCTGGCGTTCTGCTCCCCGCCGACGATGAGGTTGTGCGAACCGCTGCGGTCGTTGACAGCACCAGCGCCTATACGCGTCTCGTTGTAGCCGACGATCAGGTTGCCCTGACCATTGGTCCTGCCGCCGGTGGTGCCCGAGCCGTTGACGATCTGCACGTTGACGCCGTGAAACCGGATGGTCGTCACCATGTTCCCCATGCCATCATCGACCTCGATGACCTCCATGTGCTCGAGGAACTTCCTCAGGTCTCCTAAAACCGTGGGCCCCGCCACGGCACCCTGGCTCCCCACGCTCTGTAGCGTGCCCTGGGGGGTGGTACCGGGCTCGCTTCCGAAAAAGAACAGGCTCAGGACAAGAGCGGCAGGTATAGAGAGCTTCATTGGGACAGGATCGAGGGAAGATGGTCTGCAGGGGTGGGGATGAGGCGCATTGTTCCTCGGTAGCCAAAGGTTCGCTACATCTACCTAAATTCGATGACGGTCACACATGACATCTTCTCGCATTTACTCCATGTCGCAGTCACGAGCCCCCCGCCCCGGTCGTCAACCCAAGCGAGACGGGTCTTACGGAACGGCGCGGCGGGTCTCCCCGTGGGTGTTCGCCGTCGACTTGGCCCGACGTGAGATCGAGGCCCCGCTCCGCGCCACCCACATGCCTTGGGAGTGTGGGGATGGGGAACCTGTGGCCTCATTCCTGAACCGTGCAACAACGCCGCCTTCTGGGTTCCGTTGAGCCCGAATCCTACTTCATGACCCGGTTCGGGTTAGAATGGCTCCAGAATCACGCAGGAGGACACAATGGACGAAGTTCGAGCAGGTAGCTCTGCGAGGGCGCTCATCCAGCAGGGCTACGACTATTCGCCCGGGCGGCTGCGGGAGCTGTCCTGGGCGCTACGATTCACGCCGCTGGTCTGCATGGCCGCAGCGCTGGTTGGCCTGGCCACCCGCGAGCCGGCGATTCACTTCGCCCTGGCCGCGCTGGGGATGCTGCCGTTCTGGATGCCCGCCGCGCATCCGGTCGACCGTTTCTACAACCACGTGTTGAGACCGTTGTGGCGCGGCGTGAAGCTGCCGCCCAACCCGTTACCGAGGCGCATCGCGTGTTTCATGGGAGGGGCGACCAACCTGGGGATCGCGCTGGCCTTCGTCGCCGGAAACGTCCCGCTAGCCTACCTGCTGGGAGGCATGCTCGTCGTCCTGCAGTTGATCGTGATCACGACCCACTTCTGCGTCGCTTCCTGGATGTACGAGATCTTCCTCCGAGCGCTGGGCCTGTGGGTTCCCACGGTCCCGCTCGCCGAGGCTCGCGAATTGCTGGCAGCCGGCGCCGAGCTGATCGATGTGCGCGAGCCGGACGAGTTCGCCGGCAACCACCTCCCGGGTTCACGCAACGTTCCTCTGGCCGGCGTGGTCGATGGGCTGGCGGATTCGCGCGACCGGACGCTCCTGTTGTACTGCGTGAGCGGGATGCGCAGCCAGCGAGCAGTTCGACGCCTGAGGCGAGAGGGGTTCGAGCAGATCCACAACCTGGGTGCGATGGAGAAGATGCAGGGCGATCGTGGGTAGGCGCCAGGCGGGGTGTATTCGGGCCGAATAGATGAAGGCGAGGACCGAAGTCCTCGCCTTCATCAAGATCGTTGGCGGAGCCGACGAGACTCGGCCTGGATGATCATCGAACTGCCGCTGTACCTGGTGGTCGCCTGGCTGGCGGGCCGGATGGAGGTCAAGCGGCGGGCTGCGAGGAGCGGCTGAGGGGGCATCGGGATCACCGGCGCAGGCCGCGCCCACGTTCGCCATCCTGCTTCTGCCTGGCCATGCGCGGCCCGCAGGCCTCCTACCTCGCCCCAACCCCGGGTCCCCGGTTTGGAACACCCGATCGGATGAAATGCAACGTGAAGCGATCTGGCAGAGCGTGTGCTCCTCCCATAGAGCTCCGGTGCCTGGAACGCATCCTCCTCGCTTCCGAACCGATGCGCGACTAGCTCAAGTGTGTAGGAACCTGCTATCCAGGGCGTACGTATTCCAACAGGTTGTACGCACAAGGGAGAAGACCCACTCGACGAGCTGACAAGCTCCACACCCGGCCGCGTTTGGTGATGGATGCTACGCCAGGCGCCGCGTCATAGTGGCGTCTGTGTGGGCCGTAGCCGTGTTCGGGAGCAAGGAGCGTGCGGCGTTGTTGCGTGGATCAAGATGGAGCCAGAACTCCCCCACCGCTCCCGTTTTCAGGACGCGATCGCCTTCGATACCGGCCGACCGAGGTCGAACATC
>NYUD01000018.1 GCA_002683825.1 Planctomycetota bacterium
GCGATCAGTGGGGGTGAAGTAGCCACCGGCGTGGGGCTCTACCTCGGATACAAGGCGGTGCGGGCGGTCGTCGTTTCCTTTTTCGCTACACCGATCGTCGGAGTGGGCTCTCTGGCCATCCCATGATTCGCTACCTTCTAACTTGAACCATGACCATGAACAGAACCCTGGGGGCTTTCATGCACTGCCTTAAAGGCGTTATTCGACGACGGGGTGGTCGAGGCCTGGATCGGCACGGACGAGCACGGAAGCTTCGTCCCAGCCACGTACATGGGGTCGAAAGACGCTGCATTGCATCACCAATCCTTCGAAACCACGATTATCTTCGAATCAGAAGAAGACATCCTCTCGCCAAACCGATGCCGAATACGAGACGTCGTTCGCAGCAGATCACTGTAAGCCAGGTACCAAGATGACTCTTGAAGATGAGATTCGTGCGATGTACCGTGAGATCATAGATTACTCGGGCAACTTCGGTGATCCTATCGATGGGATCGCTTACCCCTTTGATCGTCTAACGGAACGAGCGCTCTCTGTGTTTGAGCTTACGGGCGTTTGCGTTGCGGCGTTGTGTTTCCTGATGAATGCGATTGATAACGCAAGTCACGAATACGCAGTAGAGTATTATAAGAATCAGGTCGCCTCCGCGTTGCGGATGGAATTGCCTGGAGTGCCGTCAGTGATCCGCGATGCGTTCGCGGCCTTCTATCAATCGGAGGAGGCGCTCCAGAGGAAGCTCAACCAGGTGTATATTGAGGTGATCTTGCCGCAGGTTAGGGAGCTGTAGTTGCGGGGGGGGGCGTTGTCGTCCTATCCAGAAACTCGGTGCTATCCGCGCCGACATTCTGCAGTTTGACGTTCGAGTTCTCGTCACCCGCACGGTCGTAGGGTGCGGAAACTCGGCCGAACTCCAGCTCGTTGAGAATCAGCTGCCAACTACAATGAGATCCTATCCCATGATGCCCTTTGTCTATACAGCCTGGTTTCGGTGCGAGTACCTGCAGGAGGATGATGAGGACCGCGAATGGGTCGCCTGCATGATTATCAAGGCTGAATCCTCCAAAGCGGCACAGGAATGGGGCGACCGGCTGGCTCGCTCGAAAGCAGACCGTGACCCCGATGAGCACTTCCTGCGGTCCGACATCACGTTGCCAGACGACCCTATGTACTCCGACGCCTCAGTGGAGGGCGTGCCCAGGTTCACGTACGGAGAAGAAGCGACCGATGAGCAGATCGGTTGGTAGGGGGTCTATCATTGTGCCTCCCGAAAACCCAGCACGGGCTCAGACCGGCTCAAGGCGGCGCAGACGGCCATGGAGCGGGGACCGTGGCGGGGGCCGGGATGGGTCGGCGTTACCGAACTCCAGGGACACCCCCACGCAGTCGCCTGAGATAATCTAGAGAAACACCGCGCAAAACCGAGCGTGTCCCTGACTGCATCCTTGGCAGAGACAGCCATGGCTCTTGGCCCTTGTTCCAGTGATCGTCCGGATAGAGCAAGGCCAGTAACATCAGAACCCGAAACCTCTACTCAAAGAGAGATCGTAGTGATGGCTCAACTCGCGTTACAAGAAAAGTGGCGCGGCAGGGGTTGGACAGTGATGAAGAAACGAATGGGTACGACGGCTCGTGCGATCTTTGTGAGTCTGATCGCGGCCATCAGCTCCAGCGCCATCTTCGGTGGCTTCTTGGTGGTGTTTGTGGAATCGTCCTCGGGGACGCCACCAGAACCGCCTGTGTTGCTTGTAGGCTTGACCTTCTCTTTGTTGGCGGTCCCTGCAGGCCTCCCGGTGAGCGTCCCGCTCGGAATCGTAGGAGGTCTCTGTGCTGCCGCGTTCTTGCGTCGTGAGCTGAGCCAGACCAGGAACCGATGGATTGGCCTGGGTGGAGTCTCGGGCCTCGCCGTTGGAGGCCTTGGGGCGACGGTGTATCCCTTCCTGATCGGCGAGTTGTCCCTCCCCCCAAGAGAAGTCCTCTTGATCTACCTATCGTTGGGATCGGTCTCGGGGCTATTCGCCGGCGCAGCGGTGGGCCTGTGGTGCGCCCGGGTCATGAGATCGACGCAAGACGGTACCGGGCCAGGACCGGGAGGGAAGCGCCCGAGCCCGACTAGCAGCCGTCCGTCGGCGCCGGCCCCTGGCTGAACAGGTAGTTGAGCAGATAGATCATGTCGGCGATGTCGATGCCGCCGTCTCCGTTCACGTCGCCGCGACAGAGGGGATTCGGCGCCGCGCCACCCCCGAAGAGGTAGTCCTTCAGGAAGATCGGATCGGCGATGTTGACGAAACCATCCCCGTTGAGGTCGCCGGGAGCGGAAAACCAGGCGGAGAGCTCGTCCGCGGACCAGCAGTGCATCCGTCCGGACTGCTGGGGGGTGAACAACATGTCGCAACCCGGCAGCAACGCCCCGGCATAGTCCATGTAATTCTCCGGCATCGCGCCCCAGGGACGGCCGCTGCAGGGGTCGATTCCGGTCGGGGATGTGCATGTCGCGAACCCGCCGGCGAGCATGGGCGGCGTGTCGCTGCAGTGGTCGCCGACAAGGTCGGTGTTGGCGGCTCCGACGGACTCGGAACAGTCGTGGCACGGGCCGACGCCGCACGCGATGTTCAACTGGCTGCCGTGAAACGTATGCCACAGGCCGAGGGTGTGACCCATCTCGTGCGTCAACACGTGAAGGTCCGAGGCGAAGTGATCCTCGCTCATCAAGACCCCGCCCTCGTCGGCCAAGGCCTGCGATTCCCACGGCCCCGTCGCGGACGAACCGTTCGTGGCCACGACGTAGACGTTGCACTGGACACCCGGGTTCTCGGCGAACACCGTCGCCGGGATCGCCCCGATGCGCGCGGCCGTGCTGTTGATGAAGTCGACCGTGTGCTGGAAATAGAACCGGTGCTGGGCGAAGTCCGCGTTCAAGACGGCGATCTGGTCCTCGACCTCCCCCAACACGGAAGTGGGATCCGATCCGTCGTCGTTGGCGAAGACGACCACCCGAATCCGCACCACCTTCATCGGCGTCGCCGGAGTGGGGATGGCGGCGTCGCGGTTGATCGGGTCGTCACACGCGGGCGGGTAGGGACAGTCGCACAGATCGAACGGCCAGCCCGCCGCGTACGACGCCAGTCTTTCGTCGAAGATGCATCCCCTTGGATCGCCACGCCCGTCCGGCCCGACGACTCCGACCTGACGGGCCGGTGATTGCGGGCCCGGACGAGCGCCCAGGCTCGCCAAACCCATGCTCAACGCCGAACCGCCGGCGACGAGGGAGAATCCGATCAGGGCTGTGGACAGAGTCGACGTTCGCACGGCTTTCCTCCTTGGCATGCGTTTCTGTGGAGTCCCGTTTGCGTCCAAGCCCGTTGTACGAGTCGACCTCGCCTGGAGATTTTTCACCTCGCCCCAGCGCGAACGGGGGACCGCCCCCCGCGCGTCCCTTCATCCGCCATCCGGCGCGGCGACATCGGCGGTCGAACCGGGGTTCCCGGGCCCCTCCCCGGGGGACCGGCCGGCCTCCCCGGCGAAGGGAATGGCGAGCCAGACCGCCGCGCCGCCCGTATCCAGGTTGTAGGCCCCCACGCTGCCGCCGTGGGCTTCGGCGACCCGTTGCGTCACGAGCAACCCCAGGCCCGCCGAATCGCTCTTGCTGTGCTGGCGCTGGAACCTGGCCAGGTCGACGCGGCCGTCCACCGTGGGAAACCCCTCACCGTCATCGAGGGTCTCGAGCAAGAGCCGGCCCGCCTTCGACGAGGCGCGGACGCAGACCTCGCGCCTGGCGTGGTGGATCCCGTTGCGCAGGACGTTCTCGAGCGCCCGCATCAGACGGCGGCCGTCGGCCTGAAGGATCTCCATTCCGGCGGGGACCTCGCAACTGAGCTCGACGCCCTTCGCCTGGGCGACCGGACTCATGACCTGAAGCGCCTGTCGTATGAGCTCTCCGGGCGGAACGGGCTCGATATGCAGCTCTTCCCCGGTGTCCAGACGGGCGATGTCCAGGAGGTCGTCGGCCAGCGCGTTGACGCGGTCCGCATCGAGCTTGGCGACGGTGAGCAGATCCTTGAGCCGGGCCAGGAGCTGGGGGTCCTGTTCGTTCTCGAAGAGCAGCTCCGATCGTCCCAGGCACGCGGTCAGGGCCGTCAGCGGCGTGCGCAAGTCGTGCGACACCTGGGCGATCCACTCGCGACGCTTCTCATCCCGTTCGGAAAGCTCGTCAAGGGCTTTTCCCAGACGCGCGCGCATGTCGTTCATCGCAAGGGCGAGTGCGGCGATCTCGTCGGAGCCCGTGGCCTCGAAGGACTCCTCATGGCCCGCGTGGTAGCGTGACACCTGATCGGCCAGCCGGCTCAACCGTCGGGTGACGAGACGCGAGACGGCGAAGACCGTCAACAGGCTCAAGACAGCGATCACGCTGAGAGAGAGGACTCTCCTCCAGAACGCATCGCTCCCGATCCGCCTGTCGTACTCGGCCTTCGTCAGGAAGACGGCCTGGTCGATGCCGAACTCACAGGCATCGACCTCGATCTGTTCGGCCGAATCGACGCCGTGCACGACGGTGGCGTGGAGGTTCGGATCGGTCAGGATCGAGATCAGCGTTCCCGCGAACTCGCCTTCGAGGACGGCGCGAATCGAGGTCGTGCGATTGAACGCATCGGGATCGCTGGAGATCTTCGTGCCGCGGGCGGGCGGGGAAGGCGTGGACCACAGCGTTCCCGGCGCGAACGACAGGGACTCGCTCGCACAGACGACCTCGTCGTTCGTATCGAGCCACGCGATCGAGACGCCGGCTCCGGCTTGAAAGGCTACGTAGCCGTCGAAGGCGTTCTCGTCGGGGATCCAGCGCCCGCCCTCGTCCTTACGCGCATCCATGAGGAAGCTGCGTTCCATCCACCCCTCCTCGATGAGGAAGGTGTCCTCCGGCACGGCCGAGAAGCCCAGAAGTGAAGACAGGCCCTCGTAGTTGCGGGTCGTCGCGAAGTAGAAGGCGAACAGCGACGCCGCCCACAGGAGCGTGATGCGAAAGCTCAGCCTTCGAAACCACGACACCGAACCCGGACGGCGCGAGGAAGGGTCACTCATGGCCGTCACGACCCGTGTCCCGGAGACGGTACCCCACGCCCCAGACCGTCTCGATCATCTGCGGGTCGCTCGCATCCTCCTCGACGTGCGTGCGCAGCCGACCGATGTGGGAGTCGATCGTGCGGATGTCGCCCTCGAAGGTGGAGCCCCAGACGCGATCGAGCAGCTGTTCGCGGGTCCAGGCGCGGCCCGGGTGGCGCATGAGAAAGACGAGCAGCTCGAACTCGCGCGGCTTGAGGTCGAGATTCTGCCCGCCGCATCCCGCCGTATGGGACTCCGGGTCCGCCCACAGCGGACCGCAGCGCAACGGTCCGGTCCCCAGCGACCTGCCCGCCCGGCGGAACACCGAGCGGATGCGGGCCAGGAGCTCGGGCAGGTGGAAGGGCTTGACCAGATAGTCGTCCGCCCCGACGTCGAGGCCGCGCACGCGTTGCTCGGGCGCGTCGCGCGCGGTGAGGATGATGATCGGAAGGTTGCGGCCGCTGGCGCGCAGGGCGCGGCAGAGATCGAGGCCGTCGCCGTCGGGCAACCCCAGATCCAGGAGCACGAGGTCGTATTCGCGCTGCAACGCGTGCTCCGCATCGGCACAGGAAACCGAGACGTCCGCCTCGTAGCCGACCGCTCGCAGGGCATCCAGGATCTCCCTGCGAATCCGCGCATCATCCTCGACGAGGAGCACGCGGGTGCTTTTCGAGCCTGAATCCATCGCTTCAAGCTGAATTCTATGCGCACTCCGGTCCCGGTCGCGGGCACGCGCAGGGGAAACTTGGGAGGAAAAAGCACGCGGTCACATCCCGGCCATACTTTCGCCAAGACTCCCGCCTAACTTCCTTCTCGTGAAGCCGGGGCGTGCCATTCACGCCCCGGTACAGCCCCCCCGAGCGCGGTGCCCCCCCTCCCCGACCGCTGCTCCCAACGTCGAAAGGATCCACTGTCGTGAAATCAGCGCTTTGTCTGTACGTGATCGCCGGTCTGGCCGTGTCCTCGAACGCCTTCCCCTCCTCCCCGCAGGCCACGGATCGAAACTCCATCCCGCTCATCCAGGTGGACGGCATCCCGTTCGAGACCTGGGGCGAGTACCTGGCCTCGGATCTCTTCACCGCGCGCGGGCTGCGCTGTGGAATTCCCGAACGGGCTACCCGCGTCCCGAGCACCTTCAACTCCGTCCCCGGCGACTGCGGCTACAACTCCACCAACCCGACCGGACAGTACGCGCCGACGTTCGTCTACGAGATCCCGGTGGTCGTTCACGTCATCACGAGCTCCGGCGGTCAGGGCAACATCACGGACGCGAAGGTCCAGTCCCAGATCGACATCCTCAACGAGGATTTCCTCGCTCTGGCCGGATCGAACGGGTCGAGCGGAACCAACAGCATGATCCAGTTCCACCTCGCGACCGTCGATCCGAACGGAAACGCCACCAACGGAATCACCCGAACGACCAACACCAACTGGTTCAACGACAACGGCCAGTACTGGAACACCCTGGCCTGGGACACCAACCGCTACCTCAACATCTACACGAACCAGGCGAGCGGCGCCCTGGGCTACGTGCCCGACATCCCCCGGGGCGGCATCGTCGGCCAGGATCGAGATCGCGTCGTCGTTCTGTGGTCGTCCTTCGGCCGCAACGCGCCGATCGGCCCTCCGTACAACCAGGGCCGTACGACGACCCACGAGGTGGGCCACTACTTCGGACTCGAGCACACCTTCACGGGCGGCTGCGCCTCGGCGGGAAACTGCAACTCCAACGGCGATCTCATCTGTGACACCAATCCGGAATCCCAGCCGGCCTTCGGGTGCCCCAATACGTTCACCTGCGGCTCCTCCGACCCGACGGACAACTACCTGGACTACAGCGACGATCTGTGCATGGAGATGTTCACCCAGGAGCAGTCGCGTCGTATGCGCTGCACGATCGAGTACTGGCGCCCCGACCTCCCCACCACCTCGTCGACCGTGACCGCGGTCGCCACGATTCGCAACGGCTCGGGCATCAATCCCTTGAGCTACTTGCCGATCAACCGCCCCTTGATCGGCTCGACCTGGCAATCGGTGATCTCGGGCGGCTCGCCCCTGATCACCGTCATCATTCCCGGCCTGAACCCGACCTCCGCCACCTTCATCCCGAGTGGCGAACTCCTCGTCCAGCCCCCCTTTCTCCCGTTCTTCGTCTCGAGCGGTTTCCACTCGATCTCGATCCCGAACGACCCGAGCTTGCTCGGCCGACAATACGTGACCCAGGGAGCCACCCTGGTCTCCGGAGTTCTGACACTGACGAATGCCGTCGACATGACGATCGGCAACATCTAGCATCGACCTCCCTGCGCAAGGAGCCGGGCAGCCGCGCATTTCGCGCGCGGCGCCCGGCCTTTTTCGTGCGCACTCTTCCCCGTAGCCCGGGCCTTTCGGCACCTCTCGCTAAGCACTCTTGGGTAACGAAAAAAGCCAATGTGCCACCTATCGGCATAAAGTAAATTGCATTGTACTTTATACCGCCTTGCTTTTTTATCCATGCGACGACGTTTGCGAGTAGGAACCGAACAAGAAGAGGATTTAGATGTTAGATCGACGCCAGGCCATGCGGCTTGCGGCTCTCGGGGGGATTGCACCTCTGGCCCATGCCAACCCTCTCAACTGCCCATTTCCGGACAACGATGACGATCAGCCGCTCGTCCGGCTGACGCCCTTTATCCAGCCGCTGCCCTTTCCACCACCACCGACGCAGGTCGCTCCCTTCCGCCCCTCGGCCCTGTGCGAGCAACACCTCACCGAGATGGGGAGCGTCGCGTCAAAAGCACAGTTCTGCGAGATCGTCGAGGAAGAAGCGCTCGTCAGCCTGCACCCGGAGCTTCCGCAGACGCCCGTGTGGCGCTATCGGGACACCAGCGTCCCCGAGGACAGTCCCATTCTCGCGGGCCCGACCTTCGTCGTGCGGATGGGCAACCCGCAGGTGGTTCGCTTCTTGAACCGCCTGCCCTCGGACCACATAGGCTTCGGCGTCCCCCACTTGACCACGCACTTCCATGGTGGACACATGGCTCCGGTGTTCGACGGTTTCCCCGAGAACGTACCCGGCGTCCCCCACGTCGTACGCGAGCCCGGTGAGGATTTCGACTACCTCTGGGCGCAACAGGATGTCGGCTTCTCGACGGGAAACCCCGATCCGGACGAGCGGCCTTCGACGCAGTGGTATCACGACCACCTGCTCGACTTCACCGGACCGAACGTGATGCGGGGGCTGGCCGGCTTCTATCTCATTTTCGACGAACTCGACACCGGTAACGAAATGACCGGCCTGCGCCTGCCCAGCGGGCCGTTCGACATCCCGCTGGTGATCCAGGACAAACGCATCGCGCCCGATGGGACGATGGTCTACCAACCGGGCGATTTCGACGGCTTCCTGGGCGATCAGATGCTCGTCAACGGCGCCATCGACCCCTTCCTCGAGGTCAAGCGTCGCAAGTATCGCTTCCGGGTCTTGAACGGCTCGAACGCGCGGATGTACAAGTTGCGCATCACCGACGAGAACAACCGCAATCCCAAGCCGATCCACGTGATCGCAACGGACGGCGGCCTTCTGGCACAGACCTACCGTAACCGCCGCACGATCTTCCTCGGCATGGCCGAGCGGGCGGAGATCATCATCGACTTCTCGAAATTCGCGCCGGGAACGGAGCTCTACTTGACGAACTTCTGCTCTCAGGACAGCGGGCGCGGGCCCGACGGCGATTTCGAGGAAGTCAAAGAGGTCGATAAGGACGATGCACGCAAGATCATGAAGTTCGTGGTCACAGGCGGCGCGGTCCGCGACCGCAGTCAGATCCCGAAGAAGTTGCGCCCGCTGCGGCCTGTTCCAAAGGACGCCATCGACGCGGCGGTGCACCGCCACTTCGAGTTCGAGCGCAAGGGCGGCGCCTGGGCGGTCAACGGCGAGTTCATCGATATCGAGCACCCGAGCGCCCGTCCGAAGAAGGGCAAGCCCGAGATCTGGCACTTCGAAAACGGCGGCGGAGGCTGGTGGCACCCGATCCACGTGCACATCGAGCTGGGTCGAATGCTCAGCCGCAACGGCGCCCGTCCGGGACCGCTGGAGCGCGACGGAAACGCGAAGAAAGACACCTTCAACCTCTCCGGAGGCGACGAGGTCGAGGTCTTCTTCAACTTCCGCGACTTCACCGGGCCCTCTGTGTTCCACTGCCACAACATCGAGCACGAAGACCACTTCATGATGGCGCGCTTCGACATCGAAGACTGCTGATATAGATCGATAGAGCGCTGGGGAAAACCTCCGCGATAGCCCCCTACATGGGCGACCCATCCTCGCGATGGGTCGCCTTCTTTCTTGTCGGGCCCCACCGGGGATAGGATGGCGGACCGCATTCACCGATACCGACCCCCCCCCACGCCCCATGCCTGAAGATCCTCTCTCGGCCTCTTTTGTCTCCGAAGCATCCTCGGAAAGGGCCCGCACGCTCCATGCGAGCTACAAGCGGATGATGCTCGAGCACTTCCTGAGGGCGATCGACTCGGCGGCCGAGGGGCTCGGACAGGATCTGGCGCACATCCGCTCGCGCATCGAACGACTGGACCCGAACGAGCGTTTTTCTCCGGGCGCCTACGAGGCGATGACCCGTCTCGCAGCAGCCTTGCAGTCGGGCAACGTCACGGACGTGGCGGATAGTCTGAAGCACATCCAGGTCGCGCCCGACGAGCTCTTTCACGACGGTCACTTTCGTATCGACTCCGCCCTGAGCGAGGTGTGGGAGCGGTCGGTCGTGCTGAACGCCCGTCACGACGTTTCCGAGGGTGAGGACGACGCGTTGATCCTGCGGCCGATCCTGGACAAGGATCCGAGCCACCGCTTCACGGCCGCCTTCACCGCGCTGCAGTACCTCGAGCAGGCGGATCGAGGCCTGGCGGATGAATTTCGGGAGTACATCGCGCGGGTCAAGCTGTTCACAGGACGCGGTTATCTGGGGTTTTCCTCGCCGCGGGCCTTCGGCGCGATCTACATGCGCTTGCCGGACGAGAACCCGGTCGAGTACTTCCTCGAACACCTGGTGCACGAGCTCTCTCACCTCGACCTGAACCTGTTGATGGCCCACGATCCCCTGCTCGAGAATCCCACGGACCGCCACGACGCCCCGCTCCGGGAGGAGCAGCGCCCACTGTTCCAGGTGCTGCATGCCACCTACGTGTTAGGTCGTAACGTGCGCGTGACCCGGCGCATCGTCGAAAGCGGTTCGGAGCTCGACTGCAAGGAGCAGCTCGCGGAATTCGAGCGGGACTACGCGAACGGCTATCGCGTCATCGAGAGCCACGCCCGCTGGACCGATCGCGGGCGGCAGGTGTTCGAGAGCCTGGAGACGCCGGAAAGCGCGTAGAGGAACAGGGCGAACGAGCCGCTGCGAACACGGGATCGGGTGTGGTCTTATGCGCTGCACGGCGCCGGTCTCCTGGGTCGCAACGCCCTCTTCTCGGCACGTTCGTTCCGCGGTTTCCGGACGACCTGCGCGTCCATGACGGTGCTTCGAAAGCGAACGAGATGGAAACGATCTTTCCCCGCACCCTGAACCCGCAGTTGACGGCAAGCGTGCTAGTATCGAGGTACGCACTGTCCGTCTTGAAGTACCCTCATCTTTCCCTGTTGCTCTTCGTCTCGATTCCCTTCTTCTTGGCGGGGGCGTGCGCTACGCACTCGGGCGTAGACGCTGACGAGGTCGTTCCCTACGAACACCAGGACGCGGAAACGCGCTTGCGCAATGCGCGCATGGAGGGCTACTTCCCGAGCCACGCCCTCACGACCCAGGATGGCGATATAGTTCGTTTCTACGAGGATCTCGTTCGCGACAAGCAGGTGTTGATCAACTTTATGTACGTCGATTGCGACGGCCTCTGACCGCGCACCACGGCGTGCCTCGTGGGGGTGCAGAAAGAGCTGGGTGACGCCGTCGGTCGGGACATCCACATGTACTCCATCAGTCTCGACGGCGATCTCCCCGAAGACCTGGAGGAGTATGCGGAGGACTACGGGGTTCAACCCGGCTGGACCTTCCTGACGGGCGACGAAGACCTGGTCACGGAGATCCGCCATCGCCTGGGGGCCTTCGACCCCGACCCGATCATCGATCTGGACAAGACCCAGCACGCCGGCGTCGTGGTCTTCGGCGACGAGCCGAAGGGGCGCTGGTGCGTTTTCCCCGGCCAGATGAAGCCGACGGTCCTGTCGCGCTACATCAAGCGCGTGATGGCGCTCTGAAGGACGGCCCCCCTCGGGGGGGGTGCGTCGGAATCGTCGGGCCCGGCGGATCGTGGCGATCGCAGGCCTGGACCGGGTCCACGCGGCGGTAGTGGCGCGCAAGGCAAAGGCGCAGGAGTGCGAAGATGGCCGTGACGGCCAAGAGGTAGGCGAGCCAGACAAGGAGCGCAGAGATCGAAACACCCATTCCTCCACGCACTCGCGACGCAAAAGACCTAGGCTTGAACTCCCCTCGAAAGGAACGAAGGCTTGACCCTCTTCGAATCACTCCTTCTGGCGATGACGGCGATGTACTTCATCGCGCAGCTGGTGGTGCTCTATAACGTGCGGGGAGTGCCCATGCTCGAAGAGGTCGACGCTCCGGCTCCCCACCGGTGGCCGACGGTCTCCCTCGTCATTGCGGCGTGCAACGAGGAGAGCACCATCGAAGGGGCCCTGAAGACGCTCCTCGCGCTCGACTATCCCGCGCTTCAGATCATCGTGGTCAACGACCGCTCCACCGATCGGACGGGCGCCATCCTGGAGCGCATGCGCGAAGAGAACGGGCGGATGGAGATCGTACGGATCGAGACGCTCCCGGAGGGCTGGCTCGGAAAGCTCCATGCTCTCTACAGGGGCGATCAAGCGGCGAGCGGGGACTACGTGCTCTACGCGGACGCGGACATTCATTTCAGCCCCGACTGCCTCCGAAGGGCCGTCGCGTGGGCCGAGCACGACGGGCTCGACCACCTCTCCGTCATTCCCCGCATGCACATCGAGACCGTCGCGCTCGGCGCGGCCGTCAACGCCTTCGGGGGCGTGGTGCTGTCCACCTTTCGGCCGCGCGCCATCAACGCCGACAAGCCCGGCGCCTACGGGGGCGTCGGAGCGTTCAACCTGGTGCGCAAGGCCGCCTTCGACCGCACCGAGGGCTGGCCCTGGCTTCGGCTCGAGATCGCCGACGACATGGGACTCGGCCTGCTCCTGCACCGTCATGGCGCGAAGGCGCGGATGTGCTTCGGCTTCGAATCCCTCGCGGTTTCCTGGTACGCCAGCCTGCCCGAGATGATCAGGGGCCTGGAGAAGAACACCTTCGCGGTCATGGGACGCTTCAGCGCCACACGCGCGGTCCTCGCGGCGAGCGCGTTTCTGGCGTTCGCCCTCGCTCCGTGGGCGCTCCTGGCGACTCCGTGGATGCCCGCGGGGGTGCTCGCCATCGTCTCCGCCGTCGCCGTGCCCTGGCTCACGCCGAAGCCGCCCGGCATGCCCGTGCTCTCCTACATCCTGGGCCCGATGGCCGGCCCGGTCCTGGTCTACATCTTGCTCCGATCCACCTGGATCACGAAGCGGCGCGGCGCCCTCGTGTGGCGCGGAACGGAATACGACCTGGACGAGCTGCGCAGTCACCAGCGAGTCTTCATCTGAAAGGAGGCTCCCGGCGTCGGGTCCGAGCAGCCGGAAGCCATCCCGAAGCCGGTCAGGGTCGCCCGCCGGCAGCGCTTTTTCCCGGGGTCGAGTTCTCGAAACGTGGGGGCTTGCGAAGCCGTCTTTCCGCCCCGTCTAGCCCGGGCATCCGAACAGAAATGCAGTTTGATGCGCGAATCCGCAGCACGCATCACTACGCTTCATCGCCTGTGGACGATCCGGTTCTCACCGTCACCGACGCCGCCAAGTCCTTCGGCGACGTAAGCGCCCTGGCCGGTGCCGATCTGACGCTTGAGCGCGGCGAATGGATCGGGCTCCTGGGGCCGAACGGTGCCGGCAAGACCACCCTGGTCCGCTCCGTCGCCGGCCGCGTCCGCCTCGACGCCGGTTCGATCACCCTCCTGGGAGAGCCCCTTAACCAGGCGACGAACTCCCGCAGCCACCTGGGCCTGGTGCCCCAGGAGATCGCGCTCTATCCGGAACTGACCGCCGAAGAAAACCTTCGCGCCTGGGGTGCGCTCAGCGGGGTGGCGAAGGCGGAACTCGGGGAACGGGTGGACTGGGCGCTGGAGTGGTCGGGCCTGGCGGAGCGGGTAGGGAAGCGGGTGAAGACCTTCTCCGGCGGCATGCAACGGCGCCTGAACGTGGCCTGTGGAATCCTGCACCGACCCGAGGTGGTGCTCCTGGACGAGCCCACCGTCGGTGTCGACCCCCAGAGCCGGGAGCGCATCTGGGGAATGCTCGAGGCGCTGCGCCGAGACGGCGCTTCGCTGCTGCTCACGACCCATCAGCTGGACGAGGCGGACCGCGTCTGCGACCGCATCGTGATCCTCGACCACGGCAAGGTGATCGCCGAGGGCACTTCGGCGGCGCTGAAGGAGAGAACGGCGGGCGCCGGCGCCTCGCTCCAGGACGTCTTCATTCACCTGACCGGTCGGGAGCTGCGCGAGTGAGCGCCACCCTCTTGCGCGTGGCCTGGATCCACCTCAAGCGCGACCGGGTCGCCCTGGCCCTGTGCTTCGTGCTACCGGTGGTCTTCTTCTCGATCTTCGCGGCCATCTTCTCCGGCGGCGGTGAGGGCGGAGCGCGCTCGATCGTGGTGCTCCTGGCTGACGAGGACGACACGCCGACCAGCCGCCGCTTCGCCGAGACCCTCGACGACATGGGCGCGCTGCGGCTGAGCCGGGGACCGGCGGCCAGCGAGTCGAACCCCGATCCTGCACCCTGGAAAAGGGAGAGCGCCCACCGGGCCGTTCGCAGCGGCAAGGCGCCGGTCGCCGTGGTGCTGCCGGAGGGATTCGAGAGCACGTTCGGCGATTTCGGGGGGGACCGACCTGCGGTGGATCTGCTGTTCGACGGCGCCAACCCCGTCGCCAGAGCCACCGTGGATGGACTCCTGCAGGGAGCGGCCATGCAGGCGGCTCCCGACCTGCTCATCCGACGCGGCCTCGACCAGCTGGACAGGTTCGGGGGCGGGCTGACCGACGCCCAGAAGCGAGCACTGGACATCTTCCTGCCCGTGGTGCGCGGGGAGCGCTCCCCATCCTCCGTCACCGGAGACCCCCGGGACGACGAGGCGGAAAACTCCGGGTTCGGCGGCCTCGTCCCCGTGCGCGCCACCGAGGTGGGCGCCGAAGAGGATGGCCGTTCGATGGTGGCCTACTACGCGGCCTCGATCTCGGTGATGTTCCTGCTCTTCTCGATGGTGGGCGCCGCCGGCTCGATCCTCGAGGAAAAGGAGCGCGGCACCCTGGAACGTCTGCTGGCGAGCCGTGTCAGTCCCGGACGGATCCTCGGCGCCAACTGGATCTTCTACGCGCTGCTCGGTGTGGCCCAGTTGAGCGTCATGTTCGCGTGGGGCGCGGCGGTCTTCGGTCTGGACCTCTCTTCCCCCCAGCGCCTGGCCGGCGTCGCGGTCATGACCGTGGCCACCAGCGCGGCAGCCGCGGGCTTCGGCCTCTTGATGGCCACCCACTGCACCAGCAGGAACCAGCTGCAGGGCGTCTCGACCGTCCTGATCCTGGTCATGTCGGCGGTCGGCGGCAGCATGGTTCCACGCTTCGTCATGCCGCCCTTCATGGACCAGGCCGCCCTGTTCACCTTTAACGGTTGGGCCCTGGACGGCTACCTCAAGGTGCTCTGGTACGACGACCCCTCGGCCACGCTCGGGGCCTCGCTGGTGACGATCGGCCCCGAGGTGGCCGTCCTGGCCGGGCTCACCCTGGCCTTTCTCGGGCTGGCTCGCCGCGCCGCGCGACGCTGGGACGCGGCCTGAGCGCTCCGGTGCGCGCGTCGTTTCAAGTCTCCGATGCGCCCTCTTCCCCATCCAGGAGAGCCGCGGTCCAGCGGTTGCGGAACACGCCGGCCGGATCGAGGCGCTTGCAGATCGCGCGGAAGTCGGCGAAGCGGGGGTAAAGGGACTCGAGTTGGGCGGCATCGAGCGGGCAGATCTTGCCCCAGTGCGGACGAGCCCCGAACAGCCGCGACATGCTGGCGGCCATGAGGTCGGCGAACAAGAAGAAGCCGTCTCGGTTTCCGAGCCTCGCGTAGCTGATGAAACTCAGCGAGTACCAGTCTGCTCCTTCGCCGGCGGCCATCGAGATCAGCGTGTCGTCGCAGGCGACGCGCCGGACGCAGATGGGGTAATGGTGACAGTAGCGACCTCGCAACTCGGCGAGGGCATCTTGCATGCGGAGCTCCTCGAGGCGCGAGCGGTTGTCGGAGGACAGGGCGGACCGCCCCCCGCCTGCCAGTTCGATGACCTCTTGCGAGTACTGAAGCGCATCCGCCAACCGTTCCCGTCGCACGAACAACTCGATCTCGATGTGGCGGAACAACTCGTGCTTCATCACCAGCATGGAGGCGGAACGATCGCTGACTTTCCAGTTGCGAATGATGAACGACGACACGAGGCGGCGAAAAGCAAACCGGATCAGCCGTCGACTCCGAAGAACACGCACGAAGAAGAGGACCATGAGGTGCAGCGCGACATCGATCGCCAGGAGGCAGTAGAGCCGGTAGAGCCAGGCGACCGGCGAACGCGGCCGGGCATCCTCGCGGCGGTGCTGGGCGAAGTAGGACCAGCGCCAGGGAATCAGATAGAACTGCTGGCGCGGGAATGACGACTCCGCGCTCAGCACGTCGGACAGCCGGCGGTACTCGGCGAAGTGCTCCTCGATGTTGTAGTTCGCCCGGCAGCGGATGCGGACGGCGAGGATGACCCCCATCGAACCCAGCGAGCAGCGAGCCGCCATGAGCTCCGCTCCCTCCGTGATCTCCTCGATGAACGCCTTGCCGCTCGCGGGGTCGTATCGCGCCAACCGTACGGCTTCGACAAAGTGAGACATGCTGCTGCATCCCGAACCGTGCGTGCCGGTGGAGATCGCCCCGGCGATCGTCTGTTCGGTGATCAGGCCCAGCGACGCCAGGGTGCAGGCGGCCTGTCGATCCAGTTCTCCGAGCAGTCGCTCGATCCGGCAACCGGCGCCCACCACGGCGACCGTGTCGTCACCGTCCCCGCAGACCTCGACCTGGTCCAGCCTCTTCAGGTCCAGCAGCACGCCGTCGGTAACCGCCGCTTCACTTGAGCTATGCAGCCAGCCGATGGTGCGAATCCGATCGCCGCTGTGGAGATCGAGGATCCGCAAGACGTCCTGCTCGCCGGTCGGGGTGTAGGCCGCGGCAGCCTGAATTTTCAGGTTACCTCCGAAGTTCCTACGTCGCACACCGGGCATCGTTCTTCTTTCCCCTGCTCGATCGAGACGGGCCGAGACCCTTCGAGTATAGAGAATCGGAGGAGAGCCCGGCTCGGTCCCATCCTGTCCGGACTTTCGATCCGAAGAAGATCCTCTCCCGCGGACATCGACGCCTCACCGCAGCGGGCCTCGTCAATTCGCGCGCACAACCCCGCCACCACGAGGACGTCACGATCGTCGCGGCGCGGTTCAGCAAGCGCCAACTTGGCGCCATCCGGCTCATGCATCGGCCGCTGGTCTCGGCGCGACCGCAGGCTGGAACGCTACGGACCGCCCGGGGCGGGAGCCTCCATGACGAGCCTTTCCATGTCGCTGAAACGCACCCCCTGCGACCCGAAGGCCACGGCCTGGAAGGTCAGCTCCACCCCATGCAGCGAGGGATCCGTGATGGTCTGCATGGGCCGGACGAAGCTTCCGTGCGCTTCGACGCGGCCCTGGGCGACCCTGGCCGTGACCGGGATCCCGTCGACGGCCTTGAGGTAGACCCGCACCCACTGGCCGGGTTCGTCCCGCACCTCGATCTCGAAGATCTCGCCAAGCACGTTTTCCTCGGGGTCGATGTCGAGCCACGGCCCGACTTCGCCGAGAGCGGAGGGATCCGAGCTGCAGCAGCCCGCACCACCGTGCCTTCTGAACTCCAGCTCGTCGTCGTCCTGTTCGGCCGTGATCGTGTCCGAAGCGGTCCCCGACTCCGAGAAGACGAGCTCCACGGTGACCATCGGGCCCTCGAGCTCTTCGAACGGTTCTTCGTCATGATCGTCGCCTTCGATCTCGATTTCGAGCTCGCAGTCGTCCAGGTCGAATTCGACCTCGATTTCAAAGCCGTTCGCCTCGATCTCGGCCTCGAACTCGTCATCGCCGTCGTGCTCGAACGTCGACCCGGGAACGTCGAAGGGGAACATGTCCCCGTCCTGGTCGATGACGTTGATCCTGAGGTCTTTTTGCCGCGGATCGAAGCCCTCGCCTGCGGCGAAGGAGGCACGCACTCTCAGCCTCTCTTCATCGGACCTGTACCTTTCGATCTCGAAGCAAAGCCCGCCGTTCGGGGAGGGTGTGCAGCTCAGGTTGAGCGTGTGGACGCCGAGATTCTCCGGACTCAGGGAAGCCAGCTGGATCATGTACGTGTCTCCGACGATGAGCCCATCGACCGTCACAGAAGAGAGAGCTCCGGTGCCATCGTCGTTCGAACAGCCCAGCTCGACCAGGCCGGGGCAAGGCAACAGGCCGGTGCAAAGCCCACTGGTCAGCCGGTACACGGCGAGCAGGCTGTTGTCCGCCGGAGGCAGGCTGCCCTCCGTATCGACCGTCGCCCGTGTTTCGGTGGCGACGAACCTGTACCAGAGAGTGCCGACACCCTGCGTGGACGGCCCGGAGGGGTGACAGCTGAAAGGCGGATCTTCCGGCACCGTCGTCGCGTTCGTGTTGTCGGCGGAGGCGCTCGTGAAACACACGAGCGGCAGGTTGCCGCAACAGTCGTCGTTGACGGGAACAGCCCCCGAAGGGACCCCGGCACGCGGTGTGATCCGGGCCCGCCCGACGTTTCCATTCCCCTGGGATTGGGAGCCTCCTCCCGTTCCCAGAGCCCAGACCGGAAGGCTCGCAGGGGCCAGGGCGATCGGGGTCAACCCGAGAGCCAGGAAGCCGAGCGCCTTCCACCACGCTCGCTCACGTCGTCCTCTCGCTTTCATCACGGACTCCTCCTTGGCCACCGATCTCACTCCCCGTTCCTCGCCCGCCTATTCCCGACGATGGATGTGCTTGGGAAAGATGAATCGGCTAACCGACAAAGAGTCAGAGAAATTCGACCTCGTACTGGAATGCGCCATGCTAGATGGAAAAAGCGCATTCGTGGGAGATTCAATGCGATTTTCTTGGGAGACCTCGCCCCGGAGACGGGAGGGCTCCTGGAATCGCGCCTCGGGATACACGAACTGGAGCGCCTCCCTGGCCACCCTCATGGATGGAAGAGCGCTACTGGATCCTGCGAGGCAGCGATCGAAAGGCCGCGGTGACCGCCCTCGTCCCCTTCAGGGCGCGATCGGGGCGCGGGTGTTCGGTGGTGAACACCACGAGCTTCTCCCGCGGCAAGATCCCCACGGCCGACTCGTCGACGGCGCCATCCGAGGCGCGCACCGATTCGATGTCGAGGCCGAGTTCGTCCGCCAGAAACTCGTAGACGGCCGCACGCTTGCTCGGACCGTAGTCGTGTTCCTCGTCCTGGAAGTGCGCATTGCGAACGCGGCCGCCCATCCCGTACGTCTCGTAGACGCGCTGGAGATAGGGGTACTCCACCCGTGGCGTGTTCCGGGTCCAGTCGCCTCCGACCGAAACCAGAAGTTGCGGGCGCGGCGCAGCGCAGGCGGCGAACTCGACGTTGTTGGTACGGAGATCCTCCCCCTGATGGATGGGCAGCCCCGACTCGCACTCGCAGCCGCCGAACCAGTGGGCGGAGACCATGACCACCGGCGCGCTTGCCCGAATGCGATCGTCAAGGAGCGCGGCCAGGAACGTCTGGGTGCCGCCTCCCGAGGATCCCGTGGCGGCCACCCGCGTCGCGTCGGCGCAGGCAAGGGCGGTGACGAAGTCGATGGAACGCAGGGTGTTCCAGGTCTGAATGGGCCCTGCATCGGGAACCCGGTGTTCCATCTGATCGTTCTCCCCCCACCCCACCATGTCCCATGTGAACACGATCGCGCCCATTCTCGCCAGCGTCGCGCAGAGCGTCTGATAGGCGTTTTGCATCCTGCCTTCCGGGTTGCCCTCGGCTCGCCGTTTGTGTCCGTGGGGAGCGACGACGACGGGAAAGGGACCATCGCGCCCGGTGGGCTCGTACAGATTGCCCGTGACGAAGAAACCGGGAAACGACTCGAACGACACGTTGGATACCGCGTACCCCTCCTGCTCCACACGACCGCGCGCGACGGCGTTCAGATCCGTCTTCCTCGGGGGCGGCAAGAGACCGAGTTCCCTGGCCACGTGCTCGCGGATACGATCGCGACGACGCTGCCAGCTCTTCCCGTCGCTCCACGTCGCGCCCATCTTCGACAGGGCTTCACGCGCCGGGGCTTCTCCCATGTTGTGATGCGGCGGCCACGTTCCGCCCTCGTGGTCGTCTTTGTCCTGCGCGTGAACGAGACCGACCAGCGTCGGGAGAACGAGAGCGAGCGGGAGCGTCAACATCGGGCCGGGCTCAGGGCTCCAGGGTCTTCTCGTTCACATCCGCACCTGCGGCCAGGTGGCGTTCCACCGCCGCCATGTCTCCTTCGTGGGCGGCGCTGATCCAGCGATCTTGCAACCCACACCCAACCAACAGCACGGTTGCGATTGTCGCGATCAGAAGTCTCATGCCTGTTCCAGTGGTACGCAGGGGCCGGCGTGCGTAGCGCCCGGTCATCGTGCCGCATGCTCGCCCGATCGCAAGCCTCTGAGATCGTACGGGTTGCGCCTCGATCGTCTTGTCGGACTATACGGACATGGTCTGGATCGCGCGCCATACAATGGCCGCCATGTTCGCCGCGACCCGCATTCTCCCGGTCCTCGTCACGTCCCTCGCTTCCATCGCCGCCGCGCAGACCACGGCGCCCCACCGGCCCACGACGCCGCTGCCCCGGCTGAGCGGGGGAAATCCGCTCGTGCACGAGTTGCGGGTGATGAGCTTCAACGTGTGGGTCGGCGGCGCCAACGTGAACGGCGGGCTGCAAAAGATCGTCGATGCGATCGTGGCGGCGGACGCCGACGTCGTGGGCATCCAGGAATCCAGCGCGACGGCCGTGTGGGTCGCGCAGGAGCTCGGGTGGTACTCGTACATGCCCTCGACCGGCAGCGTGGCCGTCGTCAGTCGCTTTCCGATCACGGAGACCTTCCCGTTGACCCTGAACGGCGCGGGTACGGGCGTGCGCCTGCAACTGAATGCAAACCCGCCGCAGGATGTCATCTTCTGGTCCTGCCACCTGACGGCCGACCCCTACGGTCCGTACCAGGCCTGCTTCGATGGCGCCACCACGCAGGTGATCATCGACACGCAGAACGTCACGCAGCTTCCCGAGATCCAGGACGTCCTGTTCGCCATGGCGCCCCAGCTGGTTCAGAAAGACCAGGTCCCCCTCATCATCGTGGGCGACTTCAACACGCCCTCGCACCTCGACTGGATCCCTGGTACCGCGGCCCAGCACTGCGGCTATGTCGTTCCCTACCCGGTGACCCTGGCGATGCAGACGGTCGGACTGCTGGACGCCTACCGGACCCTTTTCCCCGATCCCGCCGCCGATCCCGCGAACACCTGGTCGACCATCTTCCCCTTCAACGACGACGTGAACCAACCCGAGCCCCAGGATCGCATCGATCAGGTCCACTTCGCCGGTTCGGGTGTTGAACCGCTCGACGCCGCGGTGTTCGTGGTGGGCAATCCGGCGGATTGGCCGAACCACGCCAGCAACGCCTGGCCCTCCGATCACGCGGGCGTCGTCGTGGACTTCGCCGTGCGGCCGACCGACGGGGCGCCCCTGCCCCTGCCGTCACTGACGCTGGACGGATCGACCTTTGCCGTCGGTGAGGAGATCGGCGCGACCTTCGCACGCGGTCCGGGCAACGCGCGCGACTGGATCGGGATCTATCCGATCACCGAGGCGCCGGGGCTCTTCTCATCGACCGCCTGGTACTACACGAACAACACCCAGAACGCGGGAGCGGGCAGCGGACCGAACCAGGGCACCGTCACCTTCGGCGCGGGCTCGGCGCCCACCTGGCCGCTGCCGCCGGGACAGTACAACGCCTACTTCCTCTGCTGCGACGGCTACGCCGTATCCGCCGGCCCCGTAGCGTTCGAGGTACTCTAGCCCGCAGGCTACCGCCGGAACTTGGGCTCTACCCGGGGGAGTATCGCCTCTCCTGCAGAGCGACGACCTCCGAGCACACCCCTCCTACCGGTCATGGCGCGGTCCGGTCCCGCTCGTGCGCTCCGCTTCCTCCCGGGCCTTCGGGGCGGGGGAAGGCGAGCCGGCGGGGGTTTCACCCGCGGCACGGAGAGGGTCGGCACGGGCGAACTTCGGAGGAACTCGACCGGCGAGCTGCTACAGTGTGGGCGCGAGTGAGGGATGGGTCCCGGGCCGAGTCGCAGATCGTCGGGGGCATCCTGCTGGTCTTCTTCCATTTCCCCACCCGGTCAAAGGATTGCGACCATGAGGGAGTCTTCCGATCCCGGCTGGCGATCGCCCGGCCGAACCCCACAGCGATTCCCGGTTCCCGAGGTGGTTCTCCTCTTGCTCGCGGGGTGTGGTTGCGGTCATCGACAAGCGCAGAGCGACGAGGAGGCGGCCGTTCCGGTGACGGTGGTCACCCTCACCGAGAACGCGCTCGACGGGGCGCTGCACTATTCCGCAAGCCTGGAAGCCACCCAGCAGGTGGACCTGAACTCCCGGGTGAGCGGCTCGATCGTTTCGATCACGGAAACGGTGGGAATCGACGGGGAAGAGAGAGAGCTACAGAGCGGGGACCCCGTGTCCCTGGACCAGGTGCTGGCCACCGTCGACGACAGGATCTATCAGGCCCAGGTGTCGGAGGCCCGGTCGGGGGTCGACGGAGCGAAGGCGGCGCTCGCAAGTTCCGAAAAGGCCTACCGGCGCAACACCACCTTGATCGAGGACAACGTCATCAGCCAGGCCGAGCTGGACCAGTCCAAGGACCAATACGACTCCGACAAGGCCCAGCTGGCCCGGGCCGAGCATTCTTTGCACGAAGCGAAGGTCCAGCTCTCCTACTGCAGCCTGAAATCGCCCTTCGACGGAGTCGTTCTGTCGTGCGACGTTTCCGTCGGCACGCTCGTTTCCGCCGGGGTTCGGGTCTTTTCGATCGCGGACATCTCGTCGATGGAAGCGATGTTCGGAGTTCCGGCCCACGTGCTGGTGGGACTGAAGGAAGGTCAGGTCCTGACGGCGACCACCGACGCCTACCCCCACACCGCATTCGGGGGCCGGATCACCCTTCTCGGTGTGTCGGCGGATCCCCATAGCCGGCTCTTCGACGTCGATCTCACCCTACCCAATCCCGACCGACGCCTGAGGGTCGGTTTCGTGATGGGCGTTCGTGTGCCGCGGGGGGATGGAGCCGCTCGCGGCCTCCCGGTACCCCTGGACTCCATCGTCAGGCCCCCCGATGATCCAAAGGGATACGCGGTGTTCGTGGTGACCGACGACGACGGCACTCCCAAGGCCGGCTTGCGCAAGGTGTCACTGGGCAACGTGGTCGGCAACTCGATCCTGGTGACCGACGGGATCCAATCGGGTGAGCGGGTGATCCTGAGGGGTGCAAACGTGGTTGCCGACGGCACCGAAGTCCGCCTGACTCACTGAAGAGGGCCTGGAATTGGTGCATCACGCCGACGACGAGCTGATCCGCAACACACGGAATTCGGCGCGCTACTTCACCGAGAACCGCCACATCTCGTGGATATTGCTGATCGCGCTGGTGGCCTGGGGACTCTACGGGTATCTCAACATGCCCAAGCGCAAGGATCCGGTGATACCGGTCAGGGTCGCCACCGCCGTGACCTTGTGGCCGGGGGTGCGGGCGGATCGAGTGGAGCAGGAGGTGACCCGCGCCGTGGAGTCGGCGATCGCCCAGAATTCGCACATCCACCCGCCTTCGCACACGGCATACGGAATTCGGTCCACGACGCTCACCGGGATCTCCATCGTCTCCTTTCAGCTCTCCGAGACGGTCGAGGACACCGTACGCGAATTCAGCGACATCAACCTGCGCCTGAACGCGATCAATGACAACCTGCCCGAGGGCGCGGGGCCGATCCAGTTCAACAGCGGTTTCGGAGACACCGCGGCTCTCATGCTGACGGTGGCCAGCCCGCTGGAGGACGATCTCGAACTGGAGATCCGGGCCAGGTCGATCGCCGAGGCGTTGAAGACGGTCAGGTCTGACCTGCCGGACGAAGTTCAGGCTCGACGCGCGGCGATCATCGTCGTTCTGCCGCGCTCGGTCGACACCGAGGGATTGCGAAGAGACGTGCACCGGCTGGCCTACGAAATGGACTCCAGCGACCTCGCCAAGGATCCCAGGATCCTGGTTCGCCCCGGTTTCGTGGGAGTGGACGCAACGGTGGACGTCGGCGAAGAGACGCTGCTCTCCTTCGCCGGTGAACACGCCCTGGGAAAACTGGGAATCGAGGCCTTTCACCCCGATGCCTGGGAACCCGTCGTGATCGGGGACGTGTCCCGGACCGAAGAGATTCTCTCCGCTGCGGTCGGAGAGAAGTACACCTACCGCGATCTCGCCAACTTCACCGAACTCATCTCACGGGCGAGCCAGGTCATCCCCGAAGTCTCCAAGGTGCAGCGTTCAGGGGTCCTGCCGGAGTGGATCACCCTCTCTTACTCGCAGCAGACGCTGGCGGCCTACGGTGTTCAGCCCTCGAATCTGCAACAGGCGATCGGGGGACGGAACATCATCGCCAGCGGTGGGATCGTGGAGGCCGGGGCCAGCGAGCTGAACCTGGACCCCACCGGTGAATTCTCCGATCCGAAGGAGATCGGTGACGTCATCATCTCCACCGGTGACAACGGCCTTCCCGCGTATCTGCGCGATCTGGTGGACATCCGGCGCGGCTACCGCAGCCCGCCTTCCTACCTGAACTACTTCACGCGCAAGGACGACTCCGGTCGGTGGCAGAAGACCCGCGCCGTCACCCTCGCGATCATGATGCGCGAGCGCGAGCAAATCGACGCTTTCGCCGGAGCGATTGAACGGATGCTGTCGGACGTACGCCAGCACCTTCCCGACGACTTGATCATCACGCGCACCTCCGACCAGCCGCGACAGGTCCGCGAGAACGTCGATCTCTTCATGACCGCGCTCTACGAGGCACTGGTCCTGGTGGCACTGGTGGCCCTGATCGGCTTCCGGGAGTGGCGTTCCTCGCTGCTGGTGATGATCAGCATCCCCCTGACCCTCGCCATGACCTTCGGCGCCATCTACCTGCTCGGGGTCGAAATACAGCAGGTATCGATCGCTTCGCTGATCATCGCCCTGGGACTGCTCGTGGATGACCCGGTGGTGGCGGGCGATGCGATCAAGCGAGAACTGGCGGCGGGACATCCCGCTCGCATCGCCGCGTGGCTGGGCCCCACCAAGCTCGCGTCCGCGATCCTCTACTCGACGATCACGAATGTGGTGGCGTACCTTCCGTTCCTGATGCTGACCGGGAACCAGGGCGACTTTCTCCACAGCCTTCCCATCGTGATTGCCGCCACGCTGATCTCGTCTCGTTTCGTGTCGATGACCTTCGTGCCCTTCCTCGGCTACTACCTGATCAAACCGAGCGAAAAGCCGGAGCTCACGATCGAAGAGCGCAGGCGGAAGGGGTTCACCGGGTTGTATTACCGCCTGGGAAGTTACTCCATCCTCCACCGCAAGAAGATCTTCTTGATCTCCCTGTTCTTCCTCGCCTTGGGGGTGGTCTTCAAACGCAATCTCAAGAACTCCTACTTCCCCCAGGATGTTCAGTACCTCTCTTATGTAGACGTCTGGCTGCCCAACCAGAGCCCGGTGCTTGAAACCGCCAAGGTCGCCGGAGAAGCGGAGGAGGTGATCCGGGAAGTCACGGCCCGGTATGAGCTGGAACAGGGCCGCGAGTCGCTCAAGTCGATCACGACCTTCGTGGGGGGAGGGGGTCCGAGATTCTGGTTCTCGGTGAATCCGGAGTTGCGCGAACGCAACTACGCCCAGTTGATTCTCGAGGTTACGGAAAAGGAAGACACCACGCGGCTCGTTCCGCGCTGGCAGGCAGCCCTGTCGTCCCGCATTCCCGGGGCCTTCCTGGACGTCAGGCAGCTTCAGACCGCTCCCGTTCGCTACCCCGTCGCCATACGCCTGTCGGGACGGTCGGATACCGACCCCGGGGACCAGGAGCGCGACATCGCAACCCTGCGCAAGTACGCAGCCGAGTTGAAGGACATCCTGCGCTCGGCCCCCGGCGCGTCCCGCGTGCGAGATGACTGGGATCTGGAGGGCTTCCGCTTCGACGTCAAAATCGACCCCGATCGCGCCAATCTGGCGAGCATCAGCAACCGCGACGTACAGAACGCGCTGGTCTCCGCCTCGAGCGGTTCCCAGGTCGGCCAGTATCGGGAAGACGACCAGGTGATCCCCATCGTGGCTCGAATGCGGCCTTCCGAACGGGAGTCGGTCTCCGACCTTCTGAGCCTCTACGTCTATTCATCCGCCACCACGGAAAAGGTCCCACTCGAATCGGTCGCCTCTCTGAAGCATGAGATGCAGACGGAACGCATCAAACGGCTGGACCAGTTCCGGACCATCACCTGCTTCGCATTTCCCGAAGAAGGATACCTCGCCTCCGACATCCATCGTGCCCTCAGGGAAGAACTGGACGCGTTCGAGTCGCGACTGCCGCCGGGCTACGTCATCGAGATTTCCGGAGAACACGCATCACAGCAGAACGGCTTCTCCGAGATGAAGCTCATCATGCTGATCTCGATCGTGAGCATCTTCGTCGCTCTCACGTTCCAGTTCAAAAACGCGTTGAAGCCCATCGTGGTCCTCAGCGCCGTGCCCTACGGCCTGGTCGGCGCCCTGGCGGCCCTGTACTTCTCAGGCTCTTCGTTCGGCTTCATGGCGTTCCTGGGGGTAGCCAGCCTCATCGGCGTCATCGTCAGTCACGTGATCGTGCTCTTCGACTTCGTGGAGGTGATGCAGGAGAAGGGAGAATCTCTCCAGGATTCCTTGCTCGACGCCGGCATCGTCCGCTTGCGACCAGTGATGATCACGGTGGGAGCGACCATCTTCGCCCTCGTCCCGCTGGCCATTCACGGCGGTCCCCTGTGGCAGTCCTTGTGCTTCGCCCAGATCGGGGGACTGGCGGTGGCCACCTACGTGACCAAGCTTCAGGTCCCCGTGATCTATTCGATCTTCGTCCGCGACCTGAAGCTCATCGCGTGGTCGGGGAAGGTCAACGAATAGCTGCGGCCCGGAGCCCCTCGGCCCGGGCATTCTCGATCAGTCCTTGATCTCCCGCACGTCCTTGGGCGAACGCAGGTCGAGTTCGGGGTCGGGCCCGCGAGATTTTCGGACGCCGGGCCCGGGGTAACTCCGGAGCACCGCGAGGTGGCTCGAGGGCCCCCCGAGCGGCATCGCGCGCCTCGCCGGGTGTTCACGAGCGCACACCACGAGGGCGCGGACACTCGAATTGTGGCATGCTCTTTCGCCTCCGCGGGGCGGAAATCGCTGCGGAACGGCTCTTGCAGCCCTCCGCCAGGAAGCAACCGACACCATGGAAAGAGACACCCGGTGATCCACCTCTCCAACCTCTTGTTCACCGTGGCCCTCGCGGCCCCGCAGGATCCCTCGGTCTGGGAAGTCGTTCCCCTGACACCGCGAAACGATGGCGCCTGCGGCACGCCGGGCGGTTCCCCTCCGACCCCGATCTGCGGAGGATCCGGGGCGACGGCCCCTCCACCCACGGGGCCGCCCCCTCCCGGGCCCCCGCCGCCTCCGCAACCTTCCACGGGTGGTGGCGGTGCACCCGTCGGGCTGCCGCGCGCTCCGGCCCCGGCGACGGCACCTCTCGGAAGCGCGCGGCCGATTCCGTCCGCGGTCGGGACGCGCTTGCGGAACGAGGTGGGCTTCGACCTCGACGCCTGGAACTTCTGGTGGCTTCACAATCGCGAGGCGTATCTCTTCCTCGATCGCAGCAAGCGTTCACCGAGCACGCGCGGTGGAGCCGACGAGTTCGCTGAGAAGAGCCGCGCGATCTCAGATCACAGTCTGCGCAACCGGGTGGTTCCACGCCTGCTCGATGCGTTGAAAACAGGCGACGACCGGTTGACGAGCGGTGCGCTGCTCTCGCTGGGACGCATCGGCGAGATCCCCGGCGCCGGGATCGCGGAGACGGTCCGCAGCTTCGTCGGGGCCGGCAACCAGCGCGTCAGCGAATCGGCCTGCATCGCCCTCGGTGTTCTCGCCCGGCCCCGGGACCTCCTCTTGTTGAAGGATCTCCTGCTGGATACGAAGGCGGGGCGCCGGGCATTCGATCGCCCGAAGGTCACGCGCCGGATGCAATCGTTCGCCGCGTTCTCACTCGGCATGGCCGGCCAGCGTTCGGACAACCCTGACGTGCGGCGGTTCGCCGTGTACGCACTCTTGACGTCCTTCGAACGCACGCAGAAGGACTCGTCCCCGGATGCGCGCGTCGCGACGATGATCGCCCTCGGGATGGTCGCGCCAGGATCGCGGAGTGGGGGTGACGGCTCCGCCAGTGCCTCGAACGAGGCCCTGGGCCGGCGGATCCTCGACGTGCTTCTCGACGAACGGGAAGAGGACGAGGTGCGCGCACACGCGCCGGCGGTTCTCGCCGGGATTTATTCCGAGCTCACGACGGCGCTGCAGGCGGAGGTCGCGCGCGTGCTTTGCACGCTGCCCTACAAGCGCACGAATACGGCCGAGTCGGTCCGCCTCGGGTGCGTGCAGGCGCTGGGACGGATAGGAGACGCGGACGAAGACGAACTGGACCAGCGTATCCGGCACGTTTTGATGCAGTTGAACGGGAACGGTCGTCGTTCGGTTCGCGGCCTGGCGTTGATGTCGCTGGCGCAAGTCGGATCGCGTCCGGGTGCTCCGCAAGAGGTTGCTTTCTCCGCCGCCGCGGACGTGCGCAAGGTCCTCACCGATCGCATCGCGCGCGCCAGGGCCTTCGAGCGTAGCTGGGCCGCCCTCTCCCTCGGCGTGTTCGCCTTCGGTCTCAAGGAAGCCGGCCGACCGCTTCAAGGAGACGAGCTGGCAGCGCTGCGGCACCTGCGCAAGCGGGGACGCTCGGCGGGAGAAAGTGCTGCCGCCGCGCTGGGCCTGGGGCTCTCCGGAGATCGAGATGCCGTCGAACTGCTCGCAGACCTCGAGGATTTTCCGGACGACGAGTCCGCGACCCACGGTGCCTGGGCCCTTGGGCTTTCGGGTTCGCGCGCAGGTGTCGAAGCCCTGCGCGATCTCATGCACGATTCGGATCACCGACCCCAGGTGCTCGAAGCCGGTGCACTCGGACTCGCGATGATCGGCCACGCTGCGGTTGGCGTCGAACTGGAAGAGCTCTCGAAGGAGTGCGACTGTCTCATGACCCACGCCGGAGTCAACCTGGCTCTCGGCCGCGTCGGAGACGAGTCCGCCTTGAAGGGGTTGCTCGATGCGCTCACGAACGAATCCAACACCGAACTCGAACGCTCCTACGCCGCCGTGGCTCTGGGACGGCTCGCCGATCGCGAAGTACGCCCCTGGTCGTCCATGATCTCGGTCGGCTTGAATTACCGCGCCACCACCGCGACCTTGCGCGGTGGTGGTGGCATTCTGGACCTGCCCTGACGCCTCCGCAGGCGCCTCGGGCCGGCTAAGGCTGGATCGTCACCGTGCCCGCATTCGACCAGGCCAGGCCGTTGTTGGCCGGGTCGAGTATCACCATCTGGAAGCTGAAGGTCAGACCAGCCGTGATCACCGGGAGCGGCGGGAAGTTGACGGTGGCGAATCCGCTGGCGTCCGTGACGGTACCTGTCGGCGGGACCGGCAGCAGGTTGAACACCACCAGCCCCGCGGTGTTGAGCATGAGGGGCGGTATCGGCGCTACGGGCAGGCCTCCGGGGGACACGCCCAGAGCGGCGAGGGTGCTCAGGGCCGGTGCGTCGCGCAGGCCGACGTTGAAGTGGGCACCACCGGATCGCGCGGGGGTGTGCAGGATGATGTCAGGCACCTGTCCGCCGGGGATCGAGGGCGTTCCGGGGTGGGCCGGAGACTCGGTCGATCCGAACGGGAAACGCTGCGAATAGAGGTCGGGGTGCCAGAACGGGAACGAGAGCGGGGCGCCCGGAGCCGACGGAATCAGGCGCGGGTCGGTCAGGGCATCGAAGAACGCGGTGACGTCGTTCAGCTCGTTGGTGTTGAGACGTCCACCGGGGCCGGAGCCCGAAGTGAACCTGAAGAGCGGGTTCGTGCCCGCAAGCGTGCCGTTGTAGAAGGACAGCATGTCGTTGACGGTGGTGAGGACACCGTTGTGGCCCCAGCGGGGTCGCAACATGACGTTGCGCAGGGACGGCGTCTTGACACCGAAGGAGCCCGAGGCCGAACCGGTCGCACCGGGGGGACTGGGGAAGTTGATGCTCGGGTGCCGGCGGTTGTCCGTCAACATGGCATCCATGGCGTCCTGGAAGCCTCCGGTTCCGGTCAGCTGGGGCACGTGGTTACCGAAGATCTGCGTCTGGTTGGCGTGGCACTTGAAGCACTGCGATGCCGCGAGGTGATCGAAACCACGCTGCTCGCTCGGAGTCGTCACAGGCAGCGTCGTCGAGGTCAGGGCCCGGGTATCGATGGGCGCCTGGTTGGGTACGAGCGTGCGCTCATAGGCGGCGACGGAGACCGCAAAGCGCTCGCGCGTGACACCGAAGTTGCCAGGAAAGATCGAGGACGGCATGTTGAAGACCGCGTCGAATGCCTGCTGGTAGGTAATCCCCGCCGACACGAAAGGCTGGAAAGGAGCCGGCACCGTCGAGAACGTGGCGAGGGCCAGCATCTTCGAGGGATTCAGCTTGTTCTCCAGCTGCCCCGGGGCTCCCTGCGAACCCCATTGAAGGTCCCCTCCGCCGAGGCCGTTGTGCGCCATCTCGACTTTGCTGCCCGGGGGGCCTACCGCCTGAGCTTCCAGGCCGGCGTTGGTCAGAAACTGGTTGGACTGGGGGAGCGCCATCGGGAAGTCGGGGCCCGCGCGCACGTTCCAGAACAGCTTTTCGGCAAACGCCGCACCGATCATCGTGGGTGCCGTGACCCCTGTGACTTGCCGCTGCTGGCTCGTCGACGTACCGGCGATGTAGTTGCCCTGATTGTTCATGGGCAAGACGCCGGAGGAGCCAAAGCCGTTGTTCGTTGCAAGGAATGCGGTACGCGGATCGAGCCCCCCCGCCTCGGGGATGTGGCAGGTAGCACAGGCCACCGTGTTGTTGGTCGAGACCTGCTCATCCCAGAACAACGAAAAGCCCAGCATGACCAGGAAGTCGGTGTGCGAGCCGGGCAAAGGCGCGTAATCATCGTTCGGATGGGCCTGGAACGGGTTGCCCTGGGGTGTTGCCAGCAAAGGCCACAGGCCCGCGCGGCCGGTAGGATCACCTATGTTTTTCCCCTGCCATGCGGCCGGGGCTGCGGTCGCCAGGGTTAGGACTGCAAGCGTTCGCAAGCCCAAGCCTGCCAGGCGCGTCGGATTTGTATGGAAATGGGATGTCATGGGAACGGGACTCCGCCTTCTGTGGGTGGTTCGAATTAGGCCCTGCTCTGTCGGGCAAGAGCCGTCCCTGTAGCCCGTCGGCGAACACCGTTGGTTTCAGAAATCCCCGACAAGTTCGAGGTTGTGAAACGCCTCGATCCATGCCGTGACTGCCAAGATCTTGTCGGCCTCAAGAACACGGGGGTCAGCCGCCTGATCGAGTGCACCGATTCGTGCGGTTTGAGCCGAGGCGGCGAGGAGAGAGTTCCGCCAGGCCCCGGCGCGACTACGCCGCAGCGCTCGGGTGTTCTCGGTCGGGGCTCGCGGGCGAGCTAGCGAGGTCGGAACGGGTTCAGCCTATCCGGCGGAGACCTCGGACCCACAGGGTCAGAAACAGCGCACCCATGAGGATCGCGGTGGACATCAGCTTCAACGCGACGGTGTAGAGGAACATCAGCCGTGTCGCCTCGTCGGGAGTGATGCCGCCATAGAGCCCCGACTCGATCAGGCCGTCCAGCCAGCCTCGCTCCATTCCCAGAAAGGCGAGGTAGGTGAAGATCTGGACCCCCACGGCAACCAGGAACACGAGCCAGGCGGCCCTCCGCGCTGCGATCACTCGATCCAGGAACAAAGCGCTGTCCGACATGAATCCTCCCTCTCGGCCGAGGTTCGTTGAGTACAGGGTCGACGGGCTTCCCGGAGAGTTAGATTCCCCGGCCACAAGACCCACGCTGTGTGCACCGCGGGGTTGAAGTAGCCTAACTGATCGGGGAACGCTAGCGAATCACAACGAACCAGGCGCCGACATCGAGGTCCGCCGGAAGGAAGTGCTAGGGAAGCAGCGCCACCACTCTGCAGGGACCCCCCGTCCCTCCCGCGATCTTCATCGGCAGCGCGATCAGCGTGGCGCCGCTCGCCGGCAACCTCCCGACGTTGGCCACGTTCTCGAGTCCGGCGACGTTCGCCGCGCCCAGTACGCGGTGGGCGAGGAAGTGCGTCGACTGCCCGTGGTCGAGACTGGCCGTGTCGATCCCGACCACGTCCACGCCGCGCTCGACGAGCAAGTCGGCCGCCCCCGACGAAAGGCCGGGGAAATGCAGATCACTCGCGTCGCCGGGGACGTCGCTGCCGAGGTAGAGCTTCGCGTCCGGCCAGAAGCGGCCCCAGCCGGTGTGGATGAGGACGATCGCGCCTTCGGGGATGGGGCCGAAGGAGGCCTCGTGCGCGCGGATGTCCGCCGGGGTGACGCGGTAGTCGCGGTCGCGCTCGCAGGCTTCGCGCACGTCGACCACGCGGGCCGGGCCGACCAGCTCGCCAATCGGGATCGAGGCGGTGTCGCGCCCTCCCCTGGCGAAGTGGATCGGCGCATCCAGGTGCGTTCCGCCGTGTTCGGAGGCCGAGAGATCGTTCGAGGCGTACCACAGTCCCTGGTCGTTCGGTCCCCACGCCGCGTGCACCAGCTCGAAGCGCTTCGCCGTCGGCCAGTAGATCGTGTTCTCGTCGAAGGGGTGGGTCAGGTCGATCAGGCGGTCGTCGCAGAGCTCGCTCGGGGTCGAGGTGCACGCCGCCAGGGAAAGACAGATCAGGATCGTTCGCTTGGTCATTCGTCGATGCAACTCAAGGCGCGCAACCGCGCGCGGGTCTCTTCCTGGACAACCGCCGAGCCGACGCCCGCCCCCCCCATTCCCACGGCCGTGGATCGGGGAAACGCAAAGCCTCTTGGACAGCCCATGTTCCGTGGAACCGCCGGAAGGTACCGGCCTGTTCGCCTCCATTATTGCCTGGCGTCAGAACAAGATCCAAGTCCCTGGAAACCGCGAACCCGGAGGAGACGGTGCGAGGGCTCGTGCCCTCCCATCTCAATCCCCGTAGCCCAGGGCGCGCAGCTTCTCGGCCAGGTCCCCGCTCACTTCGACCTGGGAGACCGAGGCCTGCGGGCGTGCGAGCCGGCGCCACAGGGGAGCGCATTCGTACAGGAGCTCTTGCGACCAGGCCGCCTCTCCCAGGACGTTGTCGGTCTCCCCGCTGCCTTCCGAGAGCTCGTAGGCCTCGAGCAGGTACTCCTCGGAGAAGACGTACGCCGGCTCGACGTCCGCAGGTGACCGCGCGAGGAGCTTGCGCGTCCCCGAAGTGACCGCGAAGTAGGTGCCCTCCTCGTTCCAGTTGAACGAGAAGACCGGACGCTGCTCCTGAAGCGCCAGCAGTGGACGCCCGATCCAGGTGTCCGGCGCTGACAAACCCGCAAGGGCACTCATGGTCGGTGCGAGATCGACGAGGCTGACACCGACAGAAACACGGCGTGGAGAAAGATCGCCTCCGTGAAGAAAGAACGGAATGCGCACCTTTTCGTCGTGCGGCATGCGACCGTGCCCGCGCTGGCCGTGCTCTCCGAAGGCCTCGCCATGGTCCGAGGTGAAGGCGAGATACCCGCGCTCGAAGAAGCCGCGCTCGAGCAGGGTGGAATACCACTCACCGAACCGTGCATCGAGCGCCGTCGCACCGCCCCGGTACAGACTCATGAGCTCTTCTGAAAACGCGGCGAAACGCTCGCTCGGATCTGCCTTGCCGTCCCAGGCCCGAAGGGCCTGGGCGACACGCTCCTGGAACTCGTCGCGGGGGCCCGTATCCTCCTCCGGCCCCAATCGGTAGGGTTCGTGGGTGCGGTAGGTGTGCACGAACAGGAAAATCGGCCGGCCGTCATCGCGCGCCAGAAGCTCGTCGGCCGCGGCCAGGGTCGAACGCAGATCGCGCAGCGCATGCTCGGCTTCCTCGAACCACTCGAAGCCCCGATCCATGCCGTAGGCGCGCGAGACGAAGGCCGAATCGGTGACGGCGCAGGTCCGATAGCCGCTGCGCCGCAGGTGTTCGGCGAGAGTCACCAGCTCGTCGGAGAAGGTCACGCTGCGCCAGATCGCCCCGTGCTGTGGCGGCAACAACCCGGTGAACATCGAAGCGTGCGACGGCAGCGTCCAGACACCGTTCGAGCGTGCGTTGACGAAGAGCACGCTCTCGTCTGCAAGGGAATTCAGCTCCGGACACGTCTGCGAATCGCCACCGTAGGCCGACATGTTGTCGGCGCGAAACGTGTCGGCCAAGAAGAGCAAGAGATCGGGGCGCTCCTGCTCCCACGGGCGCTCGCCGAACGATCCCCTCTCCGCCGGTACGACCCAAGGATTGGCGAAGAGACAGACCGCCGGGTCGCCGCTCACCGAGAAACGCAGCTCGCTCGCCCGCCGCCCTCCGGCGGGGAGCGCCAGGACGTGGGCCCGGGATCGGCCGGCTGCGGTCGAGCGGGCCGACTCCAGGATCGGTTCGCCGTCGAGCTCGACGCGAAAGACGACCTGGCCCTCCCTGGCCACGGCGCGCGCCACGGTGGAGAACATGAGAACGCTCTGGGCCGGCAGGTCCAGCGTGAGAACGGCCTGTTCCCCGCTCCAGACCGGCAGTCCCTCGCACACGATCTCGCGGGCGGCCGCGCGCCAATTCCCCCCGACATCTTGCCCGCGCTCGATCCAGGTGGCGAAGACGACCTCGTCGGGAACCGGCTCGCCCTCGGGCAGGCGCAAGAGGATGCTCGCGTCATGGAGAACGAACCCGGGCCTCTTCTCCTTGTCCTCGCGAGCCCGGGGCTCGATGGCCTCGTACTCTCCGGCGACACTGAATAGGCGGCACCGCTCGGCCGCCTGCCCGCGGAACCCCGCCGTCGGGGGCCGTGGAACGGACCAGACCCGCAGCTTCCCTGCGCCGGGAGCGGGGCGCTGTATGAGCCCTTGTTTCTTCCACTGCTCGCGCGGCAGCACCAGCTCGACCCACAGCCCGCGGACCCCGTCGTCCCTGTCGCCCGGGCGCAGACCGATCCCCGCCCAGCCCGGCCCCAGCTGCCCCACCAGCTCTTGCGATCCCATGGGCACGTGTCCCCGCGCCAGAGAAATCCATCGCGGGGCCGCGGCGTCCGCACACGCGCCGAGAAGCCCGCTCAGCGCGAAAAGGAACGCCGATCTCCCCCGGACTGCGTTGCGGATGCTCCCGAACATTCTCCGCCCGAGTCTAGGCAACGATGAGGTGTCAGGCCTTACGGTTGTGCTTTTTTGGCACGCCGGTGGGGAAAACGAGGTTCGAGGC
Source organism: Planctomycetota bacterium (assembly GCA_002683825.1). GTDB lineage: Bacteria > Planctomycetota > UBA1135 > UBA1135. The sequence continues at coordinate 34,871 of NYUD01000018.1, forward strand.
CTCCGCTCTCCCGCGTCAGCCTTCGTACGGATAGAACACGAAGAACAGAACCGATATCAGGCTGAGCGGGATGAGTGCAGGGTGGATCTCCCGCCAGCGGCCGGCGGCGATCTTCATCACCGGGTAGAGGATCAGACCGGCCGTCATGCCGACGCCGATGTTGTAGGTGAACGCCATCAGCACGATGGTCGCGAAGGCGGGGATCACCTCCGATATGTCGTCGTAGGGGATGCGCGCGGCCGGCTTCAGCATGAGCACGCCCACCAGAACGAGGGCCGGCATGTACGCGAAGACCGGGATGGCGCCGATCATAGGAGCGAAGAAGAGGGCCGGGAGAAACAACAGCGCCGTCACGACCGCGGACAACCCCGATCGTCCACCGCTCTCGATGCCCGTCGCGGACTCGATGAACGTGCCCGTCGTCGTCGTTCCCATGCAGGCCCCGGCGACCGTGGCCACGGCATCGCAGAGCAAGGGCTTCTCGATCTCGGGGAGGTTGCCGTGCTCGTCCAGCAGACCGGCACGCGCGCTCACGCCGATCAGCGCGCCTATAGTGTCCAGGAAGTCCATCAGGAAGACGACGAGGAGAACCTGCAAGAAGCCCAGGGTAGCCACGGAGGAGAAGTCGAACGCGAAGGCCAGGGCGAACGGGCTCTCGGGAAGGCCCGTGAGTTCGGCCGGGACCTCGACCTGACCGAACAGCGCACCGACACCCGTGATCGCGACGATCACGATCAGGATACCGCCGGGAACGCGGTGGTAGGCGAGGATACCCATGGCGACGAAGGCGATGATCCCGAGGATCGTGGCGGGTTCGCCGAGATCGCCCATCCGCAGCGGCGCGCCCGGCACGCCCACGTGCACGACACCCATCTCGTGCAGACCGATCAAGGCGAGGAAGAGTCCGATCCCCACGACGAAGGCGTACTTGAGACTCTCGGGCACGGCCCGGACGACGTAACCCCGTAACCCGAGAACGGTCAGCACGACGAAAAGAAGTCCGCCGATCAGGATGGCGACCATCGCCTCGCTGTAGCTGAAGCCGAGCGTCAGAACCACGGTGAAAGCGACGAAGGCGTTCTCACCCATGTAGGGCGCGACGGCGAAGGGGCGCCGGGCGTAGAGGCCCATCAACGCCGTGCCGATGAATGCGGCAATCACCGTGGCTGTGAGCAGTGCTCCGCTGACCTCGCCCGAAGACAGGTCCGTCGTCTTCGCGACCGCGTCAGCGAGGATGGCGGGATTCACGATGACTATGTACGCCATCGTGAAGAAGGTCGTGGCCCCGGCGAGGATCTCCGTGGAGATGGACGTTCCGTGCTCGTCGAGGCGGAAGAAGCGTCGGATCATGATTCATCCAGGACGTCGTTCCGTGCCATGCTATCCGGTCGTGCGGCGCCCCAGAAGAGGCGAGACTCGACGGCGAGCCACGCCGTTTGCCCGCCCTTCCTGAAGCGATCCAACGCCCCGGAGCGAGCGGGCCCGGGCTTCACGCCGACCAGGCCCGCACAGAGGTCCGCTCTTGCGCAGCCTGGGGGCAGCGCGCTCGGTGTATAGTCGTGCCCACGCCCCCCGGACGGGGCGACCATGACGAATCCCGACGCATTGAGAAAAACCCTGAGCCAGGGGGCCCCGCTCGACATGGCCACCTCGGTGGACCTGGTGCGCAAGGCGAAGGCGGGGGACCGGACGGCCCTCAACGACTTTCTGGCGCGCTACCAGGACCGCCTGCACCGCATCGTCCGCATCCGTCTGGGCGCCAAACTACGCCGGCACGTCGATTCCATCGACATCGTCCAGGAGGCCTTTGTCGTCGCCGCGCGCAAGATCGGAGATCTGGAGCTACGCAGCCATGCGGGCATCCTGCAGTGGCTGGCCAAGATCGCAGAGAACCGGATCCGCGACGCGAACGACTACCTCTTCGCCAAGAAGCGCGACCGTGGGCGTGAGAAACCACTCGCGGCTCCCCCCATGTCGAGCGTGGCGAGCGTCCAGTTTCCGGCCGAACAAACCGCCATGAGCGACCGCGCTTTCAAGACGGAGATCCGCGAGCTCATGGACGCGGCCATGATGGAGCTTCCGGACGACTATCGCGAGGTGATCCTCTTGCGTGATTACTCCGGTGGCGACTGGGACTACATCGCCGAGGTGTTGGGCAGCAAGAACAAGCGCATCTGCCAGTCGCTCCACCGTCGCGCCTGGGTTCGCCTGGCGCGGCTGGTGGGAGAGAAACTGGGACGCCATGACAAGTAAGCTGTAGACGGACGCCGTAAGGGGCCTCGTTGTCCGCGAGAGCTATCGATACGCACCTGGGGGGGGAACGCCCTCGAACGGCGATGCCCGGCCCGGCTGCCGGGGAGCCGGAAACGGAAGGCGATTCCCGATCGCGCGTTGCCGTCCACCCGATGCCCGGGATGGCTCTCCCCCCGCTTACGCCCTATAATAAGGAGGTCGGCGGTTGTCCTGGAGGACTCTGGTGAAGCCCCTCTCGTGTTTTGTTTCTCTCTTCGTTTGTCTAGCGCTTTGCTCTCTGCCCTGTCTTGCCCAGAGGCGGCCTCCGCTCGAAACACCCAAGCTCAGAAAACCGCTCTGCACCGCCTGCAAGGGAACCGGGCAGGTCGTCTGTGACTTTCACGGGGATGCCTGGGACCCGATCCAGGGCCTCTCGTTCTACTCGGAGTGGGCGGCCGAGGAATTCACTTGCTGCGCGCTGCTTGGACGGAAGGAATGCGCTGAGTGCGAGAGACCGTCGGAGATTCAGGGGATCCGCGCCCGGCACGAGGCCTGGCGCAACAAACCCTGGGGAAGTTCGAGTGGGGAGACATCGAGTGTCCCGATTCTTTCGGACCTCATCGACACGCTCGCCAGCGAGAACAAGGTGTATGTCGCCAGCAGCAAGCACTTCTTCGTCGTTTCCGATCACAAGGAGAAAGAGCTGCGTCGAGCTCAGCTGAGAGCCCTCCTGCCCGAACTGCAAGCACTCAGCAAGAGGTTTCCGCACATCGTCGACACCGACAATGTGCTTTCTCCCCAGGAGGCGATGGTCCTCTATCTGCAGCGATGTGAGGAGGTATACGAGCGCTTCCAGAAGTTGATCGCCGTGGAGGAGGGGGCCTTCCAGCCGGTGATTCCCGGGATCGAAGTCTTCTTCTTCTCGCNCAAAGAGNCGATCTCAANACCTCTTCGAGTTTCTTCACGACGGAGCGTCACGGGTCTACGGNGGNCCCGAGCGATTCGTCGTCTNNGAGCANGNNAACNNCGCCTTCGGTGACCGCGCGAATCCCGAGGACACCTATGGGCGAGCGGTTCTCAACCACCGAGGCGGGGCCGCGTTGTTGGCCCAGTACATGTGGGCCGACGGGAAGTTCCTCCATACCAAGAACATGCCGCAGTTTCTCGAGCTGGGGATCGGCCACTTCATGGAGATCGAGGCCACGGGCAAGGCGGTGTTTACGAGTCACGGATCCGAGATCCGAGACGACCGAGGGATAGAGACGCCCGAACGCTGGCAACGAGAGGCATTTCAGTGGGTTCGCAAGGGAGGAGCTCCCACGGTCGGACAGCTGACTCGTCTGCCCGCGACAGGCACGGACACCGAGTTCGTACACCGCGTGTCTTCGTGGAGTTTGATCTCCTATCTCTATGGCCTCTATGGTCCCGAGAAGCTGGGCTCGTTCTTGAATTCCATGCGCGAGGGATACGACGTCCCCGGCGCGATCGCCCAGACCTTCCAGAAGACCGAGGCCCAGCTGAACTATGCCTGGCATCTGTGGGTACGCAGCACGCGCGGAAGAGAGAGGCAGCCACAACCCGGCAAGGGCCCGACGCTGGAGGATGTGGACGCCATCCTGGAACACTTCGAACAGCACTGGCGTGGGCGAGAAAAGCAAGACAGCGATGACATCACTGCGGCCATCGAAACGCTCGTCTATCTGCCCCCCGAAATTTCAGCTCCCCTGCTCTTCGACGTCATCCAACGCGGGAGCGACGTCCACGCCTCCCGGGCCGTAGAGGTTCTTCGACGCAAGCCCTCCGCCGAGCTGGCGTTCTTGCTTGCCAAGGAGATCGATTCGACCGGACGAACGGACGAACAATACCTACGTCATCTCGTTCGCTGCGCAGGCGCCTTCGGCTCCTTCTCCGATCTGTTGTTCGAGCAACTGACGGAACTCAGAAACGCGCCAAGCTGCCCCGACCTCGCACGCGCAGCGATCGCCCGCACCTTCGGTGAGCTGGAGGATGAGCGAGCCATACCAGCGCTCCTGGAGGACACCGAAAACATCCATCACGTCATCCGCGCCGAAGCTGCTTCTGCGCTGGCCAGAGTGTCCCCTGCGGAGGGAAAGGAAAAGGCACTGAAGCTACTCGATGACGACTCGTGGCACGTTCGGATTGCAGCCGTCGACATTTTCGAGGAGCTTCGCGAATGGGATACGGTTCCCGCCCTGATCGAACAGCTGAGCAAGGAGGCGGGACGCCTGCGTGAAGACATCCTGGAGACGCTCGAGGAACTTGTCGGCGAGGGTTCGAGCGCTCCTCTGGAGTCCGACGACCCTCGAGCTTGGGACGCCTGGTGGAAAAGGACAGGTAGCGCTTTGACCGGTCCTGTGGAAGCCGTCGCGCGCCGTTCCACGGAACAACGCACCGTTAGCCCCAAGCCCTCACAACTCCTTCCACCGATCTACTCGAAGAAGTTCCTCATGCTCGTGGATGTCTCCGCCAGCATGCAACAGCACATCTGGACGTCGAGTGAGTACAGTTCGAAGCGAAAGTCCCAGCCCAAGATCGATTTTGTTCGAGACGGCTTGAAGCTCGTGATCGACGAGGAGTTGAGTGATGACAAGAAAGACTTGACGTCCTTCAACCTGTGGGTTTTCGCCCCCAAGGTCGACAGGTGGAAGAGGAAGATCGCGAAGTCCACTGCCCGTAACAAGAAAAACGCCAAACGTTGGCTGGACGGTCTCGAATTCGAGGATGCCCACGCCACAGACCTCCATGCAGTCCTCGAGAGGGTCATGGACGCAGCTGATGAAAAGCTCGAAGACAAGGCACGGGAATCTTTTGTCGACACGCTATATCTCATCACCGACGGAATGCCGACCGTCGGTGTCACCGATACGGAATCCCTGCTTGCCTGGACGCGCGACAGGAATCGAATGCACCGCATTCGATTCAACATCGTCACCATCGGAGCAACCGATACGGATCTGGATTTTCTCGACAAGTTGGCCCGCGAGAACGACGGATTCCTCACCAATGTGGGCCTGCACTAGGCGCGAGCCGGAGATCGAGCAGTGAAGGATCTGAGTTTCTCCTATGAGGTGGATTCCCTCATCGGACGGGGGGTCCTGGGCCTTCTCCACGGGGCTCGACAGGTTTCCCTCGATCGCCGCGTCCTCATCCGCTTCGTCTCACCTGAGATCGTCGAGCGGCCCGATGTTCGCGAAGGCCTGCTGGCGGACCTGCGAACACTCGGACGCCTTCAGGATCGCGGTGTCGTCCGGACCATCGACCAGGGAGAATTCGACGGGCGACTCTACTATGCCCTCGAACTCGTCGACGGAATGGACCTCGATCAGCTCGAGAATGGAGAGGTGTCGAGCGATTTTTACCGTCGATTCCCACGGTTGCGGCATGAGGAGCGACTGGAGATCGTCCTGGAATTCCTGCGAAACCTGATAGGTCTGGAGGAAGAGGGGTTCGATCTTCGCGGCCTGGATACACGCGAGGTCCTGCTGTCCCCTCCCTTCCTCTTCTCGCTCTCGGAGCCGTGCTTGTCCTGGAAGTATTCCCGCGCCGTCGGCGCCAGGCACCGCCGCGCCACCGGAGTCGAGCGAATCGTGGAAGGCGTTCTCCGTATCGCACTGGATCTCAACTGGGACTCGGCCGCGGCGCCCAAGGCGTCACGAAGCAGTGGTCGAGAGCATCAGCTACTCGCGGAAATCCGCCAGGAAATCTTCTCGAGTGTTTCCACGGTTTCTACTCCCTCCTCCGGTGACTTCGTACGTCATGTGATCCGGATCCTCGAAGAGAGGAAGAAAAGCTCGAGACAACCTCAATCCAAAGCCACGCGCGTTGCGACGTCTTTTTCGGATGCGAGTGAGAGCCGGCGGATGCGCACCGGTACTCGGGGCGTGTACTCTGGAGTTCTCGCAACACTCATAACGATAGGAGCGGCCCTCTTTGCATATCCCTGGTTGGCCGGCGACAACGCACCTTCGTCAGAACAAGAGCATCTTGCCAACGCAGCGCGCGCAGAGGGGAGTCTGGACCAGCTTCTATCGCTTCAGGCAGGTGCAAGTATCGGAACCGATAGCATCGCGACGGCCGTGGAGGAAACGGTGGAAATGCGAGCGGATGAGGTCGCCCGTGGCGCCATGCGTTCGTTTTTCGCCGGCCGCGAGGAGTTCTTCGAGGGGCTGCTTCCCGGTGGGGTCGAATCCGTCGAGGCCAAGGAGTTGTTGCGTGCCAGGGCTCAGCCCCTCATCGAGCTGATTCAGGTCCAAACCGAGAATCTCCGGGAGCTCTTCAATTCGACGGACCTGGAGCGCCGGCTACAGCAACTGGATCTTCTCGTGAGTCACCGCCATCGCCTGGATGAGGCCTATCTCCGGATCGTGCTGCTCGCGCTGCTCGACGATCCCCAGCCTCAAATCAGGAACCGCGCGGCTACCTGTATCGGCGCCGGCCTGGCCGGCTCTCCGCCGCATCTGGACCTCATCCTCGAAGACCATCTTCGTCGTCAACAACTCGATTCCAAGACGGCCCTGGCGCTCGTCGGTTATTTTGCGCAACGATCGCCGGAACGCTCCGAGCCCGTTCTCCTCAACGTCGCTCTCGAGCCCTTTCGAGATTGCTCGGTTGCCAACCCGGATGGGAACTCCTGGACGGTTCAGCTCTTCAGGCTCCTCCACGGAACGGAAGACGTGCTCGCGGAATGGACAGGGTCCCAATCCGAAGACTCTTCTCAGAGACGAATGCGCCTGCGTGAGGCTGCGTTTCTCGCGTTGGACCATTCCGGATCCCAGGTCCCGCTCGAACGAGCGAGACAGTTCCTTCAGTCCACGCACTTGAAAGAGGCTGCAGCCAGGATCATCGAGACTCACGCAACGGAAATACCGCTGGATGAGCTCGTCGATTTCTATTCTCAAAACAAGTTCCAGCGCAACCGGATACGTCTCCCTCTGCTGCGAGCCCTGTCGGTGAAAGCACCCGAAGAGGCCTTCCGTTTCGTGATCGATGCCATGGCCGAAGCAGGGCTTCGAAACGAATCGCGCATGGCCTTTCTCAAGCTGGGCTTGAGCCAGGGCATGTTCACGTCCGCGGACAATCTGCGCGAGGTCCTCAAGGTCGTCCGTCCCGGCTTCATGCGTGAATTCGCCGATCTGATACCCGATGAACCCACCATCGAGAAGAACCTACCTCTTCTCCTCGAGGACGAGGATCCCGTGGGGCTCAATGCCGCACTGGGCCTCGGGTTCAGCGGCAGGAGTGAGATCCGGGCTCTCGATCGACTGCGGGAAGCCGCCGAGCACCCGGATGACGATCCCGGAATCTCGCTGGGAGCGGTGGAAGCCCTGGCGAAGATGCGTCATTCCCGCGCCACGGCGACCATTCTGGGCATCCTGGAGGACGATTCCCGCCAGGTGAGCTACCGGTTGCACGCTCTCTCCCAGGTGTGGCGCATGCTTCGGGACTACGTTCCTGAATACCAGACGCGGCTCGTCGAACCGCCGGATGATCCGTCGTCGGAGAGTATTCTCAGAACCCTGCGGAACCTCATCGATGACTCCGAGCCAACGATAGCCGCATACGCCATGGAGGTGCTCAGCCTGTTCGAGCATCGCCTGGCGGTCGACGGCATGCGCTGGGTGCTGTCCAACCCCTCGAGCCTCGATGCGGTCGACACCGCTGTAGGTTACTTCACGAATTCCTGGGACTTGCTTTGCGCGTCCTATCTTGACCAAGAGGATCAGCGCGAAATTCTCGACGAACTTCGGGCCATTCTTCAAGACGACGACTACCCCCCTGACACAAAAGAGAACATCGTCGAGCACCTGGTCGTCGTGGATACAGAGCGGGAGTCCCTGCAGTTCTTGATCGAGCCCCTCCCGAAGTTCGCTGATTCCGGTCTCGAGCTCGATGCGATGCGGTATTTCGAGGCTTGTCTGGATGATGATTCCGTCGAGGAGGCCTTACTGGATCTCTTGATGTTCGGCTCCAGTCCATCCGTCTCCCGACGGGCTCGAGACTTGCTGGAACAGATGGGCTCGTCCCAGGCCCCCGAGCTCTACCGCGAGATCCTGTCCGACGAGAGCAATCCCAGTCTCCTCTTTGGCGTCTCGGAGGCCTTGCTTGCCCGGGGTGAGATTCCTGAATACCGCTCCATCCTGAGGGGTCTCCTGCTCTCCCTCCGTGGCGCACGCATTGCACCCACGACTACGACGAGCTCGTTCTATGAGGAGAGCGGCTCGGAGGACGTCCTCCTGCTCCTGCCCGCGGATTTTACGGACGCCCTGGCAGACTGGATCATCGACATGGACTTCGAGGCGGACGAGATGGTCGGTCCGCTCGGGCTCCTCGTCCTGCGATTTCAGGCCGAGGATCGCGATCCTGTCTTGCTAAGGCAAATATTCAACGAGCTCGAGGTCAGCATCGACTCGGTTCTCGAGGCCTTCGAGGCGGCGAGCTCCTCCCTCGAAACCTTTTCGGCGACGGTTGCGACAGGCAGTGTTGTGTTGTCGAACAGGAATAATCTAACCGGCTTCATCTGGACGGACCGCACACCCCGAATCCTCGACTACCTTTGCAAGGTGTTTCCAAAGAACCCGACGACCTGGAAGGTTCACGGACGCCACGCTTTGAGGGCGGCCGGTCTGCAAGATGAAAGCGACTCGTTCACGACTTCCTACCTGACCGCGCAAACACGCCGGGAGTTGCTCACAGGTGCGGTCCGTGATTTCCAGAATGCCATCAACCTGGGGGACCCCGATCGTCTGAATCTCAAGCTGGATCTGGCCCATGTCCATCTGAGTCTGGGTGACCTCGAAGACGCGGTTCGCCTGTTCGAAGACTACCTCGCCAAGAAGCCGGGTGATCTGGCGACTCGCCACTATGTCGCGGATCAGTTGATCGTGGCGGGCGATCTCAAGACCGCAAGCAGGATTCTGGGACAGGCGCCCCGCGCGGGCACTGGAGAGAATCTGCGGGCGGAATGGTCCAAGAGGCGGGTCGAACTGACAATGCTGGACGAGGATCCCTCGAAACGATCCATGGGGTTCTTGCGACTTCTCAACGATCGCGACCTCCAGCTGGATGAAGCGAATCGTCTCAAGGTCCTGGGTCCGGGACTCCGCTTGCTGTGGCAGGCGCATCGGGACGATCCCGCTTCCACCGAGACCACTCGCGATCGGCTGGCTCCCCTCTTCCTGGAAACCCTGACTTCAGACTTCAGACCATCGTCCCGGGCGGCCGCGGCCTTTCACCTGGGCTGGTCCGGCGACGCAAGTGCCGTGCCCGTTCTCGAGCGTATCGCTCGCGAAGACCTGTCTGAGTTCGTTCGAGCTCAGTGCCTGCATACCTTGTTCCTGATGGACCCGGCGCGGGCCTCCGAAGTGTCCAGAGAACTGCTTGGAGATGGCGCTCCCCTCGTCCGTCAAGTGGCCGTGTGGGTGTTGACGCGTACCGACCCCGAAATCGCCTCCGGCAAGCTGACGGAGTGGATTCAGGCCGAACGTCAGCGTTTCGGCCAGGACATCGAAACGCGTCGTGTCCAGGCTCTCGGATTGATGGTGACCCTGAACCACTCCGGCTGCATCGATGCGACGGCCGATCTGGTCGAGAACTTCCCCGGTCCGGGCACTCGTGCGCGGGCGTGTACGGCTCTGGGGTGGATGGGGTGGAGCGGGCATGAGGTGGACCACGACGTCCTCCGGAGAGCCTGGCGTTATGACGAAGACCAGCAGGTGCGCCTTTGCGCAGGCCGGGCGCTTGCGCGTGCCGGCGATGAGGAGATCTCCGAACACTCCCGGAGTGTTCTTCGGCGCTACAGGCAGGGAGGCCTCGGAGTCCTGCGTAGCGAACAGGACCTTGCGGAGAGCCTCTACTACCTCATCTACGATGGGAGCGATGCGACGACGCGAGAACTCGAGAAGCTCAGTCAGCATGAGAGCCGCTCTGCGTATGAAATCTACATCTCCAACGCTCAGTCCCCTGATGGTACGCCCTCCCTCCAGATCAATTTGGGCGGCTCCATGCTGTGGATGGTCTCGGAAGTTAGCGGGGCAAGAGGTGTCTACAGCGCACCCTCTCCCGGGATGGCAGTTATCCTGGATTTTGCGAGTACGGTCGTGGGTACACTCGACCGCACGGCACAAATCGTCCTCGGCACTGCAAGCGACCGTCAGCCCCGTCCCGAAAAGTCGATCGAGTGGGAGGATGCGAGCGTCTCCGAGATCCTCGAAGCGCTCGCGTCCAAAAGGCGTGCGGAGTTGTCCCAGGAGCAGAGGTCCAAAGTCTTCAGCCGCCTCGATGAGGCCGTGAAACTCCAGGCTGCATTCCCATTCTTCGAAGGTCTCCCGATCTTGCAAACCTCCTACTTTCCTACCTCCCGCATGGCGACCACCGCCGGTATGACGGGTGAAGACGACATCTGGATTTTCGGCACGGAGACAAATGACCTGTACGGGTTCTTCGGTGGTGCTCTCCCGGATTCGCTCGCAGACGCCGTTGCTCTGAGAAAGCTAGCGGATGGCCAGCCCAGTTTCAGCTTGCCGAAAGTGTTGCCTTGGATGAACAAGCCGTGGAATCCCGGGGTTCACCACCCCGACTTTGAGATTCGGTTTCTGTCCTGGCTCGACGGGCGTTAGACCGAGAGTCTCATCAGGTCTTGTCGAAATCGCGGAAGCGAGCGTGGCAGGATTCCAGAGCACATCGATGGAACGAAGCGCCGTTCCCGCGGGAGTCAAAGAGTTGCGCCTGGAAGATCCCGCACCAGGCG
>NYUD01000019.1 GCA_002683825.1 Planctomycetota bacterium
GGGGGGGGGGGGGGGGGGGGGGGCCCCGCCACGAGTGTAAGCCGGACCTTCGAGGTGCGGGGGAACCCAGTCCGGCTTTCTCAGACTGCGCTACTCGTCCCTCAGTTTGTCGATCACATAGGTCGAGCGGCCCCGCCGATTGCGCTCGCTCAATTCTTGCTCGAGCCGCTCCATGAGCCCTTGGCAGTCCCCTGAGGCGCACAGGTCGCGCTGTTCCTCCCGATCGCTCTTCAGGTCGAAGCGTTGCAGGCGCCCCCCCCCGATGTCCAGGATGACCTGTTCGTCGGCACTCGTTCTGGAAAGAAGCTCTGACTTCCAGGCCAGATGTGACCAGCGCTGCACGGATGGATCGTATTCGGCGTGGCCGCGCAACAAGTCAAGCAAGGATCGCCCGTCGAAGCGATCGTGCTTTTCCAGATCGAGCCAATCCACCAGTGTGGGCACGACATCGGTCAGCCCGACCGGAGTCTCCACAATGCGCGGCTCCAGGCCTGGCCCCGCGATCAAGAGCGGCACATGCAAGGACTCCCGGTAGAGCGTGCGCTCGTGACCTATCTGGCCGTGGTCGTAGAATTCTTCTCCGTGGTCAGAGAGGACGATGACGATCGTGTCCTCCCAGGCATTCGTCGCGTCTAGATACGCGAAGAGCCTCGCCAAAGCGTCGTCTACCCAGCGCACGCCACCGTCGTAGCGGTCGGAGAGGAAGGCCACCTGCTGCGGTGAAAGCTCCATCCCGTTGAAATGTGGGTTCCCGCAGAGCCCCCCAACTTCGATCGCTTCGCTCTCGGGGGATCGAAACTTCGAAAACCAGGGCTCCGGGGGATCGTAGGGGCAATGAACGTCGTAGGTGTGCAGGAACCCGAACCACGGTCCCTTGTCCTCTCTGTGGCCGATGTACTCGGTCGCCTCCTGCACACAATCGCTGAAGGTGTTGTCCTCCGTTGCGAAGGAGTGAAAGCCTCGTCCGAAACCCCAGGTATCCGAGAGCCATCCACCGTCGGTCAAACCAAAGCAGTAGTAGCCCTCGCGCCGCAGCGTTTCGGCGAGAAACTCAACCTCGTCTCCGGGCGCGAGATCCGGCTGATCGACACCGTGGGTCAGCGGGTGCAAACCGGTCAGCAAACTGACGTGGCTGGGCAGCGTCCAGGAGCTCTCGGCGACGGCGAGCTCGAAGCGCACGGCGCGTTCACGCGCAAAGCGATCCAGCGCGGGGCTCGTCTCGCGTGCGTATCCGTAACACCCAAGCCGATCGGCCCGCAGGGGGTCGATAGAAATCAACAGAACATTGGGCGGTTCGCTATCGTACGCTCCACACGTGCTGAGAGCTGCAAACCACAGAACGCAGACAGGGCGTTTCACCTGCGCATACTACGGTGTGATCAAAGCGTGTCCCTAACGCTGGACGACCTTTTCCACGAGCCCGTCCTTCAGGAATTGGATGAAGTTCTCTTCATCCCGTTCTGTAATCGCACTACCTTCGTACCTGCCGAGCCGGAGTTCCTTCTCGGGATCGACCGTGACATAGACCGGGTTCGCGACCGATTCGGCGAACTTCAACTGGAGCTCACGGATCCGCTCGATCCCCGGGATCGGCTTGTCGGTATGTAGACGAGCCTCGATGTAGTTTCTTTCAAGAACCTCGGCGACCGCCGGTTTGGGCATGATTATCTTCTCCATGACCCGGCAGTTCACTCATGTGTAGCCGGTGAAGTTGAGGAACAGCTTCTTGCCCCCCTTGAGAGCAAGCTCGCGCGCCGAGTCGTAATCATTCTCCACCATGACCCAGGAGATCTCGTCCGACTCCCCCGACCAGGAGTAAGGAGGGATCACCGCGGTCATGACGTAGTCCATCTCGCGCCCCCTGAAACCCGTGAGGCAATAGACGGCAAAAGCCAGGGTGAGAACGCCCGAGACCATGCGTTTGGGGGACCGCGTCGCTCCGTGGCTCTTGAACAGGACCCCGAAAAGATACAGGGCCGCGACGGTAAATATCACGCCCCAGAGAAGCAGGAAGACCTCGCGCGAGAGAATGTTCCAGCCCAGGACTAGGTCGGTATTCGACAGGAACTTGAACGCCGCGGCGATCTCGACGAAGCCCAGGAAGAACTTCAAAGTGTTCATCCACTCGCCACTCTTCGGCATCGCCTGAATGCGCCCGGGCACCAGCGAAAGAAGCACGAAGGGAATCGCCATCGTCAATCCGAAGGTTCCCATGCCGAGAACGATGCGTCCGAGATCACCATCGGCAGCACCGACCGAAAGTAGGCTGCCAACAAAGGGAGCCGTGCATGTGAACGAGGTCACGACGAGCGTCGCACCCATCAGAAACACACCGAAATACCCGCCGGTCGTTTGCGCCTTGCCGGCTGCACGCATCATGAACTTCGGCGGCTGCATGTCGATGACGCCGAAAAGAACAAACGCAAAATATAGAAACAGAACCCCGATGATCAGGTTCGTCAGCCAGTGCGTCGCAAACGGGATGATCACAGAGCCGAAGGCCACGCCGATCACGATGAAGATCGCCACGATGCCGGCGCCGTAGGTCAACGACAGGGGGAGTACCTTTCCACCGCGGGCGACCGCCTGTTTCGTGAAGAAGGAAATCGTGATCGGAATCATCGGGTAGGTGCAGGGCATCAAGAGCGTGAAGAAGCCCCAGAACACCGCCAGCATCAGGAAGGTGATCAGCCCGTCCTTTTCTTTGGCGTCAGGCTCGGGAAAGTCCTTGAAAAGCGCGTCGGGTCCTTCGCCCTTGCTGACCGCAGTTTCTGTGTAGTTGATGCAGGCTTCATCGTCGCAGGTCTGACCCTTGATCTCGATCCAGACATCATCGCCGGTGGCGCCTGGTTTCAGCGCTCCGCGCGCGTAGACGACGATGTCGCCGTCGTGCCCGTAGATCCACAGGCCATCTTCGATATCCGACTGATCGATTTCGTGCGGCTCGGGCCAGATCGGTTCTTGCCAGTCGATGCCCTCCCCGTGCAGCGCCAACGTGGTCTTCTTGCCGATACCGTCCTCGTTGCCCTTCTCCGTGTGATACAGATGGAAGCCGAAGTCGATCGAAATCTCGATCGCGACGCGAACCCAGCCATCCCGGACGCGGGAATAGACCTTGCTATCGGCACGGCCGCCCGAGTGCTCGTCCTTGAGCGGGCGTTTCAGCTTGGGCTCAGTCTGCTGCCTTGCTTCGGAAAGCAGCTCCTCGGGGAAGTCATTGAAGAGCGAATCATCGCCCTTCCCGGAGGAGGCCACGGTTTCCATGTAGGGCTTGCAAGAAACCTCACAGACGAGCCCCTTCAACTTCGCGCGCACGTCCTTGCCGGTAGCTCCCTCGATGTCGGGGGCCAGCTTGCCCAGAGCGTAGAGCGTGATGGAGTCCTCGTGGCCCAGGATGTAAACGCCCTTCTCGATGTCGGACTGATCGAAGGTGATGGGTTCCGGGAACCAGACTTCGCCCCACTCGATCCCTTTTCCGGAGAGTTCGACCGTCGTCTTCTGCCCGATGGCGTTCGGGTGGCCCAGGTCATTGTGATAAAGGTGCCAGCCGGGCTCGATCTCGATTTCGATGGCCGCGCGAACGAGGCTATCTTCGACGCGAGTGTAAAGCGTGGCTTCGACGGTCGCCTGGGCTGTGAGCAAACCGCCCAACGAAGCGAGTACCAAGAAATGCGCAAGAAGAGAAGGTCGACGAAGTTTCATCCAACGAGTCGGTGTTTGGTCCAGGCCAGTTCGGGCCCAGGGTGGCTCCGCAGCCTATCACTTCGGAGGCGGGGTTCAGGCCCCCCTCTACGGATGAGGTTCGACCGCTGTGAAGCGGCGCCTGTCGAAAATGGTAAATCCGTACTCAGGTTGACCCTACCCCTTGCACCCCCCTTACCCGGGCGATTTACGGGAGGGGGGTGGTGGTCTCATTTTTCCTCCGGTCCAAACTCCTGCATGGTGGACCGAATTGGCATTCTGGCCTCCAGGTAGGAACTCTTATGAAGTCGTACGTAGCAACCATAGCGGCCTTTCTCGCCGCCGGAACCCTCCTCGATTTGCCCTCCCCTTTCTCGGGGCAGAACGAAGGGGCCCTTCCGAACTCAAGCTCTCAGGAGAAGGAACAAGCCAAGGAATCCGAGCAGGCTCTCAAGTCACCCGTCCAGCGCTACCTGCGCAAAGAGCAGAAGCGACTCGAAGAGGAGATTCTGGGTAATTGGATGCTGATGGATTTCAAGGACCCCAACGCGCCTCTATCCAATGAGACCTACCATGGCTGGGCGTGCTTTCACGAGGGCTACCTGACGATGTTTCTACAGATGCGCACTCTCGAGCGCGGCTTCTTCCGCGAGGTCGAGCGTCATTACTTCCAGGTCGGCTCGCATCGCTACCGCCTCAGCGAAGCTCTCTACCTCCAGACCTCTTCGATCCTGGGTTCGACCAACTTCGGCGACGAGGACGCCATTGAGTTCGAGCCCTCCGGGTTCTCACGGGAGTTTCGGGTGGAGATCGGAGACAACATCCTGCGGCTCACAAATCGAGACTTCGTCACTTTCGAGTTCCGACACCTGGAGGAAAGCAAGTTCCCGTTAGAGACCGTCCTCGATCTGCAGGGCAGTCGTTAGTTCGCTGTGCTTTCTGTCTGCGGGAGGATCAGCACTGACTGAAACCACAGCCGTGGCACTTCACACAGCCCTCCTCGAAAGACAACGTTCCGGTGCAGCTGGGGCACTTGATCTTGTAGCTGGCTTCGCGGCCCGCAGCCACCCTCGATTGGGGCCGCACTTCCTTCGCAAGGTCGTCCAGTTTCCGAGAGGGCACCTTGCCCAGGAGCAGCGCTTCAAGGCCGTAGGCCTTCTTGGCAACGAGGTAGCGACTAAGGGCGCGTGCGAGGCCGTCGGCCAGAGACATGATGCGTCCGTCCTTTGTCGTCACGGTCAGGCTGGAGCCGATGCCCTGGAGCTGCTTCAAGGCGCTCTCGAGCCTACCGCCTGCGCGTAGCCACAAGGAGAGAAGGCGGCAAACGGCTTCAAGGTCGGAGTTTGCGACGTCGCCTCCCTTTCCAAGCTGTGCGAAGACTTCCCGTTCGCACCCCTCGGCCGGATCGACGGCGACTTTCACGTGCATGTTGCCGAAGGGCGTCATCTGCCGGATCCGTAGGGACGGCATGATCTCGGGTAGGGGGATCGGTTCGAGCTCCGCTCGCCTGGAAGGGACTTTCTCGCCGTTGCCCTGGGTTTCGTCCCGATCGACGTCCTTCCGTCGTCGGGAGCCATCGAGGGCCATCGGTTGGATGTCGCGGCAACCGTCTCGGTACACCGTCACCCCTTTAACATCGAGGTCGATGGCTAGACCATAGATTTTGCGCACGTCGTCGACGCTGGCTTCACGCGGGAAATTGATCGTCTTTGAAATCGATGAGTCGCAGTGCCGTTGGAAGGCAGCCTGCATGCGCATATGCCATTCCGGCGTGATGTCGTGCGCCGTCACAAAGACGCGTTTCTGGGTCTCGTTGATCTCGTCGCGGTGTTGGAGAGTTCCCTTCTTCGCAAGATCGTCTGCCAGCTCGTCGGTAAATACGCCCGTCTCCTGCGCAATGCGTTCGAAGACGTGATTGACCTCACGTAGGACCGTTGGACGCCCCTGCTCGTCCTTCATCACCTGGCGCGCGAAGACGAGGCTGAACATCGGCTCGATTCCACCGGAGCAACCGGCGATGATCGAGATCGTTCCGGTCGGCGCGACAGTCGTGCAGTAGGAATTGCGCATGCGGCGGTTCTGTTGTTGCCACTCCGATCCCTCCCATGCGGGAAAGACGCCGCGCTCTTCAGCGAGGGCTTCGCTGGCAAGGTGCGATTCCTCGTTGACAACCCGCATGACTTTCTCGCCAAACTCGAGTCCCTCCTCGGAGTCGTAGGGAATCCCGAGGTCATACAGCGCATCCGCAAACCCCATCACACCCAGTCCGATGCGGCGGGTAGTCTTCGACATCCGGTCTATCTGCGGTAGTGGATACTTGTTGACCTCGATCACGTTGTCGAGAAACCGCGTGCAGGCGTGAACGGAGGATTCGAGTTCCTCCCAATCGAAGGTCCCCTTCGCGGTGGCTGAGGCGGTCCCGCTCCGGCGGACGTACTTGCCCAGGTTGATCGAACCGAGATTGCAGGAATCGTAGGCGTGCAGGGGTTGTTCACCGCAGGGATTGGTGGCTTCGATCAAGCCGACATTCTTGATCGGATTGCATTCGTTGATGCGATCGATGAATACCACGCCGGGCTCGCCATTCGCCCAGGCCTGGGCAACCACCCTATCCCACAGCTGTCCGACACTAAAGTACTCGCCGGTCGGACGACGCTCGTCGTCGAGCTTTTCCAACCGCGTCCACTGCTTGGTGCGCGGATTCTGAACCTTGTGGATGGTTGCCGGATCGGCTTTGAGCTCTTCCAGAAAACGGTCCGTGATCGCAACCGAGACGTTGTAGTTTTCGATCTTGCCCAGGTCGCTCTTGAACGTAATGAAGTCGGCTATGTCGGGGTGATCGACGCGCAGAATGCCCATATTGGCTCCACGCCGGAAGGCGCCCTGCTGGATCGCGTCGGTCGCTTTTGAAAAGACCTGTATGAAGGAAAGGGGGCCTTCGGTCGTTCCGCCGGACGAGCTCACCAGATCGCCGCGCGGGCGTAGGCGCGAGAAGCTGAAGCCCGTGCCGCCTCCGGCTTTTTGAATGAGCGCTGTGGCCTTGATCGCGTCGAAGATGCCATCGATCGAATCTTCGACAGGCAACACGAAGCACGCCGACAGCATCCCCATTCTTCTGCCTGCATTCATGAGCGTGGGGCTGTTCGGCATGAATTCGAGCCGCGCCATCAACCCGTAGAACTCCTCCGCCAATGCCAATGCACGTTCGTGCGTACCGTCGTCGAACAAGAGTTCGGCCTTCGCAACGTGCGTAGCTACGCGCCAAAACGCCTGGCACGGAGTTTCGTCGACCTTGCCTGTTTCGGGGTCCTTACGCAGATAGCGCCGTTCCAAAACGGCGAGCGCATTGTCGGTCAGCTCGGGCCGCAGAAGGTGCGCGGGCGGCTCGATTGAGTCGAGAATCGCCTCGGCATTCCCGCCACCTGTCGACATACCTGAGGGGGGGTTATCGGCGTCGAATCGGGAGGTGGAATCGGGACTCTGGCGGGTAGCTTCCACGGGTGACTCCTTCGTGCAGCACGACCGGCTGTGGCCGTAAAGTAGGACAGTGCGGAACTCATCAAACTAACCGGGGGACTGGCGTAAGCAAGCCCGCTCTCTGATCCCGACTCCAAGATCCTGTGGGCTCGGCGACCAAAGACAACACTGCGCATCGGGGGACCCGTCAGGCCGTTTCCATCCCAATCCCCCACCCCCCTCGAGGCGCACCTGGGGGATTCCCGTGTTCGGGCTCGGGCCGCAATCTGAATCCCAGAACCCTCGGGACACGCGCCGGGCTAACCCCGGAACCGCCGGAAGCGTTGAGCAAACTCACGCCACTCTTCGAGTCGCAGGGCACGGGCACAGACGAAGAACGCCCCTGCGCCCAGTAGACCGCCCATGCCCAGCCCACGCCAGGCCGAGTCGCTGCTCCACGGAACGACAAATGCCACTAGACCGGCCACCGCACCACAGACCGCAGCGGACACGGTCATGGCCAGGATTCTTCTGCCCAGTTCGACGGGTCTGAACGCCGCGCCGATCCGAAGGCGCAGCGAGGCAGAGAGCCAGACGAGACTCCCCCAACTCGTCACCGCTGTCGCCAAGGCCAGTCCCTCGACGTCAAATCCCCATCTGTGTACGAAAAGGACGTTCAAGCCTGCGTTCACGATCAGAAACGCGGAAGCGATCCGAACCGGCGTTCGATAGTCCCCCAGAGCGATAAAGGTCCGGCCACACAAACCGGAAGCTCCCGCGGGAATCAAGGCGATAGCCAGCATCTCCAGGGCGCTCTCGATACGCACGGTTCCGTCCATTCCGTAGCTTCCGTGTAGAAACAGTGCCTCTGAGATGGGCTCCGCCAAGACGTAAAGCCCGACGGAGGCCGGTAGGGCCAGAAACAGAATCGCCATCTGGGCACGCCCGTAGAGGTTCCGCACCGTTCGCAGTTCGCCCAGGTGCGCGTGGGCCTTCAGCGAGGGGAACAGGGCCGTGGTTGCGGCGGTCGCAACTAGAGCCAGGGGAAACTGCTGCACGCGGTTGGCGTAGTACAGGGCCGTCGGTCCGCCGTCGCGCAGGAGTCCCTCGGCCATCAGCCCGTCGACCAGCACATTGATCTGATAGACCGCCGCCCCCAGAGCCAGGGGCAAGGCGGTCTTCAAGACCGTTGACACCGACCCCTTGGGCGCACTCCTTCGGTTGGGGCCGGAGGCTCGGGACATCAACAGCCCCCGCGAAAGGAGGGGCGGCACGAGGATCGCGAGCTGGAGCAAGCCAGCCACCAAGACGCCCCAAGCGATCCAACGGGCCATCTCCCACTGCACATCGAAGAGGCCCGTCTCCGCGCCCGCGAAAGCGAAGGCCGTAACGAGAAGCCCGGCGATCCAGACCAGGTTCATCACGGCAGGCGCGGTGTTCGGTGCAGCAAAATGCCCGCGAACCTGCAATGCTCCTCCGCACAGAGCCGCCAAACAGACCAGCAGTACGTACGGGAACAGGCGCACGCAAAGGTCTCGAACCGGCCCGGGGTCGGCCCCGAACCACGCCCAACCGGTCCATGGCATCCGGTCCGGCAAAGCCGCGATCCCAAACATCCCGACGACGCAGAGAACGCTCAAGCCAATCGCGGCGACGGTCAGTGTCCGCACGAACAGGCGCCGGCCAGCTTCGGCTCCACGATCCGCATCCGTTTCCGTCAAGACCGACTGCAGCGATGTCGAAAGTGCGCCTTCGCCGCACAGCCGGCGAAACAGGTTGGGGACGCGCCAGGCCGTGAAGAAGGCGTCCGAGATCGCGGAGGCGTCCCCGAAGATCGAAGCGGTCACAACCTCGCGCACAAAACCCAACAGACGCGACGCCAACGTCAACACAGACACCAGGGCCGTACGCCCGACCAGGCCGCGGTGTCGTTCGACGACCTCCGGCCCCCTCTTGCTCTCTACGGATCCGATGCCCATGGCCTTCAGATCACGCCGGCTTCAGCGGCTAACCCAGGATCTCGTTTGCGTACTGCTGAACAAGTTTCCCGCTCACGCGCCCCTTGTACTCTGCGAGGACGGCCTTCATCAGCCGCCCCAGGTCCCGCTTGGACTCGATCCCCAGCTCGGCGATGTTCTCTTGGACGATCTCGCGAGTTCGCTCGTCGGAAAGCTCTTCGGGAAGGTAGCGCCGCAACACGTCGATCTCACCGCGCTCCTTGGCCGCCAAGTCCTCGCGGTCCGCCCGTTCATACTGTTCGAGTGAATCCTGACGAGATTTCACCTGTTGGGAGATCACGCGCAGCGCCTCTTCCGTGGAAAGATCCTCGCCGGTTTCGATGCGGCGGTTCTTGAGCGCCGCCAGAACCATACGCAGCGCGTCACGCGCGACCGTATCCCCGCCCCGCATGGCGTCCTTCAGATCCTCACGTATCTCCTCGAAGACGCTCACTCTTCCCCCTTGTCTTCCGGCTCGTCTTCCGGCTCGTCTTCCGGCTCGTCTTCGGAAGCCATCTCCTCCATGCCGTCCCCCACGGAAACCTCTGGTTCCCGAGTCCCATCAACGATGCCCCCCACGGAGCTCACCGATGCGAGGGCCTTCGGGCCGTCCGCCACCTCGTCCTCTGGGATCTCGAGATCTTCGGCCTGAATGATCTCGGCTCCGACAAGTTTGTCCTCCGATTTGAGATTGATCAGTCGCACGCCCTGTGTGCTCCGCCCCATCGGGCGGATGCCTGCCATGGACGAGCGCACAATCATTCCGCTCTCGGTGATAAAGAGCACCTCATCGCCGTCCCCTGCCAGGTCGAAACCAACGACTCGGCCGTTGCGACCCTCGGTGCGGATGTTGATCACGCCCTGTCCGCCACGGTTTCTGATGGGGTAGTCCTCAAGCGGCGTCCGTTTCCCGTGCCCGTGCTCGCAGGCGGTGAAGACCGTGTCTTCCGGATCCGCGGCGACAAACATCCCCACAACCTTGTCGTCTCCGACCAGCTTGATGCCGCGCACGCCGTGCGCCTGACGACCCATGGCTCGCGCTGCGCTCTCGTCGAAACGAATCGCCTTGCCGGTGGCGGTGGCCAAGAGAATGGTATCCCCGGGTTTTGCGAGCCCCACCCCGACCAATCGGTCGTCTTCGTCCAGCTGGATGGCCCAGATTCCGCCCGAGCGGGGACGTGAAAAGGCCTCGAGTCTGGTTTTCTTGACCGTCCCCTTGCGGGTCGCGAAGAACACGGAACCCTCGTCGTCGAAGGAGCGCACCCGCAGAACGGTGTGAATCTCTTCCTCCCCCTCGATCGGCAGGAGATTGCGCATGGCACGCCCCTGGGACGTCCGTGAGCCTTCTGGAAGCTGGTACACCTTCAGCCAATACACGCGCCCCGTATTCGAGAAACACAGGATGTAGTCGTGTGTGTTGGCCACGAAAATCGAGCGCAGAACATCGCCTTCCCTCGTCACCGAACCACGCACGCCACGACCGCCGCGGCCTTGGGCGCGATACTCGTCGAGGCCGACTCTCTTGACGTAACCACTACGGGAGAACGTGACGACCATCATCTCTTCGGTGATCAACTCTTCGATATCGAAGCCTCCGTCTACCTCCTCAACGGAGATCTCCGTGCGCCGTTCGTCTCCGAAGCGCTGCTCGATTTCGTCGATGTCCTCGAGGATGATGGCCACGACGCGCTCGTCCCGATTCAGGATGTCCTCGAGATCTTCGATTTCGAGGACCAGCGCTTGAAACTCCTTCTCCAGCTTCTCCCGTTCAAGACCGGTCAAGCGGCCGAGCCGCATGTCGACGATCGCTTGCGCTTGCGCCAGCGACAGCGAGAAGCGCGAGATCAGCCCATGCTTGGCCGTTTCGGTATCCGGCGCTCCGCGCACGATCTTGATGACCTCGTCGATCTCTCCGATGGCGATACGCAGGCCTTCGACGATATGCTTGCGCTCTTCCGACTTACGCAAAAGGAATTGCGTCCGACGCCGGATCACCGTGCGGCGGTGCTCGATGTAGGCGTCGATCAGGCCCCGTAGGGTCAGCGTCTTGGGACGCCCGTTGGCGATCGCCAGGTTGATGATGCTGTAGGTCGTCTGAAGCGGCGTGTATTGGAACAGCTGATTGACGATGACCTGCGGGTCCTCGTTCTTCTTCAGCTCGACGACCAGACGGATGCCGTCGCGGTCGGATTCATCCCGCAGGTCGGCGATGCCCGTGACGCGGTTTTCGCGAACCAGTTCAACGATCTTCTCGATAATCGTCGTCTTACGGACCTGATAGGGGATCTCGGTGAAGACGAGTTGCTCCTTTGTGCGGACATCTTCAACGTGATGCTTGGCGCGCACGATGACCCGACCACGGCCGCTCGTATACGCACGGAGCATTCCAGAGCGGCCCATGATGATGCCACCCGTCGGAAAGTCCGGCCCTTTCACGATCTGGCACAGCTCGGCCAGAGTCGTCTGCGCGCTGTGGAGCACGGCGCGGATCGCTTTTGCGATCTCATGCAGGTTGTGCGGTGGGAGGCTGGTCGCCATGCCGACCGCGATGCCGTCCGACCCATTGCATAGAAGGTTGGGGAAGCGGGACGTCAAGACGACCGGCTCCAGGAGCCGCTCATCGTAGTTGGGCTGATAGTCGACCGTCTCCTTGTCCAGGTCGGCCATCATCTCCATGGCGGGGCCGGCCATGCGCGCTTCGGTGTACCGCATGGCGGCCGGCGGATCCCCGTCGATCGAACCGAAATTTCCCTGCCCGTCGAGCAAAGGATAGCGCAGGGAAAAGCGCTGAGCCATGCGCACCAGCGTCGGGTAGATCACCGATTCGCCGTGCGGGTGATATTCGCCCGAAGTGACTCCCGCGATGTTGGCGCACTTACGATACTTCGCGTTGGGCCGCAGCTTGAGGACGTTCATCGCGACCAAAATGCGGCGCTGGGAGGGCTTGAGGCCATCCCGAACGTCCGGCAAGGCGCGCGAGTGAATGACGCTGAGCGCGTAATTGAGATAAGACTCGCTCATCTCGTGCTCGATCAAACGCGGCTCGATCAAACCTCCCGGCGGCGTGGGAGTTTTCGGAATTTCAGTAGGGGGTCGGTTGGTGTCGCTCATCGATGGGGGAGCGCCGAGAGGTGCGGAGTGGGGGACGAATCGGGGCCGCCGATCCCTCCTCGAAGACTTGCGAAGAAAGGGCCTACGAGACGGCAACGAGGGGCTGGCTCGAACCCTCCATTATCCTTCGTTTGAGAGTCGGAATCCAGCCAACTTGCCAATAAGGTGGGGCACTTCGCTGGACTTTGAACCCGATTTCGATCCCATGGTAAATGCAAGCGAGGACTCCCCTGTGGCACGGGCTCTGGGGAGGATCCCCACGGGTCTCTACATCGTCACTTCCAGGCATGCAGATGCGTCGTTGGGGTTCGTTGGATCCTTCGTCATGCAGGTCGGTTTCGACCCCCCTACGGTCTGCGTGGCCGTGGGCCAGCATCGAACCCACCTGGACACGATCCAGGCCTCGGGGCGCTTCGCTCTCTCTATCCTGGACACCGACAGCTCGCGGCTCATGGGCGTCTTCTTCAAGAAGTATCCCGAGGGCGAGTCCGCCCTCGATCACGTCGAGACCGAGGATTCCCCCGGGGGTCTGCCGGTACTGAGCGAGGCCCTCGCCTGGCTGGATTGCCAGGTCACCGGCCTGCACAAGACCGGAGACCACGCGGTGGTTTTCGGCACGGTCGAGCACGGGGAAATGCTGCGGGAAGGCGACCCTGTGATCCATTTGCGCAAGAACGGCCTCTCCTATTAGCGGGATTCATTCATGGGCCCGCAGTGCCTTCCTCCAGGGCTCTGGAAGTTCCCCGAGATCCCTCCCGTTTTCCCCGGCACCCAGGGCCAGGTAGACGGGCACCAGGTCGCGCCGGCCCCGGAGAATCGCCAGCTCGATGTAGCGGGCCGCGTTCTCGATCGCGCCGCCTTCGAGTTCCCGAAGCCCGTCGGCTTCCAGGGCGTCCTTTCCGATCCCGGCCGGTAGCCGACTCCCGAATTCGACGAGCCCCACCACCTGGGGATCGAGCTGGTCGCGCGTCGCCTCGACCAACCGCATCGCTTCCGCGTAGTCCCCCAGACGAAGTTCAGCTGTCAGGCGCTCGATCGTCCAGGACTGCGCGAGTTGGATTCCCTCCAGAAGCAGAATCACGACACACAATGCCCGGCCGACAAGCGCCCAGCGACGAAGCCGGCGCTGGAATTTTCGACCGAGTTCCGGGTCGCGATCCACCTGTTGGAGAAAACGCATGCGGTGGGTGGGACTGAAGTGTCGCCAGGAGCGATCTTCACGGCCGTGACTTCCACAAACCTTCGATAGCGCCCGGATGAGAGCACCACTCTCACCGAAGATCGCCCGGCTCTCCAGGTCCGCTTCCAGTTCCAAGCGGCGCGACATGTAGCCGAACGAAAAATACCAGACCGTCAAGGCCGTCACGTAGGTCGTAAGTAGGACGAAGCCATCCCCTTCCCCCAGCCAGGAGACGATGACGTGGGCCCCAAGAAGGCAAAATAGCGACCACGAAGCAACGCTCACGATATGCCCGCGCCGCGCGTGTCCGATTTCATGGGCGAACACCGCTGCCAGTTCATCGGGGCGCAACTGGGTCAGCAGTGAATCCGAAAATAGAACGACCCGATTCTTGGGAGTTAGGCCCACGATCGCGGCGTTCGACATCTGCCTTCCCGTGCGCCAAAGAAGCAGCTCCTTGAAATGAAACCGTGCTTGCCGGGCCACGGCCTCCAGCATTTCGCGCAGCCATCCCTGCTCGACCGGGACGGTGTCCCAGGTGCGACGGATCAGACCGGGCAAGAACCAGAGCAAGAAGCCCATCAGACAAAGGCCGAGAGCCGCGGAGTAGAGAGTGACCTCTTCCACGTTGATGCGGACCACCTCGCTTTGGCCGACGGCGGTGGAAGCCGTGAGGTAAACGAGAAAAGGAACCAGGGCAGAAAAAAAGAATCGCAGGTGGAAGTTTCGTGCTCGCTCAAATCCACGACCGGGAGAGGAATTTGTGCGGGCGATCGCATCGATGGCGAGAACCTGATAGACGAGAAAGGGCGCGAGTCCGTAGAGCAGCCGAAGGTCGGGCCAGGATTCGAGACTGAGCCGAACCCCCAGATACGCCTCGAGGGTTTCAAACCATCCGAACAGCGTGACGGCCATCCACTGCAGGAGGATCGGCAGAATCGACAGAAGGCGTTCCCCGATGGCTGCCGCTCGAAAACGGCCGCGCAGCATCAGGCGTCGCACGCCCATCGCCAAGAGGATCGGAGCGACCGCCAGGAGTGCGACGGCGTAGGGTCGCTGCACACCAACGGACCAGGAAAAATCGGCCGCGGCCAACGAAACCAGGGCCGCGAGGATGTGTCCGACGTAGATCAAAAGCCGATCGCGGTGCGAGCGGCGATCGGCTCCGCGGGCCCTTCGAGAAAAAGCTCGCTCTCGCCGTCCCAGTGCACGTTCAGGACCCCGCCGGCCATGCGAACCTCGAGCGGCGTGACCACCAGGCCGCGCCGAAGCGCAACGGCCGCGGCGGCCGCGGCACCGGTTCCACACGCTGCGGTTTCTCCGACGCCGCGCTCCCACACCCGCAGCTCGATCCCGTTCGATTGAACGCGTGCGAAACCGACGTTTGTCCGCTTCGCAAGAAGAACATGGCGCTCCAGAAGGGGCCCCAGGGTCTTGACGGGTATAGCGGGCACGTCCTCGACAAACAGAACGCAGTGCCGGTTGCCCATATCGACGATGGTCGCCCGAACACTCATGGCGCCCAGTGAGAGATCCTCTTCCTCAACGATCCGGGGCCTGCCCATGCCGGTGCGAAAGCTCCGAATCGCACCGGACCCATCGCGCAGCACGAGCACAGTTCGAAGGCCCACTGCGGTCTCGATCCTCAGGCGCTCCCCCACCCGACCACGCTCGAAAGCAAAGCGCGCGACACATCGCAGACCATTGCCGCAAGCTTCCGCTCGCGACCCGTCGCGGTTGAAGATCTCCATACGACAGTCCGCTCCCGCTCGCGAAGGCCCACAGATCAGGACACCGTCGAGATTCTCATCGGTCATCAGCGAACTGGAAAGGACGCGTCGGACCGCGCTTTCGGGTTCGGCGGAAACGAACCCGTCGATCATGGCAAAGCGATTGCCCGCCGCTTCGAAGAAGGAGAGCTCAGCCACCGATCTTCTTCGTGTTCCTAAAATGCAACTTGGCGACCTGACGCAGCTTGTCCGGGCCGTGCAAGGACAAGAACTTGCGTCCGGAGGCATCGGTCGGAACTCCGGCCCCCTTGCGCA
The DNA here is from genome assembly GCA_002683825.1 of Planctomycetota bacterium. Classification (GTDB taxonomy): domain Bacteria; phylum Planctomycetota; class UBA1135; order UBA1135. The sequence goes on from NYUD01000019.1 coordinate 15,471, forward strand.
GGACGATCGCGAATTCGTCGGACAGTTCGCCCAGCCTTTCCAGGAATACGGCACGCGCGATGATGCTTGCGGCAGCGACAACGGGCTCGCGTTCGGCGCGGGGAAACTGAAACAGATCCAGTTTCAGATCTTTGAGTTCCTTCACGAGCAGCTCTTCGCTCGCGAAACGATCGACCAAAGCCATGTCCCCATCGTGCGCCAAACTTCGGATCGCACGGCCGTGCATGCCGGTAAGGATCGTATTTACGTTCGGAGTGAGCCCATACTCCTTGTTGTACGCGGGCGGATCGAGGACTTCGATCGCGAAGCGATAGCGTGTTCGCAGCGCCGCACTCAGCCGCAGGACCCGCCCATCGGAAAGGGTCTTGCTGTCGGCCACGCCCGCCTGGATGAGCTCTTCGCGTTCGTCCGGCTCCGCACGGCAGGCCACCGTCACCAACGGCCCGAAGTAGTCCCCCTTACCCGCCTCATCGCTGCCTATCAGGGGGCTCTTTCCCAGCCCGGGCATGTCTTCGGACGCGGACGAGGGTTTCGCAGCTCCCTGCTTGCGCTGGCCCAGACCTTCCAGAAAGCGGGCCACGAAAACCTCGGCTTCTCGGCCCTGAACGACGAGCTTTCCGGAGGTGTACAGGGTCGCCACGACGCCCTCCCCGCGGGCACTGAAACGGGCGTGGGGCACCGGTCGGTACTCGAACGAGGCGCCGTTCATGCGTTCCTGGAGTTGCGCCTGCTCGGCCCTGTCGAGCTGAATCACCAGGGTTTGCTGAGACATGGAAGGATGGGAGGGGGTACCGGTTGTCGCAGTGGGTTCGCGGGGATAAGAGGGCAAAAGGCGGGTGAGTGGAATGCGCTGGTCTCAGCACCTATCCTCTCTCCGAAGCCACTTCCCTCGACGCCACGCGAAGGTCGCACAGTGCCCGAAATCTACGATTCGATTCTGGAAGCCATCGGCCGAACTCCGATGGTACGTCTCCGCGCCGTTGGCCGAAGCACCGGCTGCGAGATTCTCGCCAAGTGCGAGTTCCTGAACGTCGGCGGATCCGTCAAGGATCGCATCGGCAAGCGTATGGTCGAGGAGGCCCAGAAGTCGGGCCGCATCAAGACCGGCGACACGCTGATCGAACCGACCAGTGGAAATACCGGCATCGGTATGGCCCTCGCCGCAGCGGTTTACGGCTATCGCATGGTCGTCACCATGCCCGAGAAAATGAGCCGTGAAAAGCAGGTCGTCCTTGAGGCCCTCGGCGCCGAAATCATTCGCACGCCGACCGAAGCCGCGTGGGACGCGCCCGAGAGCCACATCGGTGTCGCCAACGAACTCTGCGGGATCCTCCCCAATGCCCATATCCTGGATCAGTATTCCAACGAGGACAACCCACTGGCCCACTACCACGGCACGGGGGCCGAAATCGTCGAGCAATGCGACGGGAAGATCGACTACCTGGTGCTGACCGCCGGAACCGGTGGAACCATCACCGGCATCGCTCAAAAAGTGAAAGAGGAGATCCCGGGCGTCAAGGTCATCGGCGTCGATCCCGTCGGATCGATCCTGGCAGGTCCCGGCGAAATCGGGTCGTACAAGGTCGAGGGAATCGGCTACGACTTCATTCCCGGAGTGCTCTCCCAGGACATCGTCGACGAATGGGTGAAGAGCGAGGACGGTCCATCCTTCCGCATGGCTCGGCGCCTCATTCGCAGGGAAGGCCTCTTGGTCGGCGGAAGCTCCGGATCGGCCGTGTGGGCCTCGATCGAAATCGGACGCAAGTACGGACCCGACAAACGCATCGTGACATTACTGCCGGACTCGGTGCGCAACTACATGACCAAGTTCCTCGACGATCAGTGGATGCACGAAAACGGTTTTTCCGAACGCCGCTGGGAAACCAGTTCGATGGGCGACCTGTTACGAGGCATGTCGCGTGGACTTATCTACACGACGACCAGCTCCGAAACCATCGCCGATGCTGTCATGGCGATGAAGGAGCACGGGGTCAGCCAGCTTCCCGTACTCGAAGGCGAAAAACTCGTCGGCGTGGTCACCGAGTCGGACCTGCTTTCGAAGATGGTCGAGGGTCGTGCAACGCTGTCGGGCGCTGTCGCCGAAGTGATGTTCCGCAACGTCGAGACGGTTCATATCAACGACGACGCACGCTCATTGACCGACCTCTTCGCCCGCGACCTGGTGGCGTTGATCGTCGATGACGATGTACACCTCGTCGGCATCCTGACCAAGATGGACCTGGTCGACCACTTGACCGGCACCCCAAAAGAAGGCCGATAGAGGTACCTGCAAACCTCAGGACTTCGCCTCAGGTGAGCGGCTTGGTCGCAGGGCCAGAATCGATTCGATCAAGAGCCAGAGACCAAGGGCGAAGAGCACCCCGCCAACGGTGAGAAGAAGGCGGTCCTGCCTGGCGCCGCCAGGCGCGAATGTTCGCAGGTTGACCCACATCGCCGTCAACGTACTGCCCATCATGAACACCGCCGGGATCGCTGCCGGCCACGACGGACGGCCTTTGTTCTTGAGGTAGAGCGTGACCACGGTAAGGGTCAACCCGGCCAGCAACTGGTTCGTTGTTCCAAAGAGCCCCCACAAAGCCAAACCGGCCGGGTTCCCGTCGACCTTGTAGAAGGAAAAGAGCGCGATCGAACCGCATGCCAAGGCCGTCGCAACGTAACGATTGCTCAAGCCTGGTATTCTGAATGAGACCGCGATTTCCTCCACGTTGAAGCGCAAGAGCCGCGTCGCCGAATCCAACGTGGTGAGCGCAAAGGACACCACGACCATCGCGATCATGGCGCTTGCGAGGGTTTCGGACAGGCCGAGCGTGGTGACAAAGCTGGTCGTTCCGTCGATAAAGGCGTCGATCTTCTTCGGCAAACCCTCCGCCAGCTTCCAGCTTCCATAGTGGTCGTGCCAGAGGTCTGTCGAGGCGAAGCCGGCCGTGCAGGCGAGCGTCGCGAGCAGCGCCAGGAGGCTTTCTCCGATCATCCCGCCATACCCGATCGGCCGGGCGTGGGTCTCTTTATCGAGCTGCTTTGCGGTCGTTCCCGAGCTGACTAACCCGTGAAATCCACTGACCGCACCACAAGCGATCGTGATGAAGACGAAAGGCAGAAGCGGTGGCGCGCCCTCGGGGTGGACGACCAGGGCCGGTGCCGAAAACTCCGGCTGCAGTACGAAGAAACCGACATAGGCCAGACCCAGACCCAAGTACAAGAGAAGCGAGTTCAAGAAGTCGCGCGACTGCAGAAGTGCCCACACCGGCAAGACCGAGGCGGCGAAGGCATACAGCAAGAGGATGATCTTCCAACCGTCTGCGGAGGGCCAGGAGGATTCCCGAAGACCCAGGGTAGGCCACTGGAGACCCAACCAGATGGAGAACAACTCGATCGCGAAGCCGACGAGGATCACGGGCGTCAAGGGGAAGTCTCTGCGGTAGAGCAGATACCCCGCCACCATCGCCACCACCATCAAGAGCCCTGAGGGCAAGACGGCTTGAGGGTATCCGGCAATACCCGGCGCCAGTTCGATGGAGAACAGCCCCGCGATGACCAGGACGAAGACGCCCATGGCCAGGGAGACGCCGAAGAAGATGATCACGTGGAACAGCGTCCGGCCACGTGAACCGAGAAGCCCCTCCGCCACCTGTCCGATAGACTGTCCACGCGAACGCGCCGATAGAACGAGCGCTGAAAAATCGTGCACGCAGCCCACGAAACACGCACCGACCACGACCCACAGGAGAGACGGAACCCAGCCCCAGATCACGGCGATGGCCGGTCCCAACATCGGCGCGAGCCCTGTGATCGACGCAAAGTGGTGTCCAAAGAGCACCTGCGGTCGCGATGGAACGTAGTCGATCCCGTCGCGCAGGGCGTGGGCCGGAGTGACCGCGTCCGGATCCAGCCGGAAGACCTTCCGGGCCAGAAACCCCCCGTAGAAGCGGTACGCCAGGAAGTACGCGACGAGGGCGAGGAGAGCTGCGAGCGCCGGAGTCATGGATGGGCCGGGAGTAGGAGCAGCATATCCCCTGCGACCCCTCTCACCCAATCTCACGTTTTCCCCGATCCCGTGGGGCGAGCATCGAGGGAAGGGCCTCTTGGAGCGGGGAAACCATCGCTCGGTGTGATAAAAACCCTCCCGCGATGTTCCGCAATTTCAATGTGTTCCTGCGCACGATCGTCCTGGCCGGAGCTCTCGTCCTGGGGGGGTGGTGGACCCTCTTTCTGAGGGAGCGCTTCTCCGACCACCGCCAGGCACTCGATGTCGCGCAGGCGGAAATCGAGTCGCTTTCGGGAAACCTCCAGGAAAGCGAAGGGCGCATCCACGAGCTGAACAATGTCGTGGGCGAGCTGCGCGACACGGTTGTCCTCAAGGAAGAGGAACTGGAAGAGCTCAGCATCGCCATGAGCCTGCTCAAGATCGACCACCGGCTCGCACGCATCGATGTGATCGCCCAGGAGGCCGACCCTGACGATCCCGATCAGATCTACACCCAAGTGAGGTTCATCGAGCTCGACTCCGAAGGCCAGGCGAGCGGACCGGGAATCGAAGCTACGCTGAAGGGCAAGACCGTCTACGTCGAGACACTCGTCGTCAAATTCGGCGACGAGTTTGTGGAGAGCGGTGATTCTCTACGCGGAACTTCCATCTGCCTATTTCGAAGGCTCTTTGGCGAGGCACAAAGCCCGAACGATGGAGTCGAGATTGACCCGGCGGGCCTGCAGCCCCTGGCCTACACGGGCGTCGAAGGTCCGAGCCCGCTACATCGCGAGCTGTGGAGTCGCTTCTGGGAGTACGCCAACGATCCCGAGCTCGCGGAGGAACGCGGCGTGAAAGCGATCCACGGAGAAGCCCCCTTCATCGAGGTACGTCCGGGCAAGAGCTATCGCGTGGAACTACGAGCCTCCGGCGGCCTGACGATTCATGCCGAATAGGTCCGGTTACACCCGCGCTTCAAAGACGATCAAACGCTCGTAGTGCCTTCCGTTACGCACCGAGTAGGCTCCGGGCACCTGCGCCATCTCGACGATGTAATCCGGATGGTCAAAATAGTAGTCGCGGAAAGGCCCGTCGGTTTCTCCTACGACGCGGACTTTCATGCCGCACTCATGCATCAATCCAATGCTGCGCGGAATGTCGGCCATGCTCGACTGCACAAACACGAGTCGCCCGCCCTTCTTCAACAGCGTGTGGGCATCGAGAATCAACTTGTCGATGAAATAGCGTCGATAGGCCTTGCCTGACTTGCCGAAAGGCGGATTGGCAATCAATACGTCGTACGGGCCGCCCTCGACATGGGTCCAATCGGCAATCTGATAGTCCACGGGAATCTGCACTCCGTGCTTTTCGATGTTGTGCCTGGCGTTGTCCATGGATGTCTGCTCGATCTCCGTGACCGTCAGAACGCTGGCACCGCGGTATACAAGCAAGATCGAGTGGAGGCCGCAGCCCGTGCCCAGTTCCAACACCTTTGCGTCACGGAAGTCCATCGTGCAGATCATGTTGCCCAGATGAACCCCATGCGGGGTGGGCATCCACACCTTCTCCAAGACATCGAGTTTCAGCACATGCTCGCCAAACTGCTGCACTTGCATCGGATGCAGCTTGTCGCGATCGAGGCGCTGCAACCCTTCTTTACCTGGTCCCATGGCTCCCTCCAGTCATTCAAGCGCCTCGAAGATCCCGCCACCAGTCTCGCAGCGAGAGGCCTCCGACCCAAGCAAAGCCCCAGAAGAAAAGGAGCAGGAACGGCAGGGATCCCCAGACGTGCAGTTGAAGAGCTCGCACGACCGCCATCGCGAACCAGACGGCCAAGAGCAACTCCACGCCGGGGATGCCGTGAAAGGTGGCGCGGTAGGCCTGCGTGCAGGCTGATTCTCCCCGCTTCGGCGTACGCACAAACTCACCCGTGTTCTGGAACAAGCCCTCGAGCACCGCGCGTGTCTGGGCGACGCACATACCGATGCCCAACGACATTGCCGCCGGCACGTCGATCCAGCGGCTTCTCCTACGACGGCCCAGCACACGTTGGCTCGTGTCGTAGAAAACGATCACGGAAAGCGTGCAGAGCGCGAAGATTCCGAGGTGCCAGACCCCGCCAAAGCGCGTGTGTTGCGTGATCGACAACGGAAGGAGAAAGGACAACAAGAGGATCAGCGGGTAACCGGTGTTGCCCGTGAGGTGGGCCGCAGCCTCCAACTTGTTCCGCAACGGAACCGGCGCCCGCAATATTCTCCAGCCGAGCTTGCGTGCGACCTGGACGGAACCCTTTGCCCAGCGGTGCTGTTGGGACTTGAAGGCGGAGATCCCCGGGGGCACCTCCGCGGGTGCACTCACCGACGGCACATAGAGAAAGCGCCAGCCGGCGAGTTGGGCGCGGTAGGAGAGGTCGAGGTCCTCCGTCAGGGTGTCGTGTTGCCAACCGCCGGCCTCCTCGATGGCCGCGCGGCGCCAAATCCCTGCGGTGCCGTTGAAATTGAAGAAGAGCCCGGACTGCGCGCGGACGCTGTGTTCGATGACGAAGTGTCCGTCTAGCAAGGTCGACTGCGCACGCGTCAACGTGCTTTCGTCACGGTTCTTGTGGTCCCAGCGCGCCTGAACCATCCCGACGCTCTCGTCCTCAAACGAGGGAACCAGGCTCTTCAAGAAGTCGGTCCAGGGGGTGAAATCCGCGTCGAAGATGCACAGAAGTTCTCCGGCCGCCCGCGCCATACCGTAATCCAGGGCCCCGGCCTTGAATCCGGACCGATCCGGGCGGCGAATCACCGTGGCCCGGATGCCACGCTTACGTAGGGCTTCGACCTCGCTCTCGACGATGCCGGCGGTCTCGTCGGTCGAGTCATCCAGCACCTGGATCTCGAGCAGCTCCGGCGGGTAGTCCAGTGCACCGACGGAACGGATCAAGCGGGCGGCGACCGTACGCTCGTTGTAGAGCGGCAGCTGAACCGTCACGAGGGGCAGCCGGGGAGGGGACGGGTCCCCTCCCCGGGTACGAAATTCCCACCGAAAGCGGTGGATCATCCACACCCGGTGAGCCCCGTAGAACCCCAGGAGGCCCAGGGTGATGAGGTAGAGGTCGGCGACGAAACTCTCGGTGAGCACAGAAATAAGGCGGGCCAGGGAAGCTCGGCACCCTATCAAATGCCAAAGCCCGAGTCGCGAGAAGAGGGCCCCCGAGGTCCGCAAGGGGCAGCGCTCGCAGACATACGGCGGCCGCGGGCGTGTCGGACCGACGTCGCTACAAGAGGTGGGTCGCGAAGGTCTCGACGGTCTCGGAAAGAACGGTCTCCAGATCGACGCCAACCTCGGTCAGGGGGTGCTTGGCCCCGAAGGTGTGCCCGGTGTCCGCAATCGCCAAGAAGCGCGCGACGTCGGGTTGGAAGGCGCGGTAGAGCATCTCCACCTCCTTCAGCGGCACCGCCTCATCCTCCCTCCCGTGGCAGATCAGGGTCGGTGTCGAAAGGCGACCGCAGGCCTTCGAAATATCCAGGGTGGAGGCGTTGTTCTCGACATCGTTCAGCCAACCCACCCCGAGCCGGTGCACCTGCCCCGTACGTCCGTTGGTGATCTCGGAATAGCCCTGCTCGCGCCACTTCGCGACGTCCCCCCGGCGGCGAGCAAAGTCGCCGATGGGCGCCCAGACGACGACCGCCCGATAATCGCGCCGAACGGCCGCATGCAGAAAAGCGACGGCCCCGCCGAGACTGTGGCCGAAGATGGCGCAACGCGCCGGATCGATCCCGGGAAGACCCCGAGCTTCGATCCAAGCGCGAACACGACCGACGTCCTCCACCTCCCGCGATGGCGTGTTGTTGAAGAAAGCCTCGTCCTCGCTGATCTCGCAGGGATCCTCGCCGACACCGCTGCCCGAAAAATTGAAGGACACCACAGCGATCCCGCGCAAGACCAAGCGCGTGACGAGTTCGGGAAAGAAGCCCCAGTCCATGAAGCCCTTGAAGCCGTGCAGGACGAGAACGTAGGGCAACTCGTGGCCTTCCTTCTCGGTGCCTTCGGGCAACGCAATTTTGCCGCGCACGATCCTCCCGGCTTCTTGCGGATCCTCGATGGTGAAGCCGCGCCTCTCGATCTGTCGGATCTCTGCCATGGGTCGTATCACCTGCTAGCGCCAAGCGCTCTCGCCGGGGGTCCAATCGGGTCGAAAGTAACCGCTGCCGCGAATACCGCTCAGACCTTCCTCGAGGAATTCCGGCCCGAAGACGATCCAATCGGGATAGCCCACCCCGGAGACAAAGTAAGGCAGAAAGTCGGTCACGCGGTTGCCGACTTCTCCCGTTCCACCCACCACGGCGACGGCGGCGAGTCGGCTGTCCTTGCGCGGGTAGATCGCCAGCAGAGCGTGTTGGTCTCCTTCGAGCTCCTTGTCGCCGATGCGAACCACGCCACGGCGCAGGTCGAACGCATCGGATTCCATGACCCGCGGCCAGGCCAGGTTCGTGTCGCGATTGCCGTACAACACCACGCCCCGATCCACGAACGATGCGGGATCGAAATCCCGATCGGCGACGAGATCGACCGCTCCGTTGCCTCGGTAGCGCCAGGTTTCCTGATCGAAGCGCGCCTTCTGGAAAGACCAGTCGTTTTCGGCCTGCGTTCCGCCTGTGGCAAATACAAAGATCATGCGATTGCGAAAGGCGTCTTTGAATGGACCGGCACGCGCAGGGCTCTTCGACGGGCGCGGGATGTAGTCCGCCGGTTCCCAACGGCCGTTTCGGCGAGCCAACACGATGCGTTCTGTGGCGAGGTGAAAAGCGACCGGCACCCTTTCTCCATCGGCCAGAAGGGTCAATGGCTCTCCGACGCTCAGCCGCGGCCCGTCGCCCTCTTTTTCTTCGGCAAGCGCCTCCAATTCGAGCGCGAACCGTGCGACGTTGTCGAGCTCGAGATGGATCTCGCGCTTCTCCGGGTCGATCCGCGCCTGGACGCGACTGGGTTCCATCGAACGCTCTTGCGCTTCCACCACGACCCAATCACAGCGCGAGGAAATCGAGGGATTGATCGTGGTGAAGTCGACCTCGAGAACGCTACGCGGGTCGGGCAGCGTGTTTTGCTTCAAGAACTCGAACAAAGGCGGCCAGTCCATGCAGGCATTGCCCCACCAGTGACCGGCACCCGGACGTTCGTAGTAGGCGAAGTTCGGGTGGAATGCCGCGAGCTTCTCACGCATTGCACGCGCCTCCTGCACGGAAACCGTTTGATCGTTGTCTCCATGAAGAACGTAGATGCCGCTTTGAAGGTAATTGCGTTCGAGGAGCGACGTTCGGCTCGCGTTCGTCGCACGCGTCAGGTGTGCGCCGATGGGATCGTCCTCGGGGAAGGCACCCGCACCTCCGTAGCCCCAAAAGTCGCGCCACCCGGCACTCGGCGCGATGGCTGCGAAACGATCGGGAAAGTGCGCCCCGATCTGCCAGGTGCCGTGGCCCCCCATCGAATGCCCGGTCAGGTAGGTCCTGCGAGGGTCGGTTCCAAACCGCTCCTGCGCCAGTTCCAGAACCTCGAGCGCATCGAGCCGCCCCCAATCCTCCCAGTCGAAGCCGAACTGGCGACGGTTGGTGGGCGCGACGAGAACCCCCCAGTCCCTCGGGCGGTAACACTCCGCTTGCCGCCGTCCTTCTACACCTGCACCGTGCAAGGAAAGAAAGAGCGCCGGGGTCCCGGCCGGCTCTTTTTCCGGCGGTGTCACGGCGAAGTACTGCACACTGCCGTCGATTTGACTGACGAAAGTGCGCGCGTGCTTTTGACGCGGGCTACGTACGCGTAGCTCGAGCGGCAGGGTGTGGCGGATCGTCCCGGCGGCGTCGAACAGATCGAGCGTTACGGAGAAGGACCCGGCCTCCTCGGCTAGCGTCTCGGGAGCGGCGAGGCCGATCTTGCACTTCTGAAAAGATGAGGGATAGATCCTGGGAAGCACACTCGCGCACTCGCTGCCATCCGCACCACGGGCGACGACGCGATAACCGTCGATGGGCCGGAGCCCGGCGTTCGCGACGAGGATCCCCGCCCAAAGCGTCTCCGTTTCACCGTGCAGAACATCGGGCAGGGTGCGGTCTTTCTCTTCGAAGTAGACCGCAGCCGGAGCCGGCTGAAGCTCGGCCCGCAGTTCTCCACGGCCACAGCGAAATAGGAACCTGTGTGCACCCGCCTCCAGGGCGAGTGGAATGCGCGTCAAACCCAGGGAGTACGGGTCGCCGTAGTGGGAAACGCCGTCGACAAGGACGTGCGCGTGGCCGCGCGCATCGAGTCTCCAGGCACCGCTCTCGGGAACATCGACGCTCGCAAAAGCCCAACCTCCGCGGAAGGGCGCACCCTTGAACCAGCCCTTCTCATCCGCTCCGAACATCCGCCATTGGCGCTCACCGCCGCCGGCGATCCCGATCGCCTCTCCCTCTACTGGAAGGACGTCACCGTCGACCGCCAAGAGGATCTCCATCCCATCCGTGTAGACCGGCGAGCGCGTTTTTTCGCCGAGTCGCTCCACGGCGAGTACATGGCGAAAAACGATGTCATCGGTCGTCTGAAAGAGCAGCGAAAGCGCACAGAGAGACTGGAGAATCATGGGCGCAACAGCATAGCGAGCTGCTAATCGTCAAACAGAGTGCTTTGTCCCCCATCCGGCCGGGTGACCTTCTTGAGCCGTGGGTATTCAAGCACCAGCTCGTGTGGGGCGCGCGGCGCCACGCCTTCGATCTCCGAACGCAACTCGAGCACGTTGGCAACGGCTTTGCCCGAGAAGTGGTTGTTCGTGATCACATAGACTGCCTCGGTGCCGCCGGCAATGCGACGCGCGGTCTCGGCCAGGCGCAGAACCTCCTCCTTGCCATACAGGTAGTCATAGCGTTGGTCACGTCCGGCAGCGGAATCGAACCAGGCGGCGCGGTTGCGCCCGTGCAGCCTCAGATAGCCGAGCGGGCCCGTCGGCTCCACGGTATGCGGGGGATGGTCCTTGTGGTCCGGTAGATCGATGGAGGCGAGGTTGTAGCCCATGCCCGCGATCCGGTCTCGCGCCCCGGGCTCGAACCAGTCCTTGTGGCGCACCTCCAGGATCAACGAGTGATCGAGAAAGGTCTCGGCGATCCACTCGAGCCTCCTCTTTGCTCCGGGTGTCGGACGAAACGAAAAGGGAAACTGAACCAACAGGCCGGCGAGACGCCCGGCCTCTCGAAGTGGTGCCAGTCCGGCGCGAAAGCGATCGGCTTCTTCACGCAGGCGCATCGAATCACGAAAGGAATGGTGCGTAAAGATGTCCTGCAGCTTGGCCGTGAAACGAAAGTGCGGCCGGTCGCGTACATGTTCCAGCCATTTCGCGGCGTAGTCGGCCCGCGGAGTTCCGTAGAACGAGCTGTTGAGTTCGATGCAATCGACATACTGCGCCAGGTAGCGCAACGGATGAAACCCGGGGGGTTTCTTGCGCGGATAAACCACGCCCTCCCAGTCCACATAGGACCAGCCGGCGGGCCCGATGCGAATCACCAGTCCCTCGGCGCGCGCACGTGTTCAAACCCGCACTCCTCGGCGGCGAGCATGCGCCGTCGTAGTTCGTCACTCGCTTCCTGAATCCGGGCGTCGTTCGCATTCGCATCGACGTGGATCAGGTCGCCATAGACGAGAGCCACCCGGGCCCCGTACTTGGGAATGGTGAAGCGGTCCCAACTATTGAGGCGCCAGGCACGATCGCACCCGATGCCCAGGGGCACGATGGGATAACCGCTGACCTTGGCCATCCACGCGGGCCCCAGGTTCATCGAGTGACGCGGCCCGCGGGGTCCGTCCGGAGTGAGCGCGATGCGTCCGCCGCCATCGAGTCGGCCCAGGAGCTCGCGCGCGGCGCGCGAGGGTTTCTTGTTCGTCGAACCGCGCACCACGCCGATACCGAAGTCCCTGAGGATCGAGGTGACGAGACCGCCGTCATCCGATGGAGACACGAGGACGTCGTAGCCTTTGTGCGCATGGGCCGCCAGTGGCAGCATCATGCGTCCGTGCCACAGTGTGATGACGAACCCGCCGGCCGCACTCGCGGCGTCCAGGTTCTCCGTACCCAGGCGGTCGAGCTTCCAGCTCTTCGAAAGCCGTCGCAGAAGAAGCGGCGCGACGTGGGGCAGAATCACTGCACCGAACTTGCGCCGCACGATGCGAAAACGGCGGCGGCGGTCTGCACGTGTCATTCCCTCAAGGAACGAGGTCGTCTCCATCGCCCTTCTGATCGAGGCCGTCAGCTCCGATCGACCACAGTCGGTACCCGTTCGATTCCTTCACGTAGCGAAAATCGTTGTCCCAGCCATCCTTGGGCAGTGTAGGTCTGGCGAGGTAGCCCTTGGGATAAGCTCCGGTCGGTGCTACGAGCAAGTCCAACGATTCTGGAAGACTGCCGTTTTCGATCTTGTAGATCGCCAGGCCGCTCTTCAGGTCGCGCAAGGCGGCTTCGGAGCTTGCGTAGGCATCGTCCTGCAACCGATCCTCGGTCTCTTCCGAGCGCTTCAAAGGCTGGGCGTCAGCACTCGCGATGACCGTGGGCCCGCCCGTAGAAACGCGCCCTGCGGTGAGCCACGCGGTGACCAGACCTCCCCAGGTCAGGGCTCCAAACGGCGATCGATGCTCGCGCAGGAACCCGCCCTCGACACGACGACCGAGATGAAGGGTGGGCTTCAGATAGCGCCCGAAGGTTTCCGGCGGTGGTAGGAGGTTCAGGTCGAAGGGCAACGCGTCCCCCACCATCGGGGCCGCCATCTTCGCCAGCAACAGGAGTTTGGAGAAGAATACATCCCAGTCGAACACGAACAGCGACTCCGATCCGCTCGGAAGATCGATGTCGTACTTTTTCAGGAAGTCGCGCTCCTTCGGGGTTCCGCCACCGAAGATGCGTTTCAACTCGCTCTTCAACGCCGTCGAGGACAGGCTGAAGATCAGTCGCCCCTCCAGCTGGGCAAAGGCCACCTTGGGCGAAAGCATCCCCATGTTGCCCATGAGATCCGGCGGCAACGTGAGGGCCGTGTAGGGCACGGTGATGCGCTCGCCCGTGTCCTTGTTCTTGATGCGGTAGTCCCGCGTCCTCGCGCCGATCCCGGGAACGACCTCGCCTATGGCGGATGCGAGCGCCTCGAAGTCCTTCACGAAACCGGCGGGATCCTCGGAGTCGACCCACAAGAGAGTCGGGGGTAGCCCGAGTCCCATGATCGGTTGCACGGAGACGAGCAAGCGCGGCCCGAGTCCCTCAAAGAAGCCTTCCAGGCTGAAGCCGAGCCTCTCTTCGATCGAACCCAGTGCAGCATCCACCGTGGCCACGCCCTGTATCATGCCGCGCATCGACGCGGCCAGTTCGGCCCCGTCGATCGTCGTGGCATAGCTCAGCATCGCGTCGTCGGGCAGATCAGCCAGCCAATCCGCCTGAATGTCTGTGTGGGACGAGGCCGCCGCTGCCTCCTCTTCGCCCTCGCCGTCGGCCATGAAGATGCGTGTTTCGAATCGTTGCTCGTAGAAGTGCGTCTGCACGGTAATCGGCGTACTGAGAATGCTTTCGAGGGTCTCACCGAACGTGTCGTCCGACATGAGTTCATCGAGCACGAACGCGCCCGTGTAGCAACCCAAGATGACCGGCGTTCCCTTTGGGGACCCCAACATCCCGAAGCCGTCCTTGAGCAACGGGCTCTTGGCGAGGCTTGAACCGCCGCCTTTCCAGCGCTCGGACAACCCGATCGCGGTCTCGTCGGAGACACCGAAAGCCAGGCGCGTTCCCTGAACCGTCAACCACACGGGGAGGGGAAGCATCGCCATGTTCAACGTTTCGAAACCCTCGAGGGGATGTGCTCGTTCAACCTCGTAGGCAAACCCGTTGATGACCGACTTGAGTTCGGCGGCCACACTTTCATCCTTGCATTCGATGATGGCGGTGACGCCCACGCCGTCGCTGTCGTAGCAAAGCGATATGGACGCCGCGCGGACCCCCTCTTGCAGGTCGGACACGGGAAGGGCCACACCAATCGTGCCCGCAACCAGTTTGCTCAAGTCCTCGACAGTGCCGATCTCCGCCACGCCGACGGCTTTCAACAAGTTCTGAATGCTCTTGTCCCTGAGGAGATCCATCAGTGGGGTTTCATCCAACACCTCACTCAAAGCCGTTGCGTCGGGAACCTCGAGGAACAGTCCGGCATCGGCCGGGTGCCAGGCTGCGTGGGTGGACTCGTCGCCCAAACCGAAGGAGAGGAAACTCAGAAGGATTGCGTGCATCGTTAGATGGTTTTCTGTCAGGAAAAAGGAGGTTCGGTACAACCGTGGCTCCGCGTCAGAGGCCTGCGAAGGCGGTAAGGTCTTTCTTGTTCTTCTTCAGCGAACGCTCGATTCCGCGCACTGCTTTCTCGAGGGCCTTGTGTCCCTTTTTTGGGTCGACGGTGAAGAGTCTCATCGCATTGTGGAACTTCTCCAGGTCCTTTCTCAGCGCAGGGCTTTCCCCATCGAGGAGAAAAGCCACCAACAGCCCGACCTGATTCAACAGGTGCAGGGCCGCGTTGCCATCATCGGACGAGAGACGGAACTCGAAGAGCTCGTCGAAGGACTGGAGGCCGCCGTTCTTCGCAATCTCCCCGGCTGACCATTTACGCGGCCAAAGAGAATCATTTCCACCGCTTGGAAATGGATCGGTGAAATAACGCTCGGCATAGCTCGCTGCACCGTAGCGCAGCCACCTCGGGATCGCTTTTTCCTCCCAGAAACCCTGCACGAAGCCCTGCGGGTCTTCTCCTTCTGCGATCGCAGCGCGCGCTTGCGGTGAGCGGTCGAGGGCTTCGACAAACGACTGCGCAGCCGCATGGCGCACCCAGAGCGATCCCCAACGATCCTCGACGGGATCCTCCGGGTTCCAGTAGGCGACGCCCGCGCCGACGAACTTATCCTCTTCAAACCAAAGGTCGGCAAAGTAGGTTCCGCGCAAAGAGTCGAGGCCCTGCAAGCTCTTGCCGAAGCCATCGCTGGAGAAGGCCAGGTACTGTTCGAGGTCGCGCAGTACCAGCAACGGCGGCGCGTCCGAAGGAGCGCAGCCGAACAAGCGCTCCATGTCGATGCAGGTGAAGTCGGCGAGCTTCTGCGCACGCTTCGACAACTCCCGTGTGCAGGTGGACCACACAACCAAGTGGTGGCCCGGTATGCGCCACCAGTGGTCGAGTTGAGCGTGATACTCATCCGCTTGTTTCAGGGGCAACCATTCAGAGCCACACTTCCACAAGCCCTCGTCGAGCTTGGACAATTCCTCCGGTGCGATCCAAACAAGGTCCTGGCGCTGCCATCCTTCATCAAGTCGTTTCTTGTCTTCCGCCGTGACCCACGTGCCGTCCTCGGCGCGCACCCAACCTCGTTGGAGAAGAGCACGGTCGGCAGGATCGATCCACTCGCCCTTGTAGCGCACCCAACCCTTGGCCTTCGCTTCGCGCGACGCCTTGGCTTTGAGCTCCTTCTCTTTCTTCTTGCGATAGGCGGCAAGCTTCTTTTCCGACGTAAACCACTGACCATCGAAGCGCACATGGCCCAGGAGCTCGCGCGCCTTTTGATCTTCCGGCTGGGTTTTCAATAGCCACCGCAAGGTACGGTCGCGCTCCTGGATCAGGCCGCGCGCTTCACACCAGTTCGCAAGGGACCACAACGCCTCAACGTCGCCACGCGCGGCCTTCAAACGATCCGCGAAGTCATCCTGGAAAGGCGCCTCGAAGCGAGCGCTTACCGAAGCTTCTGCGGGAGTTGTGACGGTGAGAAAGAGGACGAGGAAGAGCATCGAGCCAGGACGGAGGAGAAAGGGAAAGGGCCCGGGCACTTGACGCCCGGAGTGGCTGCATAGTAACCATGGGCGCTCGTTCTGCCGCGAACCCCTGGATTCGGGCTTCAGGTCACGCTGCCCGTCTGACTCCGGACCTCAGGCCGGGCCCCGAAACTAGGAAGTCGCTTTTCAGCCTTATCGAGAAACGCATCCCTCCTCTCCCCAAGAATTCACCGCTCTGATGGCCAAACACCGCGCTCCGGCACAAATCGAATTCGCCGCTACGGTCGAGAAAACCTGGCTTCACGAAGCCGTGGACCGAACTTGGAAGCCCCTGGCAGTCGGCGCGGTCTTGGTCACCGGGACCGTGCTCTACCAACAGCACCAGGCAAGCAACCGCCAGGCGCATATCGAGGAGGACTGGGGGCGGCTCACGTCAGAGGCCTCGTTCAACATGATGTTCGGCAGCGGCCCCATCACGGTGCCCTCGGCATCGGTCCTATCGCTCCTGGCGGAGGACCTGGGCGACTCCTCTGCCGGGTCCTGGGCCAAGGCTCTGGAGATCGGCAAGTTCGTCGAAGACGTGCAGTTCACCGAGGCGGAAAGGGCCCTGGGGGAACTCTCCACCCGGTGGCCCGACCACGTGCTCGTCACCCAGGCCCTGTTCCCCGGCGGAGATGGCAATCCCCCCGTCACTCTCGCCCAACACATCCAGGACCGCTCGAGCCAGATGACGGCCTGGGAGGAGGGCCATCCTCTCCTCTTCAGGAACCCCGAACCGCCCGCGGATGCCCCGCGCGTTCGCATCACCACGGAGAAAGGGGACATCGTCGTGGCGCTGTATCACGACCGCGCGCCGCAGCACTCGGAGAACTTCCTCGAGCTCTGCGGTGAGTCCTACTACGACGGCACCCGTTTTCACCGGGTCCTACCTCGCACGATGATTCAGGGTGGGGATCCCAACACCGTGGACGGAGATCCTGACACCTGGGGCCTGGGCGGTCCGGAGAAAACGATCGAAGCGGAGATCGATCCGGCCCTCAGACACTACGCAGGGGTCCTGGCGGCGGCCAAGAAGTCCGGAGACGCTCGCTCCAGCGGGAGCCAGTTCTACATCACCACCGAGGCCAACCACGGCTGGAATGGGACCTACACCGTCTTCGGCGTGGTGGTCGAGGGAATCGAAGTCGCCCGGGAAATTGCAGCGGGTGCAGCCACCGGGGATCGCCCCGATGAGCCGGTGATCCTGCAGTCCACCGAGGTGCTCTAGGGACCGGAGACTGCCGCCGGCTAGAGGCTCGACTGGGGCGCCAGGAGGGACATGAGCCGCTCCAGATCGGCGCGGTCGTGATAGGAAATCACGATCTGCCCGTGGTCCTTTTCGCCATGGCGCAGCTGAACCTTGGTCCCCAGGTGTTGGCGGAAGCGTCCCTCCCACTCTCCAACCCAGGCCGGAGGAGCGGAGCTCGCCCCGGCTTCCTGGGTTCGGGCGCCGGCACGGCCCTGGAGGGCGCGCACATGATTCTCCACCGCGCGGACCGATAGCCCCTGAGCCGCAATCCTGTCCGAGAGCTTCACCTGAGCGTCGGCATCGCCCAATCCGAGGAGGGCCCGGGCATGGCCCATGGAGATCTGGCGCTGGGCTACGGCCTCCTGAACCTTGCCCGGGAGCTCGAGGAGTCGCAGGTGATTGGTCACCGTCGTCCTCCGAAGTCCGATCCTTTCGGCGACCTCTTCCTGGGTCAGCTGAAGCTTCTCGATGAGCCGTCGGAAACCACGTGCCTTCTCCAGGGGGTCCAGGTCCGCCCGCTGGAGATTCTCCACCAGGGCCAGCTCGAGCATGTCCTCATCCGGGACCTCGCTACGCACGACGGCGGGAATGGAGGGCTTCCCGGCCGCCTGGGCAGCCCGAAACCTTCGCTCTCCCGAAATGAGTTCGTAGCCGTCCCCTATGGCACGCACGACCACCGGCTGGAGCACGCCATGGCTTTCGATGCTCTTCTGGAGCTCAGCCAGGGCCGCAGGATCAAAAATGCCCCGGGGTTGGAAGGGATTCGGGCGGATCCGGGACAGGGGGATCTCGTCACGAGGGTCCTCTGCTCTAGCGTTGGAAAGCAAGGACCCCAGTCCGCGGCCAAGTCGACGTTCGATCGCCATGATGCAAGCGCTCAGAGGTTTTCAGTAGACACGAGGGATCAGGGGGCGAGCGTAGGCTTCGTCAGGTTCGATGTCGAGCCTACGGAGGTGTGCCATGGAACCAAGGGTCCTGGGGATAAGAATCCTGACCCGATGTTCCACGTGGAACATTGGGCGGCCAACCCTGACCCGATGTTCCACGTGGAACATCGGGCCGGCGCGCCGCTGGACGCGGCCCCCCCATGGGCGTAGAACTAGGTTCGTGTTGGTCTTTGCTGTGGGTCGATGGGTGCTCTCCGGGGCTCGAAAAAGCCCCCTGGCCCTCCTTGCGGGCGCATTTGCCGCTTCCCTCGTGCCGGTCATGCTCCACCTGAGCCCCTGGCTGGAAATCCCGGGACCCGAGTCCGTTCTCCGCATCACCCGGGTTTGCGTTGCTCCCCTGGGTTCGCTGGGCGCCGCCTACGCCCTGTTCGTCCTGGCGAAGGGCGAACCCTTCCTGGATCGCTTTGCCGCCCCTAGCCGATTTTGGGGGCTATTGAGCGGCCTCCTGGCAGCCCCTTTGGCTCTTCAGGCCTTTCTTCTGCTGGGTGCGGCCTCCCAGGGGGGGATCCATCTGATCCCCCGGGTTCTGGCGGAAGCCCTCTGGATCGACTCCTACCTCGCGGGCATCGCTCTTCTGGCCTGGGCCACGAGAAGCTCCCCGGCGGAGCGTCTGGTGTTGTTTCTAGGAATCGTATGGTTGCTGCCGGCCCTTCTTGCCGATGGTGGCAACTTAGGGCGTTGGGTCGTCCCTCTCGCCGGTCCTCTTCTGTCCCGGAACCCCATGGGTTCATTCGCCTCGGGTGAGAATTCGGCTCTTCCCCAGCTTGTGGGCCTGTGTGCTCTCTTCGGGTCCGCCTGGCTCTTCCATGTCCCCTGCCCGGCCCGGAAAGCATGAGATACGGCATCCTAGGAGACATTCACGGCAACCTCTCAGCCCTGGAGAGAGTGCTGGAGTGTCTCGAGGATGAGGGGATCGACGCCCTCATCAGCGTGGGAGACGTCGTTGGCTACGGGGCGGCCCCGGGCGAGTGCATCGCGCTGCTTCAGGACAGGAAGGCCTTCGTCGTAAAGGGCAACCACGACGCGGCCTGCATCGGCGAACTGGATGTGCGCTGCTTTAACCCCTATGCCAGGGCCGCCGTGGAATGGACGGAATCGATGCTGTCCATGGAAGAGAAGCGCTGGCTCTCGGCACTGCCCTTCGCTTTGACCCTGGACCACTGCCAGGTCGCCCACGGAACGCTCCACAAGCCCGAGCTGTTCGACTACATCCTATCGATCTCAGATGCCAATCCGTCCCTGGATGAGATGACCCAGCCGGCATGCTTCGTCGGCCACAGCCACATTCCCCTGACCGTGCTGCGTTTCGAAGACGAGCCCAAGCGTACGGCCTACACCTTCGACACCGAAATCGATCTGTCGGAGACCGTACAGGCCTTGATCAACGTGGGCAGCGTGGGTCAGCCCCGGGATGAAAACCCCCTGGCCGCCTACGCGATTTACGACACGATCCGACGCCACGCCTCGATTCTCCGGACGGACTACGACATCGAGGTCGAAGTGAAACGCATCCACCAGGCAGGACTTCCGGATGTACTCGGAGAGCGGCTTCGAATCGGAGTCTAGCAACGCACGATTTTTTGCCCGAACTTGCCCGTGTCGCGCCGCTAGTGCCGCAGGTAGCCGAGCTCCTCGGGGAGATTCTCGAGCCCGTGCTCACCCAGTGAGTGTTGAAAGAGCAGACCGATGGCTTGTAACGGCCTCTCGTCCCCACGGAAGGTGAAATTCTTGTGCCCGGGGAGGGACCCCACCGTAACCAATAGCTCCAGAATGGAGCCGGCGTTGCAACGCTTTCCACCGACCTCCATTTCGACGGGCGTCCCGTAGTGGTTCACGATGCCCACAACCAGAGCCGCGGGACGGGCGTGCAGCGAGAGCTCCGACGGAAGGTCCACCTCGAGTTCGATCAGGTTGGTGTATTCCGGCAAGAGCTCCTGTGCGAGCGGAACGCCGGAATCGAGGAAGCGGTCCGCCCAGAAAAGGAAGAGGTTCCAGGCCACGCCCTCCACCTCTGAACTGTCGATGAGCTCGGCAATCTTGGACTTCGCGTCCTCACTTCGAATCACGGTTTCGTGGCGTTCGATGAAGTGGGCGAGGAAGGTGACGGCCTGGAGCAGGTGGAGGGCGGGAGAGATGTAGCCCCGGAGCCGGGAAAGGCGGGAGTCCTTGGCCTCCACAACCGTGTTCTGAATGTGCGTGTCGTAGGTGGACTGGAGGTTGTGAATGGTGGCCTCGTAGACGCGCGCGTGTTCTTCGGAACAGACCCGGGCGAATCGCCTGTGACGCTCTTCGTGATCGTCGATCCGGCGAACGCCCGTTTCGCGGAGCATCTCTCGTGCCTGGAGATACTTGGTGGCCACCTCGGCGATCCTGTGCTGCTCCTGCACGAGGTCGGTTTGCCCCACATTACGCGGCAGGCGCTTGCGGGCCATGACCGGCAGAAAGTCCTCCTCCGGAAAGGACCTCTTGGAGGGTTTCAGCCCCAGACCCACCGCCTCACCGCGGACGCCATCGATGAGATCGATCGTGTAAGACTGGACGAACTGGAGCCCCTTTTCGATCTCCCCGTGGGCCTCGAGCCAGTCGGCCTGGTCGGCCTCGTCGCCTCGATAGGATTCGAGCCGGCCGAGCAGGTGGACGATGCTGTATCCGGTGTGGGCAAACCAACGGATCGAGGCAACAAGCTCTGTAAAGAATGCGTACGTGCGGTTGTACCGGGCCCCGTAGTCGTCGAGCACCGACTCGAGCGTGTCGGTCTCATTGATGAGCTGGTAGTAGTGCCTCTTGTTCCAGGTCGCGCCCGCCTGCGCGGAAAGCAACTTTGTAAGACTAAGGAACACCTCCGCGTGGGCCTGAAGCAGTCGGACGAAGCGCTTTTCGTCGACGAGTTTCTCGTAGGTGACCTCGCTCACGGGGAGCCACCATAGCCGCCCGCCCGCAGTAGCTCACGCCGGAAAGCCCATGGATCCGGCAAAAAGTTTGGGTGGGCTGAGGCGGCCTCGGTTCTTCGCAAGCCGATCCGAAATCGGCCTCAAGAGTCGCGTGTCGGGAGGTCGAACGAGCGCATCACGTCCGGGGCATCCCGCCCGCAACAACGCCTTCCCCCATCCCCAAGGAGAGGTCCGATTTCCTCAGAACGCTGTCTGGAGACATATCTTCAGGAGATCAACGAAGTCCCCCTGCTCACGGCCGAACAAGAGCAGGACTTGGGACACCGCGTCCAGCAGGGCGACATGGCCGCACGCGAACACCTCGTGCGCGCCAACCTCCGTTTGGTCGTGTCGATCGCGAAGCTCTATTCCGAGCGCGGTTTGCCTTTGCAGGATCTCATCGCGGAGGGAAACATCGGCTTGCTGAAGGCGGCTGAGAAATTCGATCCCGAAGCAGGTTGTCGTTTCTCGACCTATGGATCGTGGTGGATCAAGCAGGCGATCCGTCGTTCGCTTTCATCTTCCGTGCAATCGGTACGCGTACCGGGCTACATGGCCGAGCTGATCTCCAAGTGGCGCGTCGTCGGTCGCGAACTGTCGTATCGCCTGGGCCGCTCACCGAGTGTCGAAGAAGTTGCGCGCGAATTGGGGATTCCGCCTGAAAGCTGGCGTTTGCTGAAACAGACGATCCAGACGACGGGGTCCGGTGCACAGCTCGAGCTCATGACGGGTTCGCAGGACACGGTTGAAGACGAGAAGACGTATACACCGGAAGAAACGATCCAGCACGCTGACATGCTCACCCGTCTGCGTGAACTTTTGGACTCGATCGACGAACGCCAAGCGACGATCCTGCGCTTGCGTTATGGCTTGGGAGAGAGTCAAGAGCCGATGACACTGAAGGACATCGGCAAAGTCGTTGGACTGACGCGCGAACGCGTGCGCCAGATCGAGCGCGAAACGTTGGCGCGTTTGTCGCGCGTGATGGAAGGCCACTAGCTGGCTCGCGCAGTTTCTCCGGGGAATTTGCCAGAAAAAATGCGCGATCCGGCCCGCCACCGGGGGATCTCATGAGCCCCCCCGGTGGGCGGGGCTTTGGGATGGAAGAACCTCCGAGGCTCGGTTGCCGGGGCTTTGCTACCGTTGCGCTCGATGACCTCCTTTCGAGCTCAGCAGCTGACCCCCGAGCCGGGGACCGCGCTGTACGTGCATCTGCCCTTCTGCGTGGCCAAGTGCACCTATTGCGACTTCTATTCCCTGGCGGCCGAGGGGGAGGATCTCGACGGGACGCTCGAGGCCGTCATCGCCGAGGTCCATCGCCGCGCTCCGCGGTCTCCCAAAACGGTCTTTGTAGGTGGCGGCACACCCTCCCTGTATCCCCCAGAGGATCTGGGCCGCCTCTTCGATGAGCTCGATCGGGCCTCCGGCTTCCGGGCCTCGGCCAGGGAGGTGACCCTCGAGTCGAACCCCGAGAGCCTCGATGCGGACAGGGTCCGTGCCCTGCGCAGCTTTGGAGTCGACCGGCTCTCCATCGGGGTGCAGAGCCTGGACCCGACGATCCTCGAGCTCTTCGGACGGGTTCACACGGCCGAGACGGCCCTGGCGGCCCTCGATGCTGCCCGGACAGGTGGGATCGAACGGATCAGCGCGGATCTCATCTACGGTGCTCCGGGCCAGACGGTCGAGGCCTGGCTCACGGACCTGAGGCGCGTCACCGCCTTCGAGCTCGGGCACATCAGCGCCTATCAGCTCGCCTATGAAAAAGGCACGATAATGACACGTTGGAGGGAAGAAGGTCGCCTGCCCGTGTTCGGGGAAGAACTCGAACTGGCCTTCTTCGAGGCCACGCGGGGGGCCCTTGGGGACCGGGGATACCAGGCCTATGAGGTGTCTAACTTCTGTTTATCAGGGCAACAATGTCAGCATAATGAGGGTTACTGGCGCAACGAACCCTACGTGGGCATCGGGCCCTCGGCGGTCAGCCAGGTAGGGGGAACGCGTTTTGGAAACCCGCGTAGCCTGCACCCGTGGCGGCGGGCGATCGAGCGCGGCGACTACCCGACCGCGTGGGAAGAGACGCTCTCGCCGGTCGAGCGGCTCGGGGAGACGTGGTGGCTGGGACTGCGAACCCGCCGTGGAGTCGACCTGGAGGCGGCCCGCGCCTCTGCGTCCGTCGAGCCCGAAGAAGACCCGACCCTTCCCCGGATCGAAGAAATGATGCATCGAGGACTGCTGGAGCGCGTCGGGGCCCACTATCGATTGACCGAGCGTGGTTGGCCCCTTGCGGATGCCGTGGCCAGGAAGTTCCTGGACGCAACGAGCGAGCGAGAAAAGCCAACAGATCCATGGGAGCCCGCCAAGATCGTCGGGCCCACCTCCCCGGATCGATAGACTTACGAGGTTCGTCCATGCCCAAGCGGTTCATAAGGAAGCCCAAGCCGAAAAAGAAAAAGCCCACCCCGAAAGGGGTAGGGGGTTTTTTCCTGCGGGGTCTCATCACAGTGCTGCCTGTGATCTTGACCTTCGTGGTCTTCGGGCTGCTCTTCCAGATGGTAGACCGCTACGTCACCGGCCCGATCAATTCGACCATCTACTGGTCGATCGAAGGCAACGGCCTGGGTTGGAAATTGCTCGATCGCTTCGGGATCGATCCGCTGCAAGCGGAGTACCTCGATCCCGAGTTGCTCCCGCTCGAACTGCAAACCTTGGCTCGTCGGCCCGAGGGCTTCGCCGGTCCGGAGTTTCTCGATCGCCTATCGGTATACCGGAACCGGAACCTGGGGTTCTTCCGCAATCTCGACGACCTCGCCATACGCCGTGAAAGGTTGCGACAGGATGTCACCGCACACATCCACCCGCTGATCGGCGTCTTCCTTTCTCTGCTCCTCGTCCTCTGGTTGGGATGGCTGGTAGGTGGCTTTGTCGGTCGCCGCATCGTCGGCAAGCTGGACGATGCGATGCAACTGATTCCAGTCGTGAAATCGGTCTATCCTTACAGCAAACAACTCGTCGAATTCTTCTTCGCAGAGAAACAGATCGAGTTCGACACGGTCGTCGCCATTCCCTATCCCAGTCCCGGCATCTGGTCGATCGCATTCGTCACTTCCAGTTCCCTGAAGACGCTGCGAGAAGAGACCGGCAAGGAGCTCGTCAGCGCCTTCGTGCCCTCATCGCCCATGCCCATGACGGGCTACACGGTTTTCATCGAACCCGATCGCGTCATTCCGCTACCGATTTCGATCGACGAGGCTCTCCGCGTCACGATGACGGGCGGAGTCTTGATTCCGCCCAACGAAAAAGTCGACGACCTCTTCGACGAGCTCACTCAAGCAAAAGTAGAGAAGGTTGCCGACAAGCCGATCCCCAAAGAGGAGTCGTCAAAAGAAGGATCCGGATGAGTTTTGCCGACCGACTAGACGCCGCCGTGGAGGATGTAGGCCACCCGTTGGTCCTCGGAATCGATCCGCACCTCGACCTCCTGCCGAAGGAATTCTCGACCGCCCGATCCCTCCAGGCATCGAACGAAGAGCGCGCAGCGCAGGTCGAAGCTTTCTCCGCTCAGCTCATCGATGTGGCTGCCGGTCAGGTAGCGGCCGTCAAGCCCCAGGCCGCGTTCTTCGAAATCCATGGCTCCGCCGGAATGAAGGCCTTCGAGAACACGGTGGCTCGCGCACACGACCACGGCCTCTTGGTCATTGGTGACGTAAAGCGTGGTGATGTGCCCTCAACGGCGAAGGCCTATGCCCAGGCGTATCTCGCCGGCGACGCCCCCCACGTGTGCGATGCCATTACCATCAACCCCTACCTTGGAGCGGATGCAACGCAGCCGTTTCTCGATGCTTGCCAGGGAACCGACCGTGGAGTCTTCGTACTGGTGCGCACGTCGAATCCAGAAAGCGCCCTGTTCCAGGAACACGGTGATCCGCCCCTGAGCGAGGTTGTTGCCGACGCTGTCTCCACCTGGGGAAACGCCTCGATAGGGGAGTGTGGTTTCTCTTCGGTCGGAGCCGTAGTTGGAGCCACGCACGTAGAAGAACTCGCGCGTCTGCGCAAGCGGATGCCCAAGACACTGTTTTTGTTGCCCGGCGTCGGCGCACAGGGCGCCTCGGCCGCTGATTGCAAGGTCGCGTTTCCCGATTCGAACCATCCCTGGCGAGGCGCGCTGATCAACTCGTCCCGTGGAATCGCGTTCGCGTGGCAACGGCCCGAAAACGCGCAACGCTCGTGGAAAGATGCGGCTCGGGTCGCCCTGGGTGTAACTGTCGCCGAACTGCGCCGCGCGCTAGGCCTGACGCCCTGTTGACTTCTTGGACTGCTCTTCATTGCCGCTCACAATTCGCCACCTGCCCGCCGACCTGCTGCACCCGGCTACCTGGGCGTTGCGCGCCTTTGCCGAACGCCCGCGTCCGAGCAATATGCCCGACGTCATTGTTCCGGCTCGCGTCGAGGACGTGCCGCAGCCAACACCGGCGAGGGATACCGACGACCGCAAGGATCTTGCGCAAACACTGGAAAAAGCTCTATCGCTTCACGAGCCGCACGTAGCCGTCCTCGAGTCCATTCGGAAGCTGAAGAACCCTACGGCTTCCATCGTAATGGTCGGCCAGCAACCCGGTTTGTTGGGCGGGCCGTTGTTCAACGTATACAAGGCGCTGCACGCGGTCCGCCTGGCGAGCGAGCTCGAAAAGAGTTTTGGAACTCCGGTCGTCCCCGCTTTTTGGAATCACGCGGACGATCACGACATCGCCGAGGTTCACCACCTGTGGGTTCAAAACCCAAGCCTCGACCTGCGCAAGGTCGGACTGGCGGGCGTTTCTTCCGGACGTACGCCACTGTCCCGGATTCTCTTTGAACCGGACAAGCACCACCTGGACGCTCTCGAACAAGTTCTGCGTCAAAGTTTGCCGGAGGGCGAATGGCGCGAGCGGACGTTCGAGCTTTTCTTGCCGCGTGCAGGGGAGAGTTTTTCGAACGCATTCACCCGTATTTTGCTCGGTTTGTACGGTCACCTGGGCCTGATCGTGGTCGAACCCGAGTGGATTCGCTCGCGCTTGTCCCAATCCCTCGCGCAGGTTGTGGGCCAGGGCATCGCCAAGCCCCTGGAGGCGGGAGCCCAGAACGTGCGCAACATCGGACGCGAGCCCGCGATCGATCCCGCGACCGCGGCGCTGGCCTTCCGCTTCGTCGACGATAAGCGGCTTGCGCTTCGGTCGCACGGCGAAGAATTTCGGTTCGACGGCGAGGCCGGCTCGCGTACTGCGAGCGAACTGGCCGCCGAGATCGTGCAGGCCCCCGAGGAATGGTCAGCGGGTGCGCTCCTGCGGCCGATCGTTCAGGACATGGCCCTACCGATTGCGGCCTACGTCGGGGGCCTCGGCGAACTGAACTACTATGCCCAGCTCGGCGAGCTGCGTCGCCTCGTCGACGCGCCCGGGGTTTTTGTTCCCCGTCTGTCGGCAACCCTAGTGGAGGATGGCGTGCGTCTCTCGCTCGAAAAAATCGGGGTCGATGCGCGCGAGGTTTTCGAGGCCCGGGGCAACCTGGGCGAGGACGAAGAGGGGGGCGAGACGGCACCGGTGGTGCTTTCCCTTCGCAACCTGGGCCAGCGTATGTCGGGCGAGATGGGGGGGCTGCACCAAGAGCTCGCTAAGCTCGACCGGGGGCTCGCCCAACAGCTGAAAAAGAGCGCCGGCCAGGTGCGCGGACTGGTCGAGAAGCTGGCCACAAAGGCCGAGCGGGTCCACGCCAATACCCAGGGGAGGGGCCGGCGACACTTCCGACGGGTGAACAACGCCATCTACCCTCGGGGTGAGCCCCAGGAGCGCGTGCGCGGAGCGCTGGAGTTCATCGTCCGCCACGGGTCAGGCTGGATGGACGAACTACTACATGAGATCGACCCATTTCCTACCGAACATCTTCTCATTCAGATCGAACAGGAGCCGTCGTCATGACCTTGGACGCCCTCGTCATAGCCGCCCACCCCGACGATGCAGAAATCTCCCTGGGAGGCACCATTCTGCGCATGGTTCGGGCCGGCGCCAAGGTCGGTGTTTGCGACCTCACCCGGGGGGAGATGGGAACTCGAGGGACGGAGGCCGATCGGACGGAGGAAACCCGGGCCGCAACGGCCGCACTGGGCTTGGCGGTGCGCTGCAACCTCGAACTTCCCGACGGCCGCGTGCGGGCTACCGTGGAGTCCAGGCAGGCTCTCGCTGCGGTCTTCCGGGAGCACGCTCCGAGCCTCGTTCTCGCCCATCACACCCAGGATCTCCATCCCGATCACGCAGCCTGCGGCCAGCTGGCCCGGGAAGCCTGGTATCTCTCCGGCCTGAAGCGACTGGCCGAGTCCAGCGGAGGAGCGCCCGCCCACCGCCCCAAGCTACTCGTGCATTTCCAGAGCCATGAGGATTTCGAGCCCACCCTGGTGGTGGACATCTCGAGCGTCTGGGAACAAAAGTGCGAGGCCATCCGGTGCTACGCCTCCCAGCTGGAGCCGACGGGAAAGAACGATCGCGGTGAGCACTTCCTGTTCGGCGCCGACATCCTGGCCCGGGCCGAAACCAAGGCGCGCTACTGGGGCGAGAAGATCGGGAGGTCCCATGGCGAGCCGCTCCTGCTGCAGGGTCCCTTGGCGATCGGAAACCCGCTCGACATCGTGGGCTTTGCCTAGCCCGCTCTGGAGGCGGCAGACCGAAGCACCCTGGATCGATCGAGATGGAGAAACTCCTGCCGTGAGCGGGAGGCGCCATCCCAAGCCCCACCCACCTGGGGGGTGTCGGAAGGGACCGGGCCAGCTGGGGATGGGTTGCGGAAAACACGGGGAAAGCCGGACACCTGAGAGGGCTTCCCTGGAAAATTCCCGGTAATTGGGGCCTAAGTGTCGCTTCCATGGTTTTCCACGGAATGTGGAAAACCGTCCCGGGGATTGCCGCCGTCCCCTCCGTCGAGAACCCGCAGGATGTCGGGTAGAAAGCTCGTCATAGGAAGCCGCACCCCCCCCTCGCTACAATCCCCGGATCGTGCGCCAAATCGCACTCGTCAACCAGAAAGGGGGCGTCGGGAAGACTACGACGACCGTAAACCTCGGCGCCGCCTTGGCGTTGGGGGGCAAGCGTGTCGTGCTTGTCGACCTCGATCCCCAGGCCAACCTCTCGCTGCACCTGGGATCGGTCGTCGGAAGCGGCGCCCCCTCCAGCTATCGCGTTCTCACCGCGCAATGTAGCTTTGCGGAAGCCCTCGTCGACACCTCGACCGACGGAATGAGGTTGATGCCGACCGACATCCACCTGTCCGGTGCCGAACTCGAGCTCGCGGCGGCGCTCGGACGGGAGACCCTTCTCCGGGATGCGATCGAGGAGTGGTGCAAAGATGGCGAGCCGTGCGACTACCTGCTCTTCGATTGCCCTCCCAGCCTGGGGCTTCTGTCGATCAACGCCCTGTCGGCGGCGGACGAAGCGTTTCTCGTGGTGCAGACGGAGTTTTTTGCGTTGCAGGGCATGAGCAAACTGCTCGAGGTGATCGAACTCGTAAAGAAACGCATGAACCCGCGGCTGGAATGCACCGGGCTCATACCGTGCTTGTACGACAACCGTTTGAGGCTCGCGCGCGAGGTTCTGGGAGAGTTGCGCTCCTATTTCCCCGACCGCGTGTTCGCGACGACGATCGGGCAGAACGTCAAGCTTGCCGAATCGCCGAGTTTCGGAAAGACGATCTTCGAATACGCTCCGCAGTCCTCCGGTGCACGCGACTACACCGCCCTCGGGCAGGCCGTGCTCGCGATGGAAGAGATCGCTACCGAAACGGAACCGGCCCAAAAACCGCGCGAGAAAACGGTCGATCTGCAACCCCACCAACCCTCCGCAGCTCCCCAGCCCAAGACGGCGGTGACCGACAGTCCTCTCCGGGAAAAAGGACCCTGACGCCCGGGCCTCAACGAGGGTTTCCATGGAACCGCGTCTCTCGATCGGAATCCTCTGCCACCCGACCTACGGCGGGTCGGGGGTGATCGCCTCCGAGCTCGCCCTGTCGCTGGCGGGCCGCGGGCACGCGGTCCACCTCTTCTCGCACCGTGTGCCGCCGCGCCTCGCTCGGTCGCCAGGCCCGGTCACGATGCATCGCTCCCAGGGCTTGCCGTACCCGCTCTTCTCATCGACACCGCACGACCTGGCGACCACCTCGAACATCCTGCGCGTGCACCGCTCCGAGGGCCTCGACCTCCTTCATGCGCACTATGCACTACCCCACGCGGTCTCCGCCGTGCTGGCCCAGTCCGCTGCCGGGGCAGACTCGTCGCTGAAGCCGCCGGCGGTCATAACGACCCTTCATGGCACCGATGTCACGATCGTGGGAAGCGATCCCTCGTACGCGCCGTTGACCCAGTACCTCATCGAGGCCTCCGATGTGGCCACGGCGGTTTCAAATTCCCTCGCCGCCCAAACCCGGGCCCATTTCTGTTTGGCCGCGAACCGAGGATGTGACATCGAAGTGGTGCCCAACTTCGTGGATACGGACCGTTTTCGTCCGCACGCAGGTGACCCCTCCGAAGGCGCTTCCTCCATCCACCCCCAACCCCACGCCGTTCACGTATCCAACTTCCGGGCCGTCAAACGCGTGCCCTGGTTGATCGAGGCTTTCGGCCGCGCCACCGAAGGCACCGATGCGACACTGACCCTGGTGGGGGACGGACCCGACCAACAGCAAGCCTTCCAACGCGCACGGGAGCTCGGCCTGGAGCGTCGCGTCTGCTTCCTGGGCGAGCGCGACGCTCTGCCCGAATTGCTCGCCCCGGCCGACGTCTTTCTGCTCACGAGTCGGGAAGAGTCCTTCGGCCTCTCCGCCCTGGAGGCCATGTCCTGTGGAACCCCGGTGGTCGCAACGGCCGTCGGCGGGGTCCCCGAGGTGGTTCTGGATGGTGAGACGGGCCTGCTCGCATCACCCGACGACCAGGTCGCCTACGCAGCCAAACTCAAGGGGCTGCTCTTCGATCGGCCGCGCGCCCGGAGCATGGGCCACGCCGCACGCAAGAGCGTCCTGGACCGATTCTCCCGCGATCGCATCGTCTCGCAGTACGAGGCGCTCTACCGCCGTGTCCTGGCACGACGGGAACAGGCGAACACCTGCGAGAAGGGCGGATGAAACGGGTCTATCTCGACCACAACGCCACGACGCCGATGCGCCGGGCCGCACGCGAGGCGTTCGTGGAACTTACGGGCAAGTTAGCCGGCCATCCTTCGAGCCTTCACGCGGCCGGGCGCGCCTCCCGCGCGCTCATCGACGAAGCGCGCGTCCGGGTCGCCGAAACCCTGGGCGCCGCCGAGGACGAGATTGTCTTTACCTCGGGCGCGACCGAGGCGAACAATCTGGCGCTCTTCGGAGCCCTGGAAGCTCGCGGCCCCGGCGCGGGTCTGGTGACCCTGGGGACCGAGCATTCCTCGGTCCTTGAACCGGCGCGGGCGTTGGCCCAGCGCGGCTTCAGTGTCCACCACTGCGCCGTGGACCGCACGGGACTCCCGCTCCTGGAAGATTTCGAGCGCCTCCTTGGGGAGGAACGGGTGGACCTCATCTCGGTGTCGGTCGCAAACGGAGAGAACGGGGCCGTGCCCGAACTCGCCGCTCTCCTCGAACGGGTCTCACAGTTGGACGGACGGCGTCCACTGTTTCACACCGACGCCGCCCAGGCCCTGGGTCGCGTGCCGCTCGACCTCGCGTGCATCGACCTCGCCTCGTTTTCTGCACACAAACTAGGCGGACCGGCGGGTGTCGGCGTCCTGTGGCGTCGTTCGGGAACGCCCCTGGTCCCGCGAACCTACGGGGGAGGACAGGAGGCCGCCCTGCGTCCGGGAACCGAGAACGCAGCAGCAATTTACGCGGCTTCCATCGCCATCGATCTCGCCGAAAACGGCCGCGAGCGCTATGCTGCGGGCACTGGAGGGCATACGCGCTTTCTGTGGAAGGGGATCCAGGCCGCCCTTCCCGGCGCGCGCCTTGTCGGGCCGCCGCTCGATTCGCGCCGGCGGCTCCCCAACACCTTGTGTTTCTCCATACCCGAAACGGACGGGCGCGTGCTCGTAACGCGTCTCGATCTTGCGGGAGTGGAAGCCTCAGCGGGCTCTGCCTGTGCTAGCGGTTCGGCCGAACCTTCACACGTCTTGCAAGCGATGGGATACGACGATGACACCGCGCGTTCGGGCCTTCGTTTGTCGCTCGGCAGAAACACAACGCGTGAAGATTGCAAGCGTGCACTAAGCATCCTGAAAAAACTCTTTGCACCGACGAACGCAAGTCGGGTGACGTCCTGATGCTTCACGAACAAGTACTAAGAGATTGCTAAGTCTCTCGTTGACGGTGCATCCTGATGGCCTTGTAATGCGCCGCGCTCGTCGACAAATGTTTGCCCGTGCGACGCTTCGCGCAGGGGGTCACAGGGCATCTTCTCGCGAGCGAATGTAGGGCCGCAGCCGACTTTCAGCGACTTTGCCGGAACGGGCAGTGAACGCACTCGCCACTTACGGCGGTGGTCGCACCGTCTGTGCGGTTCGCGTTGCAACCTCGGTTGCCACAGCCGGTCGCAATGAGGGGTTCCAGTATGCAGAGTTCAAACACCGCCAAGTCAGGCTCTTCTCAGGAGCCCGGTCGTGAGTCACAGCCCCCCCAGTCCATGCAGACAGCGCAGCACGAGACGAGTGCGGCGCTACCGGAGCCCCATCACGTCGAACTCTGGAGGCGTCTCTGCATCGCGCTCCTGGAAGACATTCGGCGCGAGCAGTATGAAACCTGGTTTCGCCCCACGGCGGTCCGCAGCCTAGATCAAAATCGCCTCAGCATCGCCGTACAGAACGGTTTCTCGCGCGACTGGCTGCAGGAGTACTACCTCGAAACGGTCGTGAACACGGTCGAGAAGGTCCTCGGCCGCCGATTAGAGGTCGAATTCGTCGTCGATCCCGAGTGCGCAGCCGCCGGCGAGCGCGAAACGCCGGCTCCGTCGGCCGAAACGGAAGCCCCCAGCCCGCCGGAGGCCGCTCCCTCGAAGGCTCCTCCCGCGCTCCTGCCCAGCAGCGACGTCACGCTGAATCCGCGCTATCGTTTCGATGGCTTCGTCGTCGGCCCGTGCAACCGTTTCGCCTATGCCGCCTGTCAGGGTGTGGCCGAAAAACCCTCCCAGGCCTACAACCCGCTGTTCGTGCATGGGAGCGTGGGGCTGGGCAAGACCCACCTCTTGCAAAGCCTCTGCTACCACCTGCTCCAGCACACGCCGGAGACGCGAATCCTGTACCTCTCGTGTGAGACCTTCGTGAACCACTTCATCGGTGCCCTCGAGAACGGGAGCATCGACCGGTTTCGCAGCAAGTACCGCGATGTGGACATGCTCGTCGTCGACGACATACACCTGTTAGCTAACAAAGAGCGAACGCAGGAAGAGTTCTTCCACACCTTCAATTCACTCCATACGCGCGGCAAGCAGCTCGTACTCTCATCCGATTGCCCTCCGCTCGAGATTCCCACACTGCACGCTCGCCTGGTGTCGCGCTTCAAGTGGGGCCTGGTCACCGAACTCGATCCTCCGTGCTACGAAACACGCCTGGCCATCCTCAGGCGCAAGAGCCGAGAACAGGGGCACGAGATTCCCGACGACGTGGCACGTTTTCTGGCCGACCGCATCGACACCAACATCCGCGAACTCGAGGGTGCGGTCACCAAGCTCCTCGGCTTCTGCGTGCTCAGTCAGAAGAAAATCACGCTCGAATCCGTCCGACAGTGCCTCCGTGAGCTCTTCACGGTCCGCAAAGGTCTTCCCTCAATCGAAGACATCATGAAGATTGTGGCCGACCGCTTCGGCGTGAAACAGGCCGAACTTCAGTCGCGGCGACGCACCCAGGCCATCGCCTATCCCCGCCAAATCGGGATGTATCTGGCGCGACAGATCACGCGCATGTCGCTCGAGGAGATCGGGGGTCACTTCGGGGGCCGAGACCACTCTACCGTGCTCTACGGCGTCCAGAAGATCGCCCGCTTGACCAAGCAGGATGCACGCACGCTGACGCACGTCACCGAGCTGTCCCTGGAGCTGAGGGCCCACGACCCCGAATCTCCCTGACAGGGGCATTTCCGGCAATTTGCCTGCTCTCGGCCTCCGATCTTTCAGGACCGTATTAAGTCATAGGGAGGGCGCTGGGTCCGGCCAGGATGGTCTGGTAGGATTTTCCAGCTTCCGAATCCGCCCGAATCTGCGGGGGATGGGCAGCTCTCCGCCCCGTTTTTCCGTTCCTGGAAAAGCGTGGAAACCCCGTCGAAACCACCCCGTCTTTTGTGAACACACACCCTCGTTCTTCACGGGCTTTCCCGCCCCGCTCGGGCTCACCCCTGAGCCCTCCGGAAAGCGGTGCAAAGTTGCGCCCGGACTCCCGTGGTTCTGCACACGCCGCGCACCTTTCTCCACATCCCTCGATCCGCCGTTAGATCGTTGTGCAACCGAGAACTATGTGTCGTCCGGCCTACCCTTTTCCCCTTTCCGGTAGGTCCCTTATTAACATGACTAATCTTCATATTCAGGACCGGAGAGGCGCGCGACTCCCGTTCCCTTGTGGAGAAGTCCTCGAACACTTCGCGTCCAAGACAGAGGACGTCCTCCCATGAAGGTTCTATGTGAACGTGAGACTTTGCGTGAAGCGTTGACGATCGCCACGAGTGTCATTCCCAACAAGAGCACCCGACCGGCGGTTGAAAACGTCTTCGTGAGAGCGGACGGGGATGCGCTCGAGTTGGTCGGAACCGATCTCGACGTCGCCGTGCGATACAGAGTCGACAACGTCAAACTTGAGGAGCCTGGGACGGCCCTCGTGCCTGCCCGTGTCGCCTCCGACTTTGTGCGCGACCTCTCGGGCGAGACCGTGCGTCTCGGTTCCCAGGGTTCCAGCTTCCTCATCGAGAGTGAGGACGAACGCTGCGAGCTGACCACCATCGACCCGGACGAGTTTCCCGGCGTTTCCCAATTTGGAGAAGGCGAACAGGGGTCCGTCTCGGTTCTCGGAGCGACATTCAGTCGGCTCGTGTCACGCACGAGTTTCGCCGCCGCACGGGAGGCGGGTCGCTACGCGATGCACGGTATCCTTGTGGTGATCGAGGACGACGAGCTGCGGATGATCGCAACCGATGGGCGGCGCCTGGCCCTGGCCTCGGCGACCATCGACCGCAACGGCGAGCCGCTGAACCAAGGACCGGCTATCGTGCCTACCAAGGCCATGCAGCTTTTTTGCCGGGTGATCGATGACCCCACCGAAATGGTGGAGATTCACTTCGGTGAGAATATCTTCGGCCTACGCACCTCCAAGGCCGAGGTCTTCGCACGCCTGATCGACGGCGACTTCCCGCGCTATTCAGCTGTGGTTCCCTCTTCGACCGAAAACCTCGTGGAGGCAGACGCAGTTACATTTGGCAAGAAACTCAAGTTGGTCGCGAACGTCACCAGTGTTGACACGCGGGCCGTGCGTATCTCGCTTGAGCCCGGTCAGATGAAGATTTTAGGTCGTTCGGACTCAACGGGAGAAGCGACGGCCCAACTCGCTATTCAATACGACGGCGACCCCGTGGACATCGTCTTCAATCCAGACTACCTCATTGACGGAATCAAGAACTGCGAGACCGACGTGCTCCGCCTCGAATTCAACCAGCGCAACACGCCAGGCAAGTTCACCCTTGGGGAGAACTATACCTACATCGTGATGCCGATCACCGTCGACACCTAGAATCACGTGACGACCAAGCGCGGCGGAATGGTGGCTTTGGAGGACGCGATACACGCGTTCCTCAGGGAAAAGAGGGTGCGGGTGACATCTGCCTACACCCGGGTGGCTGATGCTTGGTCCAAGAATCTGAATGCCGTAGAAAGAGCACACGCCACTCCCGTGAAATTCTTCCGGGGCACCTTGACCGTGGAGGTTGAGTCCGGCGTGTTTCTGCACGAGCTAAAGAACATCAAGAACGAAAAATACAGGCAACAGGCAAACCAGGACCTTGGGCAGGAGTCCATTCGCAAGGTTTCGTTTCGCCTGAAGGGCTAGTCTGAAGAGGGCAACCAATTAGAGATGAGCGACGACACCCCCAAGAAGGGCGACTATCGGGCGGATTCTATCACCGTTCTCGAGGGTCTAGAGGCGGTACGCGTGCGGCCCGCGATGTACATCGGGGACACGGATGTGCGGGGCCTGCATCACTTGATCTGGGAGGTCGTCGATAATTCGATAGACGAAGCTCTGGCCGGGTTCGCTCGCACGATCAACGTCAAGGTCACCGTGGAAGGCAGCGTTGAGGTCAGTGACGACGGCCGCGGCATTCCCGTCGAGATTCACGCGAAAGAGGGCATTCCCGCCGTCGAGCTCGTGCTGACGCGTATCCATGCCGGCGGCAAGTTCGACAAGGATACCTACAAGGTATCGGGAGGCCTCCACGGCGTCGGCGTTTCATGCGTGAATGCCCTATCGGCCGAGCTTCAAGTCACGGTGCACCGCGACGGACGGATCCACCAGATTTCTTTTCGGCGCGGGGCGACGGTCTCACCACTTGCCATGGGGGGGGAGACGAATCGCACGGGCACGACTGTCCTTTTCAAGCCGGACGATGAAATCTTCTCCACCACGGAATTCGAATACGAGATCATCCACAAACGGTTGCGTGAAACCGCCTACCTCGTGGGTTCCCGTGGTGTGACGATCACCCTTGAGGATGAGCGCACAGGTCAAAAGGAAGAATTTCATTATCCCGAGGGTTTGCGCACGTTTGTGGCGACCGTGAACAAGAACAAGGATGCTCTCCACGCGGACGTCATCCACTTCATCCGCACGGTGCCGTCCACGGATAACCCCGGCCAGGAGTACATTATCGAGTGTGCGATGCAGTACACCGACGGGTATCAGGAGTCGGTGTTCACGTTCGTCAACAACATCAACACGCACGGCGGGGGAACCCACCTGGCGGGCTTCAAGTCGGCGTTGACCCGGACGCTCAACAACTACATAAAAGCTGAAAAGTTCATCAAGGACAATCAAACGGCTCCGGGGGGCGATGATTTCCGCGAAGGCCTCACCGCGGTTCTTTCCCTGGCGGTACCGGAGCCCCAGTTTGAAGGTCAAACGAAAGATAAGCTTGGCAACCGTGAGGCACAGGGCCTGGTCGAGTCCGCGGTCGCGGAGTGTCTAGCGACCTACCTCGAAGAAAATCCCGGTCCGGCGAGAAGCGTCGTTCAGAAGGCGATCAATGCGCAGGTCGCTCGCGAAGCAGCTCGCAAGGCACGCGACCTCGTGCGACGCAAGTCCGCCCTCGCCAGCGGAGCAATGCCGGGTAAGTTGGCGGATTGTCAGAGCAAGGATTTCGACGAATCCGAGATCTTCCTGGTCGAGGGCGATTCCGCCGGCGGTTCCGCGAAGGAGGGCCGCGATCGTCGCTATCAGGCCATCCTGCCGTTGAAAGGCAAGATTCTGAACGTCGAGAAGGCGCGCCTCGACAAGATGCTGGCGCACCAGGAAATCCAAACGATCATTTCCGCGCTGGGTTGTGGGATTGCCGAGGAGTTCGACGTCGGGCGTCTACGTTATGGCAAGACGATCATCATGACCGATGCCGACGTCGACGGCTCGCACATCCGCACGCTGCTTCTTACCTTCTTCTTCCGTCACATGCGCCCCTTGATCGAGGACGGGCGGCTCTTCATTGCGCAACCGCCGCTGTACAAGATCAAAGTGGGGCGAACGGAACTCTACATCGCCTCTGAAGAAGAACTGCGTGAAGTGTTGGTCGAGCACGGGCTCGGGAAACTCGAGGTGATCCAGCCGACTTCGGCGAACGGGGGCTCGGGAGAAGAAAAGGTCTGGAATGGAACGGAGTTGCGCGCGCTAGCCGACGAGCTACGCCGACTCGAAAATATCGCGGCACACATCCTGCCGGTCTGGATAGGTGCAGATCTCGGCGCGATCATCAGGGCCTGGACGGGGGACAAGCTGCCGGAACACTGGGTTCAGGTGACCGGCGAGGCGGAAAATCGTTTCTTCGACGATGGCCGCGAGTTACGCGATTTTCTGGAACTGCAGAAGGGCTTGTTGGGTGTCGAAGAACTGATGATCCACGCCGGACCCGAATCCGAGATCGTTCGCGATCAAGCACATGTGGCAACCTGTCATGTCGCTCGTCGGGGCGAGCTTCAGGAGATCTTGACCGCCCTTGAAGCGAAGGGCTTGTCCTTCCGGGGCGGTGGCGTCTGGGACGTTCGTTCCGGCAAGGAGACGCAACGGATCGGAGGCGTTCTCAAGCTCGCTGAAAACCTGCACAAACAAGCGCAGTCCGAGGTGGACGTGCAACGCTATAAGGGCCTGGGGGAGATGAACCCCGAGCAGCTCTGGGAGTCCACGATGGATCCGGAAACCCGGCGGCTCTATCGGGTCTTGCTCGACGACGAGTTCCGGGCGGATGAAATCTTCACTATCCTGATGAGTACCGGGGTCGAACCGCGGCGGGAGTACATCGAGCGACACGCCCTTGAGGCCACGAACCTCGACGTTTGACGACACGTCTTGTGTCAACGTAGGTGTAGGGAAGAATTTTCTTTCCCTGGTGGGCCCGACCCTTTGTGAAGCGAGGGTGCAGCCGGGGAATGCAGCCGGCCGATAGGGGAACTGAAGCCGCCCTCAAGGCGCTCAGAGGCCCCCCAATTGAAGAGCACGCACCGCAGATTCGACTACGTCAGGTTCGGTGAAGCGTTCGAGGAACGCGGACTCGTGGATTCGAAGACGCTCGATCACGTTTTGGCTCAGAGCCAGGCCACGCGAACACTACTGCCGGAAATCCTCGTCGTAGAGAATCTGGTGTCGGATTGGGAGGTTTCTCGCGTCGCATGCGAGCTCTACCACCTGCCTTTCCTGACGGTGGATCTGTATGAGCCCAACAAGGATGTGCTGGGTGAGTTCGATCCGAGCTTCCTGCGCCAGTTTGCGCTGATTCCACTCGATCGCTACGGCGACCTGCTCACCGTCGTGATGCCCGGTCTCGTACCTTCCGATGTACTGGAGAGTTTGCGGTTGACGCCCACGATGAAATTGCTGCCCGTGGTCGGCTCTGTTCTGAGCAACCGCCGCTGGTTGAACGAGCACATCCCGGGGGCTGCGACCATTGCCGTCGAGGGTGTGGTCCCGGCCCTGCCCTTCGACACGACCTTGGAAGATGAGGACGTCAACGGTTCCGGAGAGGAATGGTTGAATATTTTCGACCAGGCCGACGAAGCCGTTCAGCTCGACCTCAAGGAGAATCAGAACCCCTAGCGCTAGATCCTGGCGGGACGTCGCCTCGGACGGATCGGTATGTGGAGATTCGCCTGGCCGGCTTGGCGGAAGAGCGATGCGAGGCCCTGAACTCGATTCACTTGCCAACTTCCGGGGTGACCTGGAAGCCTAGTCTGAGCCAGGCTCATCGGGCTCGGCCGCTTTTGGAAGGGACTCCTGCTCGACCTTCTCGGCCTTGACTTCCTCCGCAGCGCGGGCTTCCGCCGCCCACGCGGCTTGACGAACGGTGCGTTCGACGTTGCGGATCTCTCGATCGATACCCGATTCGCGGCGCAGGTCGTACATCGACTGGCGTAGCCGCCGCAGTTGGTATAGGAGGCGGCCGGCAACCTGGGGTAGGCGCCTCCCAAAAACGACCACCGCGAGCGCGACGATGACCAGGATCTCGAGGGGGGCCAGGTTGCCGATGAATCCAAGCATCCCGTCAGCCTAGCAGGGCAGGGGGTTAGAGAGCGTGGAAACTACCAAGGGACATATCCGAGCGGGCGCCGGTTGTAGCCAAAGCGGGGTTGGATGCTGATACCAAAGGACGTTCCCTCCCCTTCGCGGACAGCGGTTTCCAGGTCCAGTATCACATCGTGGCCGTAGCGCCGTACGAGCACGCGCAGGTCAAGCTCCCGGTCATCGAGCAGGGAAAAGGCTTGGCTTGCTTCGAACTCCCACTTTTCCGTCCAGCGAAAGAAAGCTTCGAGCGTGGCCGCCTCGAAGAGGCTTTTCCCGTCGACCTTGCGGCCGCGCCGGTGCCCGGCCTGCAGCCCGAAGCTTTGCCCAAAGCGCGTTCCGAGGGAAACGAGCGAGTAGTCCGTTCGCGAGTCTTCAACGTCGTAGCGAGCGTCGTACCAGAGCCCGAAAGGCCGGCCCCAAGGTGAGATATCGATGCGGGTGAACACCTCGAGGGGCATCCAACCGTCAGGAGCGTCGTCCGAGCGGTCCATGGCGTAGGTCGATCGCAGATCCAGGTCGAGCAAGCTCTCGCCTTGGTGCAGGCCAAAGCGACCGCGCGTGCCGAGCTCGACGAAATCTCCGGTCAAGACCTGTTCCACCTGGTCGAAAACGACCGGCATGTCTTCGTCCTTACGGAAGATGTCGCTTCGAAAACCGAGATACGGGACGAATTGATTGCGAGTGCCGTCGTCGTTTCTTCGCCAAAAACTCGTGGTCAGGCGTGTTCCCACCCCAGCGATGGCGCGTGTTGGGGATTGGCCGGGTTCAACTCCTTCGTTCCAAAAAGTGCCCCGCGCGCCGATGAACGGGGTCATCCTCAAGCCGGCTATCTTCAGTGAAAAAGGGGACTCGAGCACCTGTGTCGTGTCGAGCCGTAGAACCTGCCTTTCCCCCAAGTGGTCGGGATACTTCGGCGGTAGACCAAAGGGGCTCGTCGAGGGGTTGAAGTCGCTGGGGTTCCCGACGCTATCGATGTCGAGGTCCACTCCGTCCGCCTCCAAACGGCGTAGGTACCCAACCCTTGCATCGCCCACCCAGATGATCGGTTGTTTTCCGATGTGGAAAGCAGGGGCTCGCGAATGGAAGGCCGTAGACGAGGGCAGTTCCTCGATGTCGCTGCGAAAGTCGTTGATCCTTGGTTGGATCGTAATTTGCGAGAACCACTCACCCTTCGAACGGTGCCACTGAAGGTAGGTTTCGTCCCGTTCGTAGTAGAGGAAGTCTCTCTCGTAGAACTCAGATTGCACGGCTGCGTCGCTGAGGTTAGAGACGGTAAGCGAGAGCGCGCTGTCGCCACGTTCGAAGTAACCGAGCGAACGCACCCAATATCGGAACCGTCCACGGTCCTCCTTGGGGATACGGATAAAGCCGCGATCTTCGCCGCGGTCATAGATGACGCCGGTGTACAGATCAAAGAAGTAGTTTTCCTTGGACTCGATCTCCATGCCCAGATCCAGGAGGGCGCCGCGCGAGCCCAAGTACGATCCCTCGATCTCGAAGGTCGCGTCGTAGGGGTCCTCCTTCGCGCTGCTCAGCAGGTCGTTGGCGATCTCACCTGTCTTGCCGGCAGGGACGGAGGCTCCGAGGCTGAGAAAAGTTCCAAAACGCGCCGAGTTGGCCAGCGATAACGTATTCCAGAGCGGTCGAAAGTTCTCGTCGGTTTTCAAATCGATCGTGGGCAGCGGAATGCGCAGCTTGTCGTAGAGCTCGATTCGGTTGTTCTTCATGACCAGACGAAAAAGGGCGCGATTGTTCTCCCCACCCGGAACCTCTCTTGCCTCAGCCAAAGGCAAGATACGCAGGTCCCCCGTGACGACCTTGAGGTGCGGATCATCGAACTGGCAGGAGGTGACCGTGGCGTCGTCGGCTCGCAACTCACCGTCGTCGGCGTGGCGCAACCAGTCGGCCTTGACAATCAGCTTCTCGAAGTCCTTTCCGAGGAG
Source organism: Planctomycetota bacterium (assembly GCA_002683825.1). Classification (GTDB taxonomy): domain Bacteria; phylum Planctomycetota; class UBA1135; order UBA1135. Next base: position 56,111 of record NYUD01000019.1, read on the forward strand.
CCTGCCATACAGATTGACGGTCGCCTGGGCGAGCCACCCGTGTCCCAGGACCGCATCCAGATACACAGCGTTGGCCCGAAAGAGGAGGTTGCCTCCTTCGATGAACTCCACGGGACCCTCGAAGTAGACTTCCCGTAGAAGCCCCGCTAGAGGTCCCGCTCGAAAGCCATCGATGAAATTGGACAGCGGGCCGCGTGCTCTTGTTTCGCCCGAGACGTCGTTCAAGGGCCGTCGTAGACCCGCGACGATGTCGTCTGCGATGTCGGGCGAATCATCCTGAATTTGGATCCAGCCCTCGCGGTCGATCCAGAAGACCGCCCAGCTTGCGCGCAGTGTCGTACCGTAATCTGGAGAGTGAAATACGGGTTCCTGGATCAAGAAAACCAGGGAGTCCTTTTCGACATCTACCTGGGTGGAGGTCGAAAGAAACTCGAGCACCATGCCCTCACCCAGGGTCTGTTGCTGCTTCGGTTCCTGCGTAGAGGTTACAAAGCAAACTTGCTTCACCCCTGGGGGGGTCTCCTTCTCTTCCTCGGCCGGGGGAGATTGAGGAGATAGGGGAGTCACTTTGCCGGGCCCCGTTCCGGTGATCATGTGCAGGCCGGGATCGAATTCGATCCACTCCGTCTCCATCTGTGCTGCTGAGGAGAAAGCGCGCAGGGGAGAGCCTTCGAGCCGCATGGTGCCGTAGATCTTCTTCCACACAAAGGAATCTCCATCCGCGCGCAGGATGTCCTCGAGCCGGAACAGGACGTTTTCGTGTGCATAGATGCCGCGCACGTCGGCAGCATTGGCGAGAACCCGCCCCGACGGGTCCACCACGGCCCGCCCTTCGATCCTTAGCCTCTCGGCGGCCAGGGACCAGGCGGTATTGCGCGGCGTGAAACCGCTGACACGCACGTCGCCATTGAGCTCGACCGAATCTTCGAGGGCGGTCAAGCTCTTGCCGCGAGCCTTGTAGCCATCAACCTGTATTGCGGGCTCACTGGCGAATACCTCCGTTTCGGAAAAGGTCACCTCGTCCGCGGTCATACGGAAAGGTAGTTTCTCTGCTTGCCCGACGCTTTCCAGTGATATACGGCCGCGGTGTGCGATGAGTTTTCCGACGCGATCCTCGTTCAAGACCAGACGATCGCCGGTGCCGCTGAAAGGAAAACCATGTTCACCCTCAAACTCGACCTCTCCCTCGGCAAGGAGTGATTCTTCCACCACCTCTGTCCCGCGTAATTTGCGCTCGAACAGCACCTCCTCGGCTTTCAGGAGGATCTTGCCGTGGCGTAGCATGGCGTTCGTTTGAACCTTGCCGCTGGCGGACAGTCTGGATGTCGACTCCATCGACTGTCCTCTACGGGACTGGGTTTGGACCGCCACAAGCTTCGTGCAGGCGATCGTATCGGTGCGGCCCTGGGCGCCGATCGTGCCATTGACGTTACCCTCGGCTTCGACCACAAAGTGCTGGAGAACGGTGTCAGGAGAGATCTCTTCACGCTCGCTTGCGATCTTGAGTGCGTCAGCATCCAACACGTAGGCGCGTGCAACGCTAGTCGTGCTGTAATGGACGTTGCCGAAGGCCTTCAGACTGAGACTTTGCAGGTCCACGTTTTCGACGCGGTCCGCGCGTGCGAAGAAACCCTCGGGGTCGGCCACCGATATTTCGACAAGGGTTCCCTCCTCGAGAAGCCACCCGGAAGGTGAACCAATCAACGTCATCGTTTCGGGAGTCGCCGCCGTGAACCTCCTTCCATCTTGGAGTGCCCCTACGATGCGCGCGCCGTTGGATGCCCGCCCTTTGAATATGACTTCGCCCCGCGGACCGGAGTCGATCTCGATGTCGAGCTTCTCCGTCTCGAGCGTTCCCTGGTCCGTTTCTAGATACACGCCGCCGGTGACAGAGAAACGGGCGGTACGTCCATCGGGGGAACGGAAGCCTGCAAGGCCCTGGGCGGCACGGATGCCGAGGCCGCGCGTCTCGAGCGTCGAGGGGCCGACAAGCGTGACGTGGTAGCCGTTGTCCCAGCGCACCTCGAGAGCGTCGGTTCCGGAAACGTCGACGCGCACGGCGTCCGGGGCTTCAGACGCATTGTCGGAGAGTTCCCGCCCCACATCGCCGATGGGAAGCGGGAAGATGGAACGCGGCAAGCCCCGCAGTAGCGCATATAAGGGGGCTCCGTCGGCGTCGAAGCGAATCGAGGCTGTGTTGCCTTCGAAGATGTTGTCATCAAGTTTGATCCGGACGCTGCCGTGGGCGTCGAGGTCGTCGAGCGTGATCATCTCCCCCGTGCTCTCCGCACTGGCGCGGATGGTCGTTTCTTTAGCCGTCAAGAGCGCTGGTCGTTCACCGGCGATGTCCAGTCGCGTTCCGTCCCAGGCTTTGATGATGAAGCTCTTGGGCACGGTACCTGGCAGTGTGCGCACCTGGAACGCGCCGCGTTCCTCCGAGGAAAAGCGCGCGGAGGGAGGGGGCGTTTCATCGTCTCCCCCCTGCCCCATGCCGTGGAAGACGAGCCACCCATTTTCATGCACCTCGAGGAGATCTTCATCGAGATGCATGACGATGCCCGTGCCGCCCGCATCCAGCCGTGGTGAAGTGATCGCGAAGGCTTCATTCGATTCGAGACGGCGTCGACCGGGATCGAGCGCGTCGAGCATCGCTTCCGGCGCTTCGAAAACGAGTGGAGCGAGGAAAACTTCGCGCAGAAAGGTCGCCTGCAGCGCACGCAAGAGAGCCCGATTCTCGTAGCGTAACTCGCGATCGTTCCCCGTTTCCTGGCGGGTCAGCTGGGCACTCTCGGCGACGAGATCAGCTTGCTTGACTTCCTCCGTACGGCTCGGATCGAACATCTCGATCCGAACGTCTTTGAGCCAATCGATCTCGCCTTCCGTTCTGCTCTCCTGGCTGCGGACTCGGAGAAAAGCGCGCCGCACACGCTCCCTTCCACGGTCCGAGGTATCGTCGTGGTATAGAACGACGTTGAATGCACCGCCCAACTGCATCCCCGGATGCGAGGGCAGGTCGGTCGGATTGGGCGTTGCGTTGCCTCCCTGAGGCGGTTTGGGATTCCCACCGTTGGAGGTACCGTTCTCGATTTGCCAAAGGACGAGGAGGCCTCCGCCAAAAAGCAGGAGGAAGAGGAGGACTTTCCTCACGAAAGATGTGTATTGAGAAGGTCCTGGACATCGATCAAGCCGACGACGGAGCCATCGGCATCCACGACGACGAGTTGATCAATCTTGTGTTCGCGTAGAATGCGTTCGGCATCCTCGACCAGGAGATCAGGCGTGACCGTGATGGGATTCCTGCCCATGTGGTCATCAACCGGTTCCTTGAGACGCGCCGGGTCGCCTTCTTCCAGAAGACGCCGCAGGTCACCGTCTGTGAAAATGCCTGCCAAACCTGCGTGCTCATCGAGTACCACCGCCGCACCGGGGCGACCTTCGGTCTTCTTGTTCGCGAGGACGACCTCGAGCACGGTCGTCCCCAGATGAACGAGCGGCAGCGCAGCCCCGGTGCGCATGATCTGCGAGACCTTCATCAAGCGCCGGCCCAATGAACCCTTGGGGTGATAACGGGCATAGTCTTCGCGCGAGAAGTCGCGTTCTCCCAGGACGACCATCGAGAGCGCGTCGCCCAAAGCCATCATGGCCGAGGTGCTGGCGGTGGGGGCGAGACCCATGGGGCAGGCTTCGTCGACCTGGCCCAGTTCCAGGACGCAGTCGGCAAAGCGGCCCAGGGACGATTCGGGGGCCGCCGTCATAGCGATGATCGAGGCGCCGATGCGTCGGATGTGCGGGACAAGGGCGGTTAGTTCAGCCGTCTCGCCGGAGTTCGAAAGCACCACCACCACGTCGTCGGGCCGGATCCGACCCAGGTCGCCGTGCATGGCCTCGGTCGGGTGCAGGGCCAGGGAGGGGGTGCCCGTCGAGGCCAGGGTGGCCGAGATCTTGGCGCCCACGAGCCCGGCCTTGCCCATGCCCGTCAGGATCACGGTGCCTTCGCAGGCGAGGATGCGCCCGACCGCTTCGTCGAAGCCCGGGCCGAGATGCTCGACCAGCCCCTCGATCGTGCGTGCCTCGAGCCGCAGGACACTGGCAGCAGCCTGGCGCCGGTCTTTCTTGTGCGGCATGTCCGCGGGGTTTTTCTTGTTGGCCCGCGCGGGCCGTCGGTCAGCCTTTGCGCCGCTCGCTTTGGTCATGGTGGGATTTCGGTGGCGTTCGCCCAGCCGAACCCGCCGATTGTAGGAGTCCGGTAGGGGCCTTCAAGCGGCTCCCCCGGGGGCGAAATGGGGTCCGGGTGAGGAAAGAATCGCTCGGTTAGGGCCTCCAGCGCCGTGAACCAGCCTGTGCGGGGTGATATAAACCCGCCCTCCCTTCGAAAGGAGCCCCTAATCTTTTCACTTGTCCCTCTGATGGCGGCGGAGTTGCCCATTCCTGTGATCGTCGGGAGTGTCGTCATACTCATCCTCTCCCTCGGGATCCACGAGGCTGCCCACGGCTGGGTGGCCCTGAAGTGCGGGGACACCACCGCGCGGGATATGGGACGGATCACGGTCAACCCGATCGTGCATATCGACCCCTTCATGACGATCATCCTGCCGGTCCTATGCTACCTGTCGATGGGCATACCCTTCGGGGGAGCCAAGCCGGTTCCGGTCAACTTCTACAATCTGCGTAAACCCTATCGGGACATGGCCCTGGTCGCCCTCGCCGGACCCGCATCCAACTTCCTGATAGCGATGCTCCTGGTCTTCATCCGAAAAGTGGTCGTGTTGAAGTACCACTGGCTCCAAGAGGGCCTGGTCGGTGACGTGATTCTGGCGCTTGGTCTCAGGCTCAACCTGCTGCTGGCGGCCTTCAACCTGTTGCCGATTCCTCCCCTCGACGGTTCGCGCGTCATGGCCTGGCTTCTGCCCGAAGACCTGCGTCCGCCGTACATGAGACTCGAGTCCTTCGGGCTGCTTCTGGTCTTGGGCTTCGTCTTTTTCGTTCCCGGTGGCTACTCGCTCGTCTGGGGCATGATGAACACCATGCTGGAATGGGTCGAGGCGATAGTTTCCTTAGGTGACCGTTGGTAAGGCCCGACTACACCGTCCAGCTCTCGCGCGTTTTCCAGGGCCCGCTGGATCTGCTCTTGCACCTGGTGCGCGAGCAAGAGGTCGACATCATCGAGATCGAGATCTCGAAAATTCTCGGCGGATATCTCGCATTCCTCGAGAATCTCGAACAGCTCGACGTCGAGTACGCCGGTGATTTCCTCGTCATGGCGGCGACGTTGATGTCGATCAAGAGCCGTTCGCTGCTGCCCTCGGAGGAGGTCGACCTAGACGAAGAGCTCGATCCCCGGGACGAACTGATTCAACGCCTCGTCGAGTACCGCCGCTTCAAGGGTGTTGCCGACGAACTCGACGAAGCCTGGAAGATCCGCGAGAATCAAGCCGAACGCGGCTTCTTCCCCGAGATGGGCGCGTTCAAGGTCGAACACGAATACGACCTCAGCGAACTCACAGCCTTCGATCTGGCCACCAACTTCGCGCGTCTCAAACGCGAGACACTGGCCGACAGTTCGCACCACATTGAATCCGACCCGCGACCGCTGCGCTTCTACGTCGGAAAGGTGGTCGATTGCCTGCGCGCAGGCCATCACGGCTCGCTCAGAAACCTGCTCGCGAGCTTCGACGGAATGCCCAAGCGCGAGGCCCTGGTCGGATCTTTTTGTGCGTTGCTCGAACTCGTCAAGATCGAGGTCGTCAGCGTCGAGCAGAATAAAGGCACGCGCGAGCTCGAGATTACACTCCGAACGGACAACGCCGGCAGGATCGACGAACTCCTCGCCGTCTTCGAGGAAGAGAACCTCTCGGAAGAGGCTCAATCCGCCGTGGCCGAAGGTCAGCCCTCGGAATCGACGTCTTCCGACCACGCTTCGGGCTCGGAAGCTTGAAGAGTTCCGGATCCCCTCCCATGATCTTGGGCCCCAGACCACCACCATAAGATTGCGAAAGCAAGAAAGCCGCCATGAGCCAAGCCGCCGAGGTCACCGACAGCCAGTGGGACAAGACCGTCAAGCAGAGTGAGATCCCTGTCTTTGTGGATTTTTGGGCCGAGTGGTGCGCCCCGTGCCGTGCGATGGGGCCGTATGTGGACAAGCTCGCGGATGAGTACGGAGAGAAGATCAAGGTCCTGAAGATCAACACCCAGGACAACCCCGAGGTTCCGGCCAAGTACGGTATCACCGCCATTCCTACCTTCCTTTTGATCAAGGGGGGCGAAGTCGTCAAGCAGATGGTGGGCAGTCAGTCCTACGACGACCTGAAGAAGGTCGTCGACGCCAACCTTTAGCGAACGCGTCTTTCGTGCGGGTCTGCTTCGTCGGGTCACCCCCATTTGGAACGCCGATCCTGGAACGGCTGGCCGCTTCGAGGTTTTCTCCTGCTCTGGTCGTGACACCTCCGGCCCGGGCCCGCGGTCGAGGGCGCAAGTGCGCTCCACAGCCGTTGGCTGAAAAGGCGCGTGGGTTGGGGCTCGATGTCGCGCAGCCAAGTTCGGTTCGCGACCCCGAGTTCTTTCGTCAGCTCGAGGCGCTCGCTCCCGACTGCATTCTCGTAGCAAGCTACAGCGAGTTCCTGCGCAAGCAATTTCTCGAGCTACCGCGACTCGCCGCGCTGAACGTGCATCCCTCCCTCTTGCCGCGACATCGGGGGGCGACCCCAATTCCCGCCGCAATCCTTGCGGGCGATGAGGTGAGTGGGGTCTCGATTCAACGTATCGCCATGGAGTTGGATGCCGGTGACATTCTTCTCGCGCGCGAAACGCCGATCGAGCCGGGTGAGACGGCGGGCGAGATGACTTTGCGTTTGGCAGAGTTTTCCGGTGAGCTTTGCATCGAGGCGCTCGAACGGCTTGCGAGCGGCTCCGCGGTGTTCATACCGCAGGATCCGGACGAGGTCACCCTCTGCAAGAAGCTGGAAAAGGCCGACGGTTTTCTGGATTGGACGCGCCCGGCCGTGGAGCTCGAGCGCCGGATCCGCGCGTTCAACCCATGGCCCGGGGCGCACACGACGCTTCCCTCGGGCAAGGGGCTATCGATCTGGCGCGCGCGCGCGATCGTCCGCGGTGCGAACGTGGATCCGAAGACGCCCGGCACGGTTGTCGAGGGGGAAGGCGGCATCGTCGTGACGAGCGGCGATGGGGCGCTGGTGCTCGAGGAGGTGCAAGCGGCCGGCAAGCGGGCGATGGCAGCCACGGAATTTCTGCGCGGATCACGCGTGAGTCCCGGAGATCGCCTGGGTCTAGGAAAGGAAGCTCCCTGATGGCGCGCGTCGCTGCCTGGTCCTGTTTGCGTTCCGGGAGTCCGACGCCCTTGCGGGAGGTGGACCGCGCGGCCCGCGAGCGCGGACTCGACCCTCGCGATCGAAGTTTGGTGCGCCGGATGGTCGGGGTTGAGTTGCGTCATCGGGGAACCTTGCGTGCCATCGTCAGGTCCTTCACGAGACATACGCCCAGTCCGGATCTTGCGGCACACTTGCACCTGGGGCTGGTACAGCTGCTCTACTTCGAACGTGTTCCCGATCACGCCGCCGTTTCCGCAACAGTCGCCGCTGTTGGAGAAACCAACGGATCCTCCAAGGGTCCGCTGGTGAACGGCGTCCTACGCAACGTAATTCGAGCGCGCCGAGACCAAAGACAGGGCAATCCGCGCTGCGATCTGATCGATCGGGAGCTGTCCTTCGACAGGCCGATCTTTCGCGACCCCGACGAACACCCTTTCCTGTGGTCGGAGGATGCGTACTCGATTCCCGGTGCGCTGATGAAGCGATGGACGAAGCGGCACGGCCGTGAAAAGGCGCTGTCCTTGGCGACAACCTTTCTGCGCGAACCGCCGCTTTCCATGCGCGCGGTCCGTGCATCCCGTAGCGCCGTAAGAGAGGAACTCGCCGGCGCCGGTTTAGAAACGAGGCTTGCGGAACATCCCGACGCCCTGGTCGCGGAAGCGTCGGAAACGGAAGCGATCACATCGAGCGCAGCCTTCGTAGAAGGGCGCCTGACAATTCAGGGGCAGGCAGCCCTACAGGCGGCAGATCTCATGGTTCCCAAGGAAGGCGAGAAGCTCCTGGACCTCTGTGCGGCGCCTGGTGGCAAGACGATGCGCCTGCTCGAATCCGGGGCGCACGTCACCGCCGGCGACGTCGAACCGCAGCGGCTTCAACGCGTTGCGGAATCGGCCGAACGACTGCACCTGTTGGAAGGCCTGGCCCTCGCCGGCGGCGATGGAACCCAGGCGTTCGAGGGGGTCGACTTCGACGGCGTTCTGATCGATGCGCCCTGCTCCAACACCGCCGTACTGGGCGCGCGTCCCGGAGCGCGCTGGCGTTTCGGTCCGCAGAGCCTGAGCTCGCTCACGGAACTTCAAAGACGACTCCTCTGCGAAGGGGCGCAAAAGGTACGCGCCGGCGGTCGCCTGGTCTGGTCGACCTGCAGTCTCGAGCCCGAAGAGAACGAGCAGCTATTGCGCTCGTTTCTGGAGGAAAACCCGGATTGGTCGATCGAGGAGGAGTACACGATTTTCCCCGACGCAAACTCCACGACCGGTCCCTATGACGGCGGCTTTGCCGCACGCTTGAGGAGGCGGTGAACATGGCGCGGCGCGGTTCGAAAGAAATCTCTCCCGGCGCGGTCATCGCCGGAGGAATTCTCCTGCTGATCTTCTTGGCCGTGGCCACGCTGGTCGTATTGCAGGGTCCGCCGCCCGAAGCTCCTGCGTCACAGGAACAGGAAAACCCCGTCGATCCCTTCGAGGGCCTGTCGCCCGAGCGGCCGCTCTCCGAGAAGTAAGATCCCGGCCTATTGTGGCCGTGGTAGATCGAGATCCCCGCCGCCCGTCTCGCGCCACCACGTGAGGATCTCCTCGCGCAAGCTGTCCATCTGTTCGCGGTGCTCGCTCTCACCCGCGAGGTTCACCTGCTCGTAGGGATCCAGGGCCAGGTCAAAGAAGTCTTCATCCCCGCGGTCGCGCTCTGGGTACGGGCACAGGTTTGCCTGAATCTTGAAGCGCCGGTTGTCATTTTCGCGCACGTCTTGCAGATACAGCACGTACTTGAAACGTTTCGTGCGAGCCCAGATCGCATAGGCGTCACGTGCGGCATCCGCCTTGGGCTCCGAAGGCGATTGCAGATAAAGCGCGCCGTAAAGCGTCTCTCGCCCCACAAATGCTTCGCCCTCGATCGCCGGTCGCAGGCTCATCCCGGGGCTCTGCTCCGGGGGGGTTGCGCCGCCGTAGTCCAGGAGTGTCGAGTACAGATCGACCGACGAGATCAGCGCTGAGCTCTCCGATGCAACGATGCCCTTCTCCCACGAGAAGATCACCGGCGTGCGCAAGCCTTTGTCGAAAGCCGTTCCTTTTGAAGGCAGTCCAACCGAGTAGCCGTTGTCCACGAAGAAACAGAAGAGCGTGTTCTCGTACTCGCCGCACTGCTTCAGCTTTTGAATCAGCTCCTCGATACCCTCGTCCAGCCACGCTCCCATGGCGAGGGAAAGAAACTCTTGATCGCGGAATGATTCCGGGTTGTCCCGATACGTCTCAGGTATGGAAAGCGTGTCCCGATCGACCGTCGCCAGATGGCGGGGTGGGGGGTTGTGTGGCGTGTGGGGGAGCTCGGGAGCCCACCAGATGAACATCGGTTTCCTGCCGGCGTGGTCATCGATGAAGCGAAACAGGTGGTCCTGCCCGTCGCGCACAAACGTTTCGTAGTTGCGGATCGTGTAGTTTGAGAAGCCCATCTCGCGCGGGTGGTATTCCCAGAACTTCCCTTCCCCAACCGTCGCGTAGCCGGCATCCTTCAGTCGCTTTGCAATGGACGTGGTGGGATCGATGTGGTCCGCGCCGACGTTGAAGTAGATGCCGTTTTGATGGGGCCATTGCCCCGACAGGAGCGAAGCCTGGGCCGGTCGGCAGCGCGACATCGGAACGAAGCCGTGGGTGAAGACCGCGCCCGCTTCCGCCAGCCGGTCGATAGTAGGTGTATGTGCCTGGGGGTGGCCGGCGAACCCGAAGTGTTCGTAGTCCTGATCGTCGGAGAGGAGCACGACGATGTTGGGTCGCCCATCGGGCGGTTTTGAACCACAGGCCGAGCTAACGGCCGCGAGGATCAGGGGCAGCGTCCTAAAATCGAGCTCGAAGTTCATTCGGAAGACCGCACGAAGTGTACTACCGTAGAGGGGTGTTCCGGCTCGGGTACAATACGAACGGTTTGGCGCACCATCGGGTCTGCGATGCGCTGGAGCTTTGTGGTGAACTGGGCTTCGAAGCTGTGGCGCTGACCCCCGATGCGGGGCTTTTGGATCCATATCGTCTCAAGGCGGACGAGGTTGCGGAAGTCCGGCTGCGAGCCGACGACTTGGGGCTCGAATTGAGCGTCGAAACCGGCTCGCGTTTTCTCCTCGATCCGCGCCGCAAGCACTACCCGACCCTCCTGGAGGAGGATCGCAAGGACCGGGAGCGGAGGGTCGATTTCCTCGCTCGCTGTATCGACCTGGCCGCGGAACTGGGGGCGGGGGTCGTATCGCTCTGGGCCGGGAAGGCGCCGGATGGGAGCGTGGGAGATCCCCAAAAAGCCGGCGATTCGAAAGTTTTCGAGGCCCTCTGGGAGCGACTGTGCGAGGGTCTCAGCACCGTTCTCGAACGGGGCCGTGGCCAGGGCGTTCGCATCGCTTTCGAGCCCGAGCCCGGGATGTTCATCGAGCGCCCGGCGGGTTACGACGAGCTTTGCCGGCGACTGGGGTCGACCGGCGCTGAGCTGGGGCTGTGCCTCGACGTCGGGCATCTCCTCTGTACGGGAGATTTGCCCGTGGAAGGGGTGATTTCTCGATACATCTCAAGCCTGCAAATGGTCCATCTGGACGACATTGAGGGTGGGGTTCACGTCCATCGGATGTTTGGCGAGGGGGACCTGGACCTCCCCGCAACTCTGCGGGCGTTGATCGCCGGCGGGTATAGCGGGATCTGCGCCGTCGAGCTTTCCCGGGACGGCCATCGGGGTCCCGAAGCCGCCCGTGAGGCGATGTCTCATCTGCGCAAGGCTCTGGTTGGGATGGCTCCTTCCTAGAGGTTTCGGCTTGCAAGGTAAGCTCGAGATTCAGCACAGTATCCAGCAGCGAGGGTGGGGTGGTCAGGCCCGACCTTCGCTCTTCGGAGACCCAGGCTTGACCCAATCCAAAACGGATCATCGGCAGTGCCCGACCCGACTGGACGGTGCGGATACCTTGATCGCCCATTGGATCACGAATGGGGTGTGTTCCGATCGCCAGCAGCGCAACTACCACAAGTGCTTTGGCTGTAGCTATGGCAACGGCAGCGACATCGTCGAACGCACGCTGACCCCGCTAGCTAGACCCGCTCAAGAGAAGAAGCCCGTCGCTCCTTCGCCCGCCGCGCAGGCCGTGTAGCCCCGGACGGTCGCCGCTCTGTACCATCGCTCTCGCCAGGGGGCGACGGATCGGTTTTCTGCGCTCCTCAGCTTCGTCGCGCGCCTGCAGCCGCCAGAACCTCGTCGTCGGTAAGCAGCCGCGGGGTTTCTTTGGCGAGGGCCAGAACGTCTCGAACGCGCTCTTCAGTTGCCTCGACGCCGTGCATTTCCAGCACCCACGCGACGTTCGAGCGCCCGCTCATCGGTCCGACCCGAATCACCTGCTCGAGGCCGAACATGCCTGCGGGAACGCCGGAGTAGATGCGATCCGCCAACCAGGCGTTGCCCTTCTTGAAGGCTTTGATGACCGCGGCGGCGTGCACGCCGGTTCCGGTCTCGAAGGCGTCGGAACCGAAGACCGAATAGTTGTGCGGGATCGGTACGCCCGTGGCTTCGCTCGCGAGTCTGCAATACTCGGCGAGCGCCGAGAGATCGTTGTCGACCAGACCGAGCAGCTTGAGATTGACCAGCAAGAGGTCCATCTCGGTGTTTCCTGCGCGTTCTCCGATGCCTATGGCGGTAGCGTGCAGCCGTGTCACCCCCGCTGCGGCAGCCACAATCGCGTTGATTAAACCAAGCCCGCGATCGCGGTGGCCGTGCCAGTCGATACCTACATCCGCGTTCAGGGTGGAAACCAACTCCGAGACGAAGCCGACGATGCCGCGCACACCATCTGGGGTCGCGTGTCCGCACGTATCGCAGATGCAGATACGGCGTGCTCCCGCCTCGATGGCGGCGGTGTAAAGCGCGCGCACATCCTCCGGACGCGCACGGGTTGTGTCCTCCGTAACGAACATCGCGGGAACGTCGTGCTCGACCGCGAACGAGATTGCTTCCTTGGTAAGGCGGACCATCTCGTCGATGTCCCAGCCTTCAGCATATTGGCGGATAGGGGACGAACCGATGAACGCGCAGACTTCGATGGGCGTTCCGAGTTCTTGAACCAGATCGACGGCAGGCTTGATGTCGGACACCAGGGTCCGACAGGCGACGTTGGCCGTGATGTTGAGATTGGCCGTCTCGCGCACGAGCATCTTGATGTGCTGGCGCGCTCGTTCGCCCGCGCCCGGTAGCCCGACATCGACCGAGTCGATGCCCAGCTTGTCCATCAGGTGCACCAGCTCGATCTTCTGATCCAATTTCGGGTCACGAACCGAGGGGCATTGCAGACCGTCACGCAGTGTCTCGTCGTCGAACTGCAGGCGAGGCCCCTCCGGCGGAGGAGCACTGCCGACCTGGTTCCAATCGAAAATCAGCTCGGCACGATCTATTTCGTCGGGTTTCTTCTCCATTGACCAGTGCACTGCATTGTATCTGCAAGCGTAGGGACGAGGTAGGCCGCACTTGCCGGGCTCCCGGGCGGATCCGCTTTCCCGATAGCACTAGGGCAGGTTGAGCTCGGGCCCGTGCACCTCTTTCCACCACTCGCGCCAGCCCCTATAAAGCCGTTCCATCTCCGCTGCATGGCGCGGGTCACCAGCCAGATTGTCCTCTTCGTATGGGTCGCTTTTTAGATCAAAAAAATCTATATCCCCCCGGCGCCGGGCGGGAAACGGAGCGCAATGGTGAATGAACTTGAAGAGTTCGGGATCCTGAACGTCCTTCAGGTAGAGGATGAATTTGTAGCGCGCTGTGCGTGCGTAGATCGAAAAAACATCTCGAGCGATCTGTCCTTTCTTGCGCCGCTTTTCGTTGTATCGATAGCCGACACCGTAGAGCACCTCTCGATTCGCGGGTCCGCCCTCGATCAGCGGACGCACCGACCGGCTGCTGGAATCGGCGGGCACGGGGACCCGCGCATAGTCCAGCAATGTGGCGTACAGGTCGATCGTCGAAACCAGCGCCTCATTCCTGCGACCGCCTCGAATCGATTTGGGCCAGGTGAAAAACACCGGCGTGCGTAGCCCTTTCTCGAAAACCGTCCCTTTCGAGGGGTAGCCGTTAGCCCAGCCGTTGTCGATCAGGAAGCAGAAAAGCGTGTTGTCGTACTCACCCGTTTGTTTCAGCTTCTCGACGAGGGCACGCAATCCGTCGTCGAACCAGGCCTCCATCGCGAAGGCGGTCCGCTCGAGGGCCTGGAATTCTTCACTGTCGCCTTCAAGGGCAGCTGGTACGGGCACCGCGACCTCTTCGAAGGGCTTCCTGTAGCGCTCCGGGGGATCGAAAGGCGTGTGGGGCAACATCGGAGCCCACCAAACGAAGAAAGGTCGTTCGCCGGCGTTGCGCTCGACGAAGTCGAACAACTGGTCCTGGCTCTTGCGCACAAAGTGCCGGAAGCGCACGTCGAGCACCTCGGGCTCGAGAAAGCCCATCGCGCGGGTTCTGCCCTCCCAGTACTTGCCGCCAACGAAGGTGGCGTATCCCGCCTGCTTCAAGAGGTTTGGCAGCGAGTCTTCCGCGCGCAGGGGGTGTGCGGTTCTGTTGTCGTACACGCCCGTCTCGTGGGGCCAGCTGCCGCTGAGCAGCGATGCCAGAGATGGGCGGCAACGCGATACGGGCACGTGGGCGATGGGAAAAACAACCCCTTCTTCCGCGAGCCGGTCCAGGGTCGGTGTTTGTACCAGCTTGTTGCCGAGAAACCCCAGGTGTTCGTAGTCGTGGTCGTCGGAGATGATCAAGACGATGTTGGGTCGATCGTCCTTCGGTGGCGGACCGAGCGGAGGAGAAAAATAGGGAACCGGTAACTTGATACCACCGAAAGCCTCCCACCATGCGATCGTCTCTTCCCGCAACCTGCGAATCCGGTCCTCGTAGGGGAGGGCTGCCGCGAGGTTGTGCTCCTCACGCGGATCGACTTCGAGATCGAAAAGGAGCTCGCTGCCGCGGGCGTGCATGATGGTGGCCGTTTCCCCCCCTTTGGCGATGTCGACCCCGACGTCGCTCAGGAACAGCACATACTTCCAGCGTTCGTCACGCGAGTACATCGCGACCACTTGGCGGCCGACCCCGGTTCCGGAGCGGCCGGAAGCGTGGGGGTTGTAGAGCGTTCCGAAGATGCGCTCAGGAGAGGAGCGCGAGCCGCCTTCCAGCAACGTGCGAAGGCTGGGAGCGAGGTTTTCGACGACCGGATCGATCCCCGCGTAGTCGGCGAGCGTTGCGTACAACGCCAGCGACGAGATCAGGGTGTGCGTTTCTTTCCGGGCGAAACTCCGCGGATGCACGACCGCCAAGCAGCGCGTCCGCTGCGGCTCAAGGACTTGATCGGGATCGAGGGCAGCGCCTCCTTGGGGGTGCTCGGCGATCAGGAACCAAAGAGTCTCGCGGCCGTTCGCGTCAGCTTTGAGGGCAGCGTGCAAGCCTCCAAGCTTGCCATCCAGAAAACTCCGACGCGCCTGCGGTGTCTGTGGCCCGCCGCTCTTGGCACTCGGAACTTCGACGGCGAAGCAAACGAAACGAGGCGCATCCCCCGATTCCTTCAGGAAATTTTCGAAGGCCAAGGGCTCCGCCGCGCTACCGCTCTCGCCGTCGAACGAGGCCTCCTTCGGAAGCCGTGTCGCAAACGAACCGTATTGATAGGAGCGATAGCCCGCCTCCGCGAGGTCGGCCAGGATCGTCCGCTTCAGGCCGCCTCGCAGTGGACCCGCTTCGAAACAGACCCCGCTTTCGCGGGGCCAGAGGCCCGAAAGCAGGGCCGTGCGGTGGGGCCGGCCCATGGGAACCGGCACGTGGGTCCGAGGAAAGTGCTGGGCCTCATGCAAGAGCCCTTCGAGCACCGGCGCAGCGCCCTGCCCCTCGAGGTGCGTAGCGTCCCAAAAAACCCACACGATGTTGGGCCGCGCGTCGGTCGGCTCCTCACAATCCGGGGCCGGAGTGGGCCCGAGAAAGGTGGCCAGAAGCAGGTTCAGGATCGCAATCACGTAGGTGAGCTTAGCTGGAGGGGAACCCCCGGGCTCCCGCAGGGTATCTTGCCGTCGTGGTCTCCCCCCGTCGTGTCTTGAAGTTCGGTGGAGCCGCCCTGCGCGACGGGCCGGCGATCGAGCGCTGTGCCCGCATTGTCGCATCGCGGTGTGAAACACAGCCGCTGGTGGTGGTCAGCGCCCACGAAGGGGTTACGCGGCTCTTGAATCGTGCCGTGGATGAGGCGAGCTCGGGCAAGGTCGAGTGGGAGCGGCTGAGGATCCGGCACAAGACGCTCCTGCGGCAGCTCGGGCTGGAGAGCGAGCTGGTCGACCGGCCTCTGCGCGAACTGCGGGGAATACTCGGCGAGTTGGCGCGCATGCGGCGTACGGATCGGCGGCAGCGCGACGCGGTGCTTTCCTACGGAGAGCGCATTAGCGCGCGGATCGTGGCCGAGGTTCTGCGCCGGCGCGGTCTGGACGCGACGCCGCTGGACGCCTTTGACGTCGGTCTGGTGGCACAGGATGGAGGGGGCATTCGGCCGGCGCTCGAGCCACCCCCGCTGGCGGTGCGTGAGGTCCTGAGCGGGATTCCCGGCATCCCTGTCGTGACCGGCTTCGTCGCCGTGAACCGCGGCGGGGATTTGACAACGCTCGGCCGGAACGGCTCGGACCTGTCCGCCGTCTGGCTCGGCGAGGCCTTGCTCGCGAGCGAGGTCGAGCTCTGGAAGGACGTCCCGGGGTTCCTGACGGCGGACCCCAGGGTGGTGTCCGCGGCGCGTCCACTGCCCACGATTGGACGCGAGGAAGCGATCGAACTGGCGATCCACGGGGCCGAGATTCTGCATCCCGGTGCTCTGGAACCGACGTACCGCGCGGATCTGTCCGTGCGCATCAAGAACTTCGACGATCCACAGGCCCCGGGCACGCGCATTCTGACGCGAACGGATCACAGGGGGCCCGTGGGCCTCGCCCACCACGCCGCGCTTTCGCTGTGGACCGAGCCCCTGGGGCTGGGCGGCGACCAGAATGCTCTGCTGATCGAATTGATGGCCCGGCTGCGCGAGGCCTGCATCCAACCCTACCGGGTTGCGGCATCGGCCACCGGCCTTCAAATTCTCGTGGTTGACTCGCCGAAAGAGCACGCCACGTTGGAGGCGCTGGTGAGCGAGCGCGAAAACGCTCAGCTGGAACAAGGACTCTCGAGCCTGGCGATCGTGGGCGTAGGCGTCGGGGACGATCCTTGCCTTTCCGATCTCCTGCGCGAGGAGGCTTCCCGTCAGAATGCCCTCATCCGACGCGCGCCCGGAGGCGAGAGCGCATCCAGTCGTGTTTTCCTCTGTGCAAGAGACGCCTGCGAAGAACTGCTGCGCGCCGTGCATCAGAGGCTCTTTGAGAGCTAGCCTGGACCCAGGCCCTGGCGTTTCCGAGAAGGGGCGCATTCCGCAGTTATTCAGGATTCCCCCCGGGTGCGTTGCGTCGTGACACCTGGTGGCGAGTTCAACGCTCTTGACCGACGAGCGATCTCACGGCCGGCTTGAGGGGTATGTTGTCGCGAACCGTGTTGTCCTCTTCGAGCACTGTTAGCGTGCCTTCGATGAAATTTCTCTCGATGATGTTCTTCGTGCAAAACCGATCGAAGTGAATCGCGGCCTCCGTCGCGCCGCGGATCGTGTTGTGACGTATATGGTTCCCCTCGTTGAGCCCTTCCTTCGAGAACTCTTTGTACCACCACGACCAGATGCCAATCTTGCAGCCGTCGACGTTGTTGTATTCAACCAGGTTGTCCGAAGCGTCGTTCAAGACGATTCCCCAGTATACGTCTCGGATGTCGTTCCCGACAACACGGCCGCGCTCGCAGAAGTGGTCGAAGTCTATGGCCTCGTCCGCAATATGCTCGAACACATTACCCTCCACGGAACAGTCCACGGCGTTGTAGAAAGCGACGCCGCGGCCGTACAGATTGCGGAAGAGACAATTGCGGACCGTCACCTTTGGTGTGGGAGGTGCGATGATGCCGACGCCGTACCTGAAGGGTGACGCAACCCACACGGCGGTCCGCAGGTGATGGCCGGGCATGGGGACCGCTTCCGTTCGTCCGCCGTCGAAGGACATGTTTTCAAAAACCACGTTGCCACCGGACAGCGTCTTGAAAAGCTTGTTCGAATATCCGACGCGGCTTCGGGCGGGGATGTCCTGCTGGAGTGGGGTTGCCAGCTGCAGGCGGTTGCCATCGACCTTCACGATGGGGGTGAAGCGATAATCACGCGTCACGCCATCGGCGAAGAATTCCTCACCGATAGGTGGGAGGAGCTGAACCAACGATCGCTCGACAAAATCCTCGGTGCTGGTCAGCGAGAGCTCGAATGCCCCCTTCGGGGCGGCTTCGGCGAGGAAAACGGGGGCGGGCAGCGCAAAAAGGGCCTCTTCGCATCCTCGTAAGGTCACCCCGGCCGGCACGAAGACGGTCCCGTGCAGAACGTAGCGCCCGGGGCCGAACACGACCGTTCCGCCGGTCTCGACGAGCGAGTTCAGGGCTTCCTGCAGCGATTTCTCGTCCGCCCCGTTGAAGTCACCCTGTCCGTCCTGGCGAAAGGTGATGGTCGGGGGGCCTTGCGCTTGCGAGGAAAGCGCTGCGATGCCCGTGTCGGCCGTTGGGCATGCCATCAGGCCCGGGAAAAGCAGGATCCAAAATCTCAGCATGGGGTCGCGCGCGGTTCGTTCGGGTGGCCGCACCCGCCCCTGAGTCTACGCGATGGACTCCAGGATCGTTTGGCGGAGGTGCTTGGGGTATCTTTCTGCGCTCTACGCCCGGGCTGGCCGGGCGCCGAGAGAGTTAGGACAAACCGAACCGTGCCCGAGATTTTTGGAGATCTGTCCGCGACCGACCCCAAATCCGTCTTGATCAACCTGGGGCTGGTCCTTGTGTTGGGGCAGATCCTGGTTTGGCACTACCTACGCTTCTCGCCTGTCCTATCGAACAAACGCAAGTTTGCCCGTGTCCTGGTTTTCATCGCGGCCACGACGATGATGGTGATCACCATCGTGAAGACCTCCTTCGCCCTCTCCCTGGGGTTGGTCGGCGCGCTTTCCATCATTCGCTTCCGGACACCGATCAAGGAGCCCGAAGAGCTGGCGTACCTCTTTCTGGCCATCGGGCTGGGCCTGGGCCTGGGCGCGAACCAGCGCCTGACGACGTCCATGATCTTCGTCGTGCTGCTCATCTATTTGGCCGCCCAGAGCTGGAATCGCGCGACAGCGCTGCCGCCGCGGATGCTGATGCATGTTTCCGGAACGCTCCAGAACGTCGAAACCGGCGGTGCGGAGACCGCTCTGCGAGAGATCCTCGCGGCGGTTACGGACGGGACGACCCGGGTCGATCTGCGCCGGGTCGACGCCGAGGGGCCCAAGTTCAACGCAACCGTGGTTCTCGACCTGTCGGGTTCCGATGAGGTCGGCGCCCTGGTTTCGCGCATCCAAGAGGCACTGCCGGGCGGTTCGGTCAGCTTCGTCGAAGGCAGCGGCCTCGACTAGCGCTGATGCTCGTCAAGGACGAGATCGGACGGGGGTTCGGACTGGGACTGGGTCTCCTGGTCTGCGGCGTCTTGATCGGTTACTTCGCTCGGCCACTGCGCTGGCTGGCCGACGCCTCGAGGGAAGACAGCTCCACCTCTCCCGTCCCTCGCGAGGTCGTGCTGTCCCCGCACCTGGTGCCCAACGAGACGGACCCACCTGCGGCCGACAACGGTCTTAGAACCCTGTTCTTCGAAATACCGGAAGCGTCGACCGCCACTCTGCAGCGGGTTCGCGATCGCGCGATCGAGCGCGGCGTGATCGTGCAGACCGACGCGGACACCGTGCCCGCAACCCTTGCGCTGGACGGGGGGGCCCCGTTGGAGGCCGAGGTCCGTATCAAGGGCGATTGGGTCGATCACGTCCAGGGAGACAGCTGGTCCTTGCGTGTCAAGCTGGCCGACGAACGCCTCCTCGGCATGCGGGTCTTTTCGATCCAGCGCCCCATGACACGCGGCATGTTGTGGGAATGGACGACCCATGAGGCTGCACGCAAGCTCGATGTACTGGCGCCGCGCTCGACCTTTGTCAACGTGGTCATCAACGGCAACCCGAACGGGCTCTATTTCCTCGAGGAGCACTTCTCGAAGGAGATGGTCGAGGCCCAGGGGCGGCGCGAGGGGCCGATCGTCTTGTGGGACGAGTCGACGCACTGGGCGGTGATCTTGCACAAGGCTCGCGTGCCCTCGAAAGAGGTTCGGCTGCCGACTTCGCGTACGCTTGCCCCGGCGCACTCGCTGGGGTCCAGCCCCGTGCGGGCCTATGGCGAGAAGCGTCTGAACTCCATCGAGTCCCTGAATTCGATGCTGCTTTCCGCGGTCGACAAGATGCGCGCCCTGCGCGCCCAGGGCGTGATGGGGCAGAACGCGAACGGGCGGATGCGAGCCATGCAAGCGCTGAGCGATCTGCAAGGCAAGACCCTTGAACAGCTGGTAGACGTCGAGCGGCTCGCTCGCTACCACGCGCTGGCTTCGCTGTTCCAGATCGGGCATTCGCTGATCTGGCACAACATGCGCTTCTATCACGACCCGCTTGTCGATCGACTGGAGCCCATCTCGTTCGACAACATGCCGCACGAGATTGCCAGTCGCGAGCCGGTGCCCTTCAGGGCGCGTAGCCTCGTGGCGCAGTTCGCGCACAGCAGTGGCTACTACGATCGGCTGTATCATTGGATGGGGCGTATTTCGGCTCCGGGTTGGGTCGATGAGCTCTTCGAGGGACTCGAACCCCAATTGTCGACCTTCGAGTCGGCCCTGAGCGACGAACAGGTACTCGGCGAACGCTTCGCGCTGGCCGGTATGAAACAGCGACTACGCGCACAGGCGATCTACCTGCGCAAGGCGGTCTATCCGCCTGATCCAGCCAACTTCGAGGCTTTCTACGAACTCGACGATCCGCATGCGGCCAATCTGTCAGGAACGATCGAGGTCGATGCGTGGTCGACGACACTAGCCCCGGTGGTTGTCGAAGGCTTTCGGTTCAGCAATGGTGCCGTCATTTCAGGCCGCGAGGCTCTGATCGCGGAATCGTTGGGTGCTCACACGTCCGGCGAAGCGGTGGTTCTGCCCTACGACGGTCGTAGTGCGACGTTTCGCTTCGACCTCAACGAACGGTTGGCCAACCTCGAGACCGTCAAGCAGCTGAAGCAGTCCGTTCTTCAAGCGGCCAAGAACCGCGGACCCCTGGGTTTGGATATCGACGTTCTCTACCGTCCGATCGCAGCGGTGGGCGTCGAGGAGGAAACCCTGGTCTTCCGCCCCCGGAACCGCAACTGGGGAGAACAGACCGGCAGACCGGCCGCACCGAGCCTGGATGCGCTGCTCGAGCGTCATCCATTCCTGATCGACGATGGCGCCCGCAGCGAGGTCACGGTGTTCCCCGGCACCTGGGAGGTCGAAGGTGATCTGGTCTTGCCCCTCGGCTTGCGTCTGCGCCTCACGGCCGGGACGACTCTGCAGTTCGACCAGGACGCGGTGCTCCTGGCGCAGGGTCAGTTGCTCTTTCGTGGAAGCCCGGGTGCGCTCGTTGTGCTGGAGCAGAAACCCGGTCTGAAGAGCTGGAAGGGAGTCTGTGTTCTAGAGGCGGATGGGCGCTCCCAATGGGAGAGCGTGGTCGTGCGCAATACCGATGCGGTCTCACGCGCCGGTTGGGTTCTGACGGGAGGCGTCACGTTCTACCGATCGCCAATCACGATGCGGCGCGTTCGGATCGAGAACACGTTCGCCGAAGACGGGACGAATTTCTTCGGCACCGATTTCCTGCTGGAGGAGGTCACCTTCAAGGGGTGCGCCTCGGATAGCTTCGATGGTGATTTCGTTACTGGTGAGGTGCGCCGCTGTGTCTTTGAGGACGGATTGGCCGACGGCGTCGATTTCAGCGGTAGCGACGTCCGCATCGTCGACAGTCGTTTTCTGAGGATCGGAGACAAGGCCATTTCCGCCGGCGAGGACAGCGTCGTGCACGTGCAGGGCGGAATGGCGGACGAGGTTTCGATCGGCATCGCGGCCAAGGACGGCTCGCGCGTCACGGCTCAGGGCATGACGATACGCGGGGCACGCAACTACGCTCTGGCGGCCTTCATCAAGAAGCCCCAGTTCGGACCCTGCAGCCTTTCCGCCAGGGACCTGACGATCGAGGGATCGCTGCGCGGCGATGCGCTGGCGCAAACCGGGTGCGCGCTCGAAATCGACGGCGTGGCTTTTCCGACGCAGGATCTCGACGTCGAGCGGCTCTATCGGGAGAAGATCCTTGGACAGTAGCGGCGCAGAGGATCCGAGCGACGTCCGGGTCGAGCTGAAAGTGGCCGGCCAGGAGACCGCCTACGACCGACTGCGGATGGCCCTCGAAATACAGAGCGAAGGTATCCGCAGGCTGTATCCCCCACGCCAGGTGCAGAGCGTCTATCTCGACTCCCATTTCGGCCGCGCCCTCGAGGAGAACCTGGCCGGTGTCAGTCATCGTGAGAAGCGGCGCTTTCGCTGGTACGGAACCGAAAGCACCGAGGTCGTCGGCAAGCTTGAGCTCAAGGTCCGCGAGAACACGTTGGGGTGGAAACGCATCGTCGCAGTCGATCGACCGATGCGCGTCGCGGGTGCTGACCGAACGGGGTTCGTCCGGGCCCTTGCCGCGGGAGTGCCTCTCGCTTGGCGCGACGGCCTGTCGGGACTGGAGCCCACGCAGTGGATCTCCTACCGGCGCGAGTACCTTGCGACCGCCGACCTCGCGGTTCGTTTGACGATCGACCGACAGTTGCGCACCTGGGATCAGCGACCGCGATTGAGGCTTGGCGATGACCCGATGAGCGAGAACCGGGGTCCGCGCATCTTTATTCTGGAACTGAAATGCGCGCCCGCTGCACTCCACATCGCCGAGGGGATCGTTCGCCGTCTCCCCTGGCCGGTGGGCCGCTGTTCGAAATTCGTTCTCGCAAGCGACCCCACCCACGGGCCGGTTCCCTCGCTCGAACCCCTCTGAGATTCATGGGACGCGTTCTCGCCATGTCGATCGGGTTGCTGGTCATCACGCTGCTCTTGCGCGCGAGCGAAAAGCTGCCTACCGAGTCCCAGCTGAGTCGCCCTGAGACGGGGTTGGACATCGTCGTTTCAGCGCGCGGCCCGCTTCTTCCTCCACGTGTCCTCTTGGATCGCAGCGGCTTGTACGAGGCCATCGTGGCCGGCGAAAGAATTCTCGTGGAGGAAGAGGACGCGCCCTCCGGAATCCGTGCGGCCAGTTTCGGCTCCGACCTGGAGATCACCGACTACAGCAACTTTCCCCTATCCTCGTCCGTCCAGGCGACCGAAGCCTTTGTCGACTGGATCGCCGCCAGGGCGATCCCCTCGATTTGCATCCTGGGCTCGAGCGGTCGCATTCAACCGCTGTCGGAGGAGGAGGAAACCCGCCTCGCGCGGGTTTGCGAACAGCTCGGCGCGCAAGCAAGGCCCTTTGGCTCGACCCCGGCGAGCTGGGCCTACATCGGCGTGCGGCTCGCTTCAGGCTGGGTGCCCCTGGCGGAGGCGTATTCCGAGAAAACGGGTGTGGTGTTGCTCTTCACCGTAGCTCCCCAACTCGAACGCTATCGCGATCACAGAGGCGAGTTCCTGGTCGAGGGACCCCATGGACCACAGGTTGTTGAGCTCGAACGCGAACTCCCTTACGCAGAAATGCAAGCCTCCGCGGTCGGGCTCAGTCTCGATGGACGTGCAGGGGGGATCCAGCGGGCGGGGTTGATCTTCAGGCCCCAGGGCGCACAGGAAGAGGCGGTGTCGATGGTCTGGAAGGCCGTTCGCCTCGGCACCGGGGCCTACTTCCAGACCTATCTCGGTTTCCCCGACCGAGGGCCCAGGGGATCGCGTTCCGCAACGTGCGAGCTGCGGATCGATGACCGGCTGATCGCCAGCCGGGAGGTCGACGACACTTCGGGATGGGTCCGTTGGCCCGTCGATCTGCGGTCCTTTTCGAATTCGGTGGTCCGCTTGGAGCTGCGGGCTCGCACGCGGCTTGCGTCGGCCGAAGGGAGGCCAGCTGTCTTGTGGGGAGAACCACGCTTGCACTGGGGTGGAAAGCGATAGCCGGAGACCGTCGCCCTGCACCGGAAGCTCCACATTTCCTCGGCGATCGAAGAGCCCTGAGGGGGACCGCCCTTTTTCGACTGGGTTGCTGCCGCGGTCTCCGTACCCGGTAGCCCGCTGGCCCTGGAGATCCTGCCCCGCCCGCTCTGGATAGGAATCGAGGGCGAACCGAGCTCCCCCGTGGGGATTCCATCCCACCCTCCCAGCCGGCCCGAGGAGGCGCTGGCCGCAGGAGGCGCTGGCCGCAGGAGGGGGATCGGTCCTGAGGGGGACGGTTGCACTTCGAGCGGTGTTTTTCTTTTCCTCCCGCTCGTTATCCTCCGGCCGTCATGGGAACCGATTCCGAAAAGCGGCCGGAGTTCCGCGATCTGGAGGCCGTCCTGCGGGGCGAGGTCGCCACCTCGCTCACGGGCTTCCTCGAGGACGTTCACGCCGCCGACCTGGCGGATTGGATGGAGAACATCGATCCGCCGGACCGGGTGCGGATCGTCGTGGCGCTCACTCCGCAGGCGCGCTCCGAGGTTCTGATCTTCGCGGAAGATCCGCTGCGCGAAGAGGTGCTGCAATACCTAGACGTGCCGCAGATCGTTGAAGTCGTCGAGGAGCTGCCTGCAGACGAGGCGGTCGACCTGCTCGCGCTCACCGAGGAAGGGACGGAGGAACAGGTTCTGCGGGCCCTGAGTGCCGAGCGTTCACAGGGATTGCGTCAGCTGCTGCGGTATGACGCGGAGACCGTCGGCGGACTGATGACGAGCGAGTTCGTCACGGTGGAAGACGACGTTCACGTTGGCGACGCCATCAAACACATTCGTGCCGAAGGCGGTCCTGCGAGCGAAGAAGAGATCGGAGTCTTTGTCGTAGATGCCGACGGACGACCGGTGGGTTTCGTTTCCGACCGAGATCTGTTGACAACGCCGATACATACGCCCGTGCGTGAGGTCATGGAGACCGACCTCATCACGGTCAATGCGCAGGACGACCAAGAGGAGGTCGCCCAGCTCGTCTACAAGTATTCCTTTTCCGCTGTACCCGTCGTCAGTGATGACGGCGTTCTGATCGGAGTCGTCGCTGCGGACGACGCGCAAGATGTCCTGACCGAAGAGGCTGAAGAGGACATTCTGCGCCTCGTCGGCACCTCCCCCGAGGAACACCAGACGCGCTTGCCCGTGCTGACTCGCGTGCGCCACCGGTTGCCGCTTCAAGCGCTCACCGTCCTGGGCGGGCTGATCACGGCCTGGATCCTGGACCGCGCCCTTCCGACGTCGCTGACGGACGGCAGCAGCACCGCCGACATCCTGCGCTATCTGCCCATCATCATCGGGCTTGCGGGTAATGTCGGGATCCAGTCTTCGACCATCCTGGTGCGCGCATTTGCCACCGGTGAGGTCTCACAGGATCGCGAACTGTCCGTACTCGGATCCGAAGTGTTGGTCGGATTCCTTATCGGCACGATTTGCGGTGTGACGACTACGTTGGTCGCCGGTTTCATGGAGGGTGGCGACGCACAGGCGCTGATATTCGGCAGCTCAGTGGGTCTCGCGATCACGATCGCTGTCGTTTGGGCAGCTTTCTTGGGCTGCGTGGTTCCGATTCTGTGCCAGCGCTTCGGGATCGACCCGGCCATCGTGGCCGGCCCCTTCTTGATTACCTTGAGCGATATCTCGGGAGCTTCGATCTTCGTGGGAACGAGTTCGCTGTTCCTAAACATCGGAACTTGGTCTTGAGGCTCGTCAGATCTCGGCGCTGCTGGATTCGAATGCTCTGGTTCTCCGCCGCGCTGGCGCTGCTGGCGCTCCTCCTGATGAACTATGTATGCACGATCTATCGGGTGGACAGCGGTTCGATGCGCCCTACGATCTTCGGAGGTCGCGCACAGCCTGACGACGAGCTCTACGACGAGTGGACCCTCGTCCGGTTTCGGCGTGACTTGAAGCCGAAGCGCTTCGACCTGGTCGTCGTTCGTTCGCTCGATGGTTCCGATCCCATGGTGAAGCGCGTGGTCGGCCTTCCGGACGAAGAGGTGTACATCGTCGATGGCGACCTCTTTATCGACGGGCGCCGATTACCGGAGGATGCCCCTCGGCCGGGGCCCATTCCCGTGTTCGACGATCGCTACCAGGCAACGAAAGAGTATTTTGAATACAAGCGCGCGACCAACTTCGAAGCGAGTCCTTGGACTCACGAGATCGGCTCCCTGGGCCTGGATGCCCGGGACATTCCCGTGGGAAGCCAGCACGGGTTGATGTTGTATCACCCTGATCTGCGAGACAGCCACCTCGATCGTCAGGGACGTCGCCATCCCGGACTGAGACAGGTCAACGACGGAGCGATTGAATGCGAGTTTCAGATCCAGGAAGCCCTGCCCGGCGCCTCCATTCGTTTTCGCCTCGTCGAAGAGGGTGACTCTTTCGAGGCCGAGCTGACCCGGCTGGAATATGAGGGACAGATTCCCAAGCTCTCCCTGTTGCGGATCCTGCGCTGGAATCCACAGACGTTGTCCCGCGACAGGGATCAGGACAGACGTGACGTCTTGGTCGAGATGCCCGTCAACGTTCCGCGCGATCGGTGGATCAAGATCCGCTTTTCAAATGTTGACAATCACCTGACGGTGATTTCCGACGAGCTGCGCGTCAAGGTCGTCACCTCCTACGAAACCAACGTGCCCTATCCGGGCAGGAAGCCGGCCGGGGACAAGAGCATCGGCTCTCGCGTAGCCTTTGGCGGTGAGCGCATCCGCATGGGTTTTCGGGCCGTTCGGGTGTTTCGCGATCTCTTCTACACCTCGGTCGGAACCCACGCGACAGGTCGCCCGATCCATCTCGGGCCCAGAAGCTGCTTCGTGCTGGGCGACAACTCCGCCTTCAGCACCGACTCGCGCCATTTCGGCCCCGTCGACATCTCGCGCCTCGTGGGCGAGCCGATTGCAATTGTCTGGCCCTCTCCGCGATGGATCCGTCCCGTTACAGAACGATGAGATTTCGCGTAACCACGGGGCTCCTGTTCGGTTTTTGGTTCGGATGAGTTCCGAATCCGCGAGGCTCGACCCCGGTGCGCAGTGCATGCTCCGCTACCGAGAAGGTGACGAGAGTGCGTTCGATCGCCTGGTCGAACTTTATTCGGGCAGGGTCTACGCGCTCCTGACCCGTTTTTTGGGCCCGGTTCCTCAGCGGGAAGACCTGGTACAGGAGGTCTTTTTGCGGGTGGTTCGAGCGCGCGCGAGATACGAGCCCACGGCACGGTTTTCGACCTGGCTTTATCGGATCACGTTCAACCTGTGTGCCAACGAGCACGAGCGCAATGCCGGGCGTGTGCACAGCTCCCTAGAGAACGCGGCCGATTCCGAAAGCGACGACACCTTTTCAGAGCTCAGCTGGGAAGATGAGCGGGTCGATCCACCTGCACGCGCGATCGAACGGGAAGACACGGCGGAGATGGTCAAGCGCGCGATCGCATCGCTTCCCGAGCGGCAACGCATGGCGCTCATTCTCGCCAAGTACGAGGGACATTCCTATGTGGAGATTGCTCGCACCCTCGAGACCAGCGAGAAAGCGGTCAAGTCCATGATTCATCGAGCGCGTGGAAACTTGCGTGTAGCACTCGCGCCCCTTTTTGAGGAGCAGATACAGTGAATCACCTGAACTGCGATGGTTTTCGAACGCTCATCTCGGAGGCCTTGAACGATCGGGGGCGCTTAGGACAGGGCCTCGGACGGGACGGCATCGCCTGGCATCGACACCTCGTCGACTGTTCCGCATGTCGTAGCTACCTCGCGGCGGAAACGCGCCTGGATGAGCTCTTGGCGATGCTTCCCGAACCGGGCCTGCCGCCGGGTCTTGCAGAGAGCGTGCAAGCGGCACTCGCCCCGGTGCGTCGACAGCGTCAGGACGATGCGGTGTTGGAGGGATTGCTCGACTGTGTCCCGAAACCCGACGTACCACCGGATCTGTCGCAACGCGTCCTCGCAGGTCTCCAAAGGGAGCGTGCCCCGGCTGAGTGGACGCTTCTGCGCGGAAGGGGCCTCGGTCTCACGGCCGCTGCCGCTTTCTTTGCCGCGCTGCTACTGGGTTGGGCCCTTGTTTTCCAATCGAGTGAGGTACCCCGAGAGACCGCCTACTTCCGGGATGAACTGGCCGGCGAGGACGAGCTGATCGTCTATGCCCTCGAGAACTGGGACCTTTTGATGGGCGAAGAGGTGGATGTCTATCTGGCCAGCCTGGATCCCGCGGAAGCGGCGGTGCTCGAGCTGGATGCCCTGGGCGACTTTCTTTCCGGATCGGAGGCGGAGGGACGATGAGAACGAGACTCGAAGGGATTCTCAGCGTCTTCGGTTTGGCTGGCGCGCTGCTCTTTGCGGGTGTTCCGAGTGCGGCCGGTTCCGTTGCCGGGTGGAGCCAGAGCGATGGAGGACTCGACGGGCTCTTGCAAGAACGTTCGCCCGGGGAGCGTGAGCAATTGCTGGAACGGCTCGAAAAGCTACGCAGACTCGAGCCCGAGGAGAGGCGCTCTCTCTTGAACCGAGCTCGCGCACTGCACAGGCTCGAAAAAGATTTGCACAGCCGTGCACCGGACGAGTTACGCCGCAGCCTTCACAGAGATCCCGAAGGAGCTCCCCGGATGTGGCGCAAGCACTTCGAAAAGGAAGCCAAGACCCACGGTCGGCGTCGGAGCGAACGGCTCCCTCCGGAGCTGCGCCGGCGCTTGCGTGAGGCCGAGCCCCGCGAGCGCATGCGGATCCTGCGGCGTATTGAATCGAAACGGGAAGATGACACTCGCGTGGGCCTACATCGACTCGGGCGAACGTTGGGCCTCAGCGAACCGGAAGTGGGCCAGCTCGAGGAACTACCGCACCACGAACGCTGTGCCGCTTATCTGGACCTGCGCAGGCGTCTGATCGAGCGCTCGGTGAAACTCCGGGGTTTGCCCGAGGCCGTGCAGGCGGAGGATTGGGAAGAGTTGCAAGAGCTCTCGGATATCGAATTCTTCCAAGCCCTGCGGGAGAAGGGGTCTTGCGGTCGGGACTTTCTACCGTCGCGTCGCCCGCGCAAGGGCGAACCTCCCGGTGGCCAGCCCAAGGGCAAGCACCGTCCGTTCCAGCGCTAGGTACGCCATCGGCTAGACTTCCTGATATGAGGTCCGAGTCGGTCCAGCAACGGGCGGAAGAGGTGCCCGTGATTCGAGCGGAAGAGATCTTTGCCATCCCCCCGCCCGGGCTGGTCGTCGACCTGCGTAGTCCCTTGGAATTCGCGGAGGATCACATTCCCGGCGCCGTAAACCTGGCTCTTTTCGACGACGAAGAGCGGCGCGTGATCGGAACGCTTTACAACTGGACCGGCCCCGAAGCTGCGTTCCGCAAGGCGAGCCAGCGCACGCGCGAGAAGATCGAGGATTTCGTCGCCGCCGTCGGGGAGTTGACCAACACGCCCGTTCCCGGGGTCGACCTGGGCCGCGAAGTAACCCGGCGGACCCGGGGGGGAATGGGAGCGATGGAGTCCCGCCAGAGCCTGACGAACGCGAACGTGGGCGACCCCATCGTCTTCCACTGCTGGCGCGGAGGCCTGCGCTCGCGGAGCGTGGTCGCCCTCCTGCGCGACCTCGGCTGGGACCGGGCCGTGGGCCTGGAAGGGGGCTACAAGGCCTACCGCGCGGTGGTTCGAGCGAGGATCGCAGGCTGGAGCGGTCCACCCGCGGTGTGTCTTCGCGGTCTCACCGGTGTGGGCAAGACGCTCATCCTGCGCGAACTCGAACGGCTTCGTCCCGGCTGGACCATCGATCTCGAGGGATTGGCGGCACATCGCAGTTCTATCCTCGGTGGAGTCGGATTGGAGCCGGTCTCCCAACGCCGCTTCGAATCGCGCCTGATGCAGCGCCTACACGCGGGATTCCCCGGGCCGATCGTCTACGAAGGCGAAAGCCGCAAGGTCGGCGACATCATCCTCCCGGAGCCGATCTGGCGCTCGATGTGCGCTGCCGTGGATCTCGAGCTGTGCGCGCCACTCGAGCGCAGGATCGGGGTGCTCGTCGAGGACTATCTCGAGCAAGACGAGAACAGAAGCGAGCTCGCCCAGCGACTACCCTTCATCGAGCGGCGGCTGGGGGTGCGCAAGTGGCAGGGCGTGCTGGTCGAGTTGCTGCACAGCGGGCGTGAAGAAGAGCTCGTCCGGATCCTCCTCGAGCGCTACTACGACCCCCTGTACCAGCACAGCGAGCATCGATACGCTTATTCCGCATCGTTCGATGCAAGCGATCCAGCAGCCGCCGCCGAGGCCGTCGCCGCCTGGATCGACGAACACCGGGCCCGATGACTCCAGCCCTTCGCGCAGTTACAGATTGCGGCGGAGCAGCGCCGCGCCCTCCCGCGCCTGGGCAAAGAGTTCCCACGGGGTTCGCACCGCCCGCAGACGCTTCCACAGATAGCCGGGTCGTAGATAGAAACGCCGGTTGAAACGACGTTTGAGTCGGATCACCTCGGCCGCATTCAAAGTCTTCGAGGGCAGGAGCCCCCCCGCTCCTCCCTGGTCCATGACCAGGTCTTCCAGGGTGCATAAACCGAGTTCGAGGGCGCGGCTGCGAAAAGCCGTGCCGGAACGCGGAACGGCGACGTTGAGGCTGAGGAAGTCCAGTTCGAGTTCGAGCGCAAATTGAAGCGTCCGTTCGAGCGAAGCATCGGTTTCCTCGGGGAGTCCGAGAATGAAGGTGCCCACGGTCCTCAAGCCCGCGTACTTTGCCGTTTGAAAGCCACGCCGTACGGCGGCGGTGTCGTAGCCCTTGCGCGTCCCCTTCAGAACCGCTTCGTCGGCACTTTCAGCGCCGAGGATCACGGTGTGACAGCCGCCGCGGCGCATCGCATCGGCGAGTTCGCTGTCCAGGGTGTCGGGTCTGGTGAAAGCGGTCCAGGACAGGTCTCCCCGCTCCTCGAAAGCGCGGCACAATTCAAGCGCCCGTTTGCGTTTCACACCGAAGGTCTGGTCGACAAAAAAGATCTCGCGTTTTCCCTTCGTGCGTAGGAAGTCGATCTCATCGAGAACATCCGTGGTCGGACGGGTTTGAAAACCGAGCGTACCGATCACGCAGAACGTGCACGGATAGGGGCATCCGTAGTCGGTCAGCACCGTTGCAAAACGTTTTTCGCGTGCGAAAGAAAAACGGTAGCCGCGTTCGGGAAACAGTTCGTGGCGCGGTCGTGGGATCCGGAAGGAACCTCGGCGTTGCCTGGGCGTGACGCGCTGGGTACGCCGCGGCGTCCGGCCGGCGTCAGGGTCACGTACCGTCATGTCCTCGATCTCTTCGAGTTCACCGCGCAGATAGGCGGGGACGTCTCCGTTTGCAAACACATGCACGGCGGCTTCGATCCAGGGTTCTTTGCGCAACCGCAACTCGCTCGCCTCGTGCAGGATGTCGCCGATCGCAAGGATGCGGATCCCCGTGCCGGAAAGCGCTTCGCCGAAAACACGGTCCTCCTCCCAAGACACCGCGCCTACCAGCATCACGCAGACCTCGGGGGCCGCGGTCTGAATTCGCACGAGCGCTTCAGCCGGTGGAAGTCGCTCCGCCATGCAATCGAGTACGGAGACCTCGTGCTCTTCCGCCAGAAGTCCGGAGAGCACAACCAGATCGACCGGATGAAAGAGGTAGTTGGACTTGGTGGTCTTCGAGCACAGGTAATCTCGGATGTAGATCCGACGACCCGGTGGGTTGAGAAGTAGGACCCGCATCAGGACTGCGTCGTATGGGGCGAAGGCGACGCGGAGGGCGTGGCGATTGCTTCGCGCACTGTGGTGTAAACCGCATCGACCGACAGGTTGGTCATGCACTCGGGACGACCCCTGAAACACCCGCCGAGTTTGTTGTCGTGCACGTTCAGGCACGGGCTACAGGCCGGCGGCTTCCACAGCGCGTGGGCCCGCAGGCCCAGCGGCCGATACATCTGAGGGGTTTCCGGTCCGAAAAGGCCGAAGGTCGTTGCTCCGAGGGCCGCTGCCAGGTGCATCGGCCCGGAGTCGTTGGTGACGACCGCCTGTGCGCATTCAAAGAGAGCGCACAGGCCGCCCACCGAGAGCCGCCCCGAAAAATCTACGAGCATTCCCGGAGGCAGCTTGCCCGCGCGCACGGTGACTTCCAGGGCCCGACCCGTCTCGCCCTCCGACCCGATCAAACAGACCCCGACCCTCGACCCGAGAATCAGCCGCCGCGCCAGCTCGGCGAAACGCTCGGGCGGCCAGCGTCGCTCCAGCGACAGGTGGCCGGCGTTCGGGTTGAGCACCACGATGGGCCCCGGGCGGAGACTCCCCTCCAGGAGCAGTGCTGCGACCTCGGCCCGGTCGCGGTCGGACACCTTGAACGGGATGAGATCCCTCGCCTCGACGGTGGAGCCGTTCTCTCCTCCCGCGAGGGCTCGGAAATTCCGTGCCACGTGCCAGGTGCGACGGAAGGGGGTCCATTCGGTGTGCAGCCCTCCCCGCAGCATGTGCTGGGAGGAGAAGCCCGCGCTCCTTGGCGTTCCGGTCAGAAGCGACAGCACGGCGGAGAAGTGCGTGAAAAACTCAAAGTCAAAGACCGCGTCGAATCGCGCTCTCCGAAGCCGCCCGATGAGCTTTCCGATGCGATTAGCGATGCTCCACCAGCCGGCATGGACATCCAGCGTGTGCACTCGATCGAAGATCCGTAGCCCCTCGGCGAAGGACCGGTTTGCGACCAGGGTGAGGAGTTCGAGCTGCGCCCCGGGATAGCGCGTGCGGAGGGAGCGCACGGCCGGCGTCAGGAGTTGTATGCTCCCGATCCCCCAGAACTTGATCAGGAGCACCCGGCGCGGGGGAGCGTCCGAGGCTCGCCTGCGTCCCGCGAACGGACGCAGGGTCCAGAACACCGGCCGGCCAAGGAGCCGGTCCACGCGCTGCAACCTTTTCATCGAGACGGCCATGGAGCCCGCAGGTGTCCCCGCGGACCCCCAATCGTAGGGCCCAATCGTCGTTCAAGGAAACCGAAGCACACTTGTCGATCCGTGGGGTGCGTCGTACCCTGGCTCGTTCGTTTACCGACCGCCCTGTTCGCCCGGATCCGTTCCGGAGCGTCGTTTCGCGGCTGCTCGCAGGCGTACGAACACACAAGGACCCCCTCGCCTCGAGGCGCATCACCCTCAAATGTGCGGATTTATTGGTGTTTACGGTCCCGAGGGGGTGGATGTAGCGGCGGAAATCTATGAGGGTCTCCTCGCGATCCAGCATCGCGGCCAGGACGCTGCCGGCATAACGACCTTCACCGACACGTTCCACTCCAAGAAGGGTGGAGGCATGGTGCGTGACGTGTTCGGTGCAACGGACATGGAGCGGCTCACCGGCAACCTCGGCGTGGGCCACGTGCGCTATCCGACCGTCGGCGTCGGCAGCGTCGAGGATGCGCAGCCTTTCCACGTGACCTTTCCGGTCGGTGTGGCGATGGCGCACAACGGCAACGTCACGAACTTTTCGGAGCTGCGGCGTTCGCACCTGACCAACTGCGGGGCGCGGCTGAACTCGTCGTGCGATCTCGAGGTGCTTCTTTATGTGTTCGTGCGGGCGCTTTCCGAACGAGCCAAACCCGGCAAACCCGTTAGCGTCGAAGACGTGTTTGCGGCTGTCAAGACGGTTTACGACGATGTCCGGGGAGCCTACTCGGTTTGCGCGGTGCTGCCGGATGTCGGGCTGG
Organism: Planctomycetota bacterium; assembly: GCA_002683825.1. Lineage (GTDB taxonomy): Bacteria > Planctomycetota > UBA1135 > UBA1135. Next base: position 89,225 of record NYUD01000019.1, read on the forward strand.
TCGCCTTCCGCGATCCCTTCGGTATCAAGCCCATCGTTTTCGGCGTCAAGCACACGACGGACGGCAAGTGGTTCGCCGTCGCTTCGGAGAGCGTCGTCTTGGACGTCGCCGGCTACAAAGAGGCCTCCGACCTCGCGGCGGGGGAGGCGCTGTTTGTGGACAACGAACGCCGCGTGCATCGCCGCACACTCTCAAGAAAACCTCATCACCCGTGGATCTTCGAGCTCGTGTATTTCGCGCGCCCCGACTCCATGCTCGATTCGATCTCCGTCTACAAGACGCGAGGACGTTTCGGTGAGGCGCTGGCCCAGCAATGGAAAGACAGCGGTGCCCCGGCTCCGGACGTCGTCATGCCGGTCCCTGATTCCTCGCGTGATGCGGCGATGTCGATGGCGTCCGCCCTCGAGATCCCATATCGGGAAGGACTGGTCAAGAACCGCTACATCGGACGCACCTTCATCATGCCCAGCCAGGGCAAGCGGCAGTCTTCCGTGCGCCGCAAACTCAATGCCATTCCCTTGGAGTTTCGCGACAAGCAGGTGCTCCTCGTGGACGACTCGATCGTCCGAGGCAACACCGCCAGGCGAATCGTTCGCATGGCGAGGGAGGCCGGGGCCAAGAAAGTCTACTTGGCGATCACCAGCCCGCCGTTGGTCTCTCCCTGCCCGTACGGGATCGACATGGCGACCAAGACCGAGTTCATCGCCACGGGCTACGAAACCGACGAGATCGCCGAGCTGCTCGGGGCCGATCATGTGATGTATCTCGATCGCGGCGCGATGAACAAGGCGGCCCAGGTAGGCAACCCCGGCGTCGAAAACTTCTGCAACGCCTGCTTTACGGCCGAGTATCCGACCGGCGACATCACGCCGAAGGTGATGGAGCAGATCGGAGCCGAGCGGCAAGACTCCCGGCAGAAGCTCTTTCCTTTCGCGTAGGCCCGGGCGGGGCCCGGAGGATGGTGCGCCCGACAGGATTCGAACCTGTGGCCTTCTGCTCCGGAGGCAGACGCTCTATCCAGCTGAGCTACGGGCGCCCGAACGATTCCGGGGGACTGGTTCGTCCCTGGAGGGCCGCGTAGTGTGCTTTTCGGCCGCTCCCTGTCCAAAGAAATCCGAACGTCGGCGTTCGTTGTCACGATTGGATCGGCTTCACGAACCTCTCAATGCGTTTTTTTAGATCTCGGCGCCCCTTTCGGAAGGACCTACCTTGACCGTTTCCGAAGACTGGGCGTACGATGGTCGACCCCGGCTCTCTCACCAATCGGAATCGCCTGATCAGCGACCGTAAAGGGCCCCCATGACAAGTCCTCCCGCATCCACCCGCACCGCTCTTGTTCCGGTGCGGTCCCATGCCTGGCTCGCAGCCGGAATCCCCCTCGCGGTGCTTGGAGCAGTCGCCTACCTCGCTCTACCCATCTCGAAGGTTGCGGTTCTGTCCGCTTCGGACTCACAGAGGGTCGACACCGATGGGGACGGCCTCACCGACTTCCAGGAGTCGGTTTTCGGGACCGATCCCGATGCGTTCGATTCCGACTCCGATGGGTTCTCCGATCTCGAGGAGATCGCCCGTGGTTCCGACCCGTTCGTTCAGTCGCTCGTTCCGACGAGTCCGGAGGTCAACCTCGGGATGTACGCAAGTGTCCAAAATGGCACCGTATCGCTGGATTCGGCCGTTTTTGTGCCGATGGGCGACTTGCTCGACCTGGGCTTCTACTTCGGCGCCGTCGTCAATGGCGAGACCTTTTTTGTTCCCGGTGAGGCCGTTGCAGCCAGCAGCCGAAAGTTCGTCTACCCCGCAGCCAATGGCGCCGGATACCTGGCCGTCATCGAACTCGCTCTTCCGGAATGGATGGTCCACCACGTCGGTCAGGTGGGCTTCTTCGCCGGCGCAGCTACAGGGGATCCGTACAATCCGGACACACCCAGGAAGGTGGCCGCGATGACGCTGGTCAGCGTGGCGAATACGATCATGAGTGTGAACCCTGCGGGCACGACCTCCGACGGAGACGGAGACGGTGACGGTGGCGGTGGCGGACAAGCGAGTGACGGAAGCGGCGGCGGCGGCGACGTCGGCGGTGGGGTGTTCTACGAGCCCCTCGCTGGAGACGACGAAATACCCGCCGAGCTTTCCAGCGGCGAAGTTTGCGTTCAATCCGTTTCCCTGGTCGGTACGAACGGGGCCAGTGATCTGTACGAGGTCGATTCCGCCGGTTGCGAACCGATGGACAGTTATTGCGCGGGATCCAGCTGCTCGGCGACGATCGGACAGCCTCTCGAGGTCACCAACCCTCACCGCGTCTTCGGCGGAGAATAGATTTCCACGCGCGCCCCGCGGCCGGGGGGCAGAAATTCTCCAAAAACGAGGGCCTCGGGTTCAGGAACGCCGATTCTTGATATTTTAATGCATGAGGTTGCGGGAACCAGGAGGCTCCGGTTCCCGTCTTACCTCTCTGAGGACCGCCCCTTGATGAGCTCGGATCCCGACGCCGAGCTGGTAGTCGCATGCCAGCAATCCACAACCCCCTCTCTGGAGGGGGAGTTCCGTCAGTTGTATGACCGCTTCAAGGATCGTGTTTACAACGTGTGCTACCGAATCAGCGGCAATCCGACCGACGCGCTCGATGCCTCCCAGGAGACCTTCGGGATCATTTTTCGGCGGGTCTCGGAGTTCCGGTTCCAGTCGCGGTTCTCGTCTTGGGTCTACCGGATCGCCGTGAATGCCAGCATCGATCTCCGCCGCCGCTCCCGCACGCGGCGGTTCGCGTCGCTCGATGTGGTTCAGGAGGCCAGTTCCGAGGCTTCCCGCTACGAAATCCAGGACAGCAACGTCGAAATGCCCTCCCAGACCGCATCTCGGCGTGAATTCGAAATCGAGGTCCAGCGGGCGATCGATCGCCTGTCCCCCAAACTGCGCACGATCGTCGTGCTTCGCTACCTGGAGAGTCTCTCCTACGAGGAGGTTTCTGAGACCCTCAAGGTCTCCTTGGGCACCGTGAAGTCCCGTCTGGCGCGAGCGCACGATGCGCTCGATCGCGAACTCGCCCCCGTCCTGGACAAACACTACCTGGGTTAGCCGTGAACGAAATCTGCCGACAAATCCAAGGGTCTTCGATGGCGTGGAAGGGATTCTCCTCCGGCGAGGGTCTTTCCGACCAGGACCGGCTCGCAGTCAGGACCCACTTGACCCGGTGTGGCGAGTGCCGCGAGTGGGTTCGCGCCCGGATTCTTGCATCGCTCCCCAGGCTCTCCGCGCCCCCTGAGCTCGACGAACGGCTTCCCACGGAATGTGGCCTCGCTTCTTCGAGCGTGTTGGCTCTTCAAGCCCTGACCGGCTATCCGGCACCTTCGGTGCTCGATCGCCTGGTTGCGGAGGAGCTGGAAGAGCCGGCTTTGCATCGGACGAACCGCTTCACCGATCTGGAGAAGATGCGGGCGCCGGATCAGCTCGAGCTGGCGCTCGAGCACAGCTTGCAGCGGAGCGCCCTGGTACGCCGGTGGATCCCGGTTTTCGGGGCTTTGGCGGCTGCAAGCCTGCTCGTGTGGTTCACGGCCGGAGGCTACACGCCTTCCGGAAATCACGATGCTGTCCGCCCCTTCGAGGTGGTCCGTCCGAAGACAATCCAGGCCTTCAGCCCGTGGATTCAGGCAAACTTCGGCGCCCTGGCGGGGTCTTCCCCCCGTAGTTCCCGTGTGGATCGCACTCTGCAAGAGGAGATTCGCTGATGCGCAATTTCCTTATCCCGGGTGTTTGCATCAGCCTGATCCTGGGGTCGGGTTGCGATACGAACGTCTCATTCGAGTCCGATACGAGCGGTTCGAGTGAGAGTTTCGTCGCCGGCGACAGCCCTTTCGTGCGTGTCTCACCGAGCGAGCTCCAAGAGCTCGCCCAGCCCGAGTTCCTGCTCGAGCGGGCGCACACCGGGCAGCGGCGGGTCACCTTCTACGATTCGAATGGGGTCCGCACCTCTTTCATCGAGCGAGTCGCTACCGATGGTCACGGGCGCTTTGCGGTGGAGCCCGTCGAAGCGCTGACCCCGCTCAACACGGATTTCGAGACATTCCAGCTACAGCAAATCTCGCAGCAGGGATTCGTCTTCCGCCACCGTGACTTCGCGATCCGAGATCTAGGGTTGTTCCAGGAGAACTGGACCCTGCAGTTGCTCGGAGACAACGAAAGGGTCGCCGGGCGGCTCTGCGACAGGTTCCTCGCCGAGCGCCCCGGGGTACAGAATGCGCCTGGCTATCAGGTTTGGATCGATGGCAAGGGGTTCGTTCTGGCCTATCGTGAGTTGAACTCCGCGGGCGAGCTTCTGAGCGAGATCCGGTACCTGACGTACAACGATTCACCCTCGCAGGAGGTTCTCGACGCGGTCTATTGGCACGAGCCCGACATCGACGAGACACTGGAGCTTGACTGGACCCAGGACCTCGAGCCCCAGCTGAATGATGCCCGCATCTTCCAGCCCCGCTGGCTGCCGCCGGGGTACGAATTGCGTCGAGCGACCCGGGACACGATCGGCGAGGACCGTTGGTTGCGGCTGAAGTACACCGACGGGGTCGAATCGATCTTCTTTGCGGTCGACCTTCCCGACCTCGTGGATCCGGGTGGTGTGGACATCGATACGCCGTTCACGCCGCAGACGCACCGACCGGATCGAGTCATGGTCTTCGAGGCCGGCCGAACGGCCGCCGTGGAGGGCACGCTACGTGGCCGTGAGGTCATGGCGGTCGGCAAGACCACCGCGGATCTTCTCCTGGATCTCGTCGAATCGGCGTTGCCTTGATTCTCGCGGCGCACGGCGCCGCGGCTTGATTCGAGTCTGCGCCTGAAAAAAGACGGGCGAGTCCCGCGGGTTCGAGGCTCGCCCCTGGCGGGCGAGGGGAGCCCGGATGTGGAGCCACCCGAAAGCGGCGCGTGCCGGGATGCCCCCGAGTCTTCTCCCGTGCCCTTACTCCTTCAATATTGCCCGGGAGGCATGCTCAGACGATTCAGGAGCTCGTTCTCCACCAGCTCCGGATCTTCCGCCGAGCCCGGGATGAGGGTCCGGACCAGCTCAAAGGTCTCGTGCGGTAGGTTCTCGAACTCGATACCGAGACCCCCTTGCCCCTCGCGGACGATGCGGCCCGAAGCGACCAGGGCCCTTCGGCTTCGCCCCAGGGGATACAGCTGGATTAGGCACTCCGAGCCGGGAAAGGCGAACTCCTGCGTCCGCAGGAAGAAGCCGCGGGCACTGAGGTTGGTCAGGACTCCCCTCAGCTCAAGCCCGTCCTGGGTCTCCAGATCGATCTCCAATCGTGTCGCTACTCGCGTGAACAACCGGCGTTCAGGCCCCTCTAACATCAACAAATTCCCTTCCCCAAGAGGGCAAATCCCCTTCCGGCCTTAGGAAGAGGCAAATTCTAATACCACAGCTATAAACACTACGCGCACAAGCAGTTCCTGTGAAGATGGCCAGAGTGCGTAGCAGCGAGCGAGGGCCCCTCGACCGAGGAAATCCTTCTCGTGGAAGCTCTTCCGGGCGAGGGCGGCCCGGGCGTGGGGCTACCCGAAAGGGGCGCGTGGCGGGATGCCCCCGAGTCTTCTCCCGTGCCCTTACTCTTTCAATATTGCCCGGGCGGCATGCTCAGGCGATTCAGGAGCTCGTTCTCCACCAGCTCCGGCTCTTCCGCCGAGCCCAGGATGAGGGTCCGGACGCTCTCAAAGGTCTCGTGCGGTAGGTTCTCGAACTCGATGCCGAGACCCTCTTGCCCCTCGCGGACGATGCGGCCCGAAGCGACCAGGGCCCCTCGGCTTCGCCCCAGGGGATACAGCTGGATGCGGCACTCCGAGCCGAGCGGGGCGAACTCCTGCGTCTGCAGGAAGAAGCCGCGGACACTGAGGTTGGTCAGGACCCCCCTCAGCTCAAGCCCGTCCTGGGTCTCCAGATCGGCCTCCAATCGTGCCGCGACCCGCGTGAACAACCGGCGTTCAGGATCTTCGAACATCACTAGATTCCTTTCCTCGTGCAGGACACCGTCCCAATTCCCAGAGAGGAATGAAAGCACCCCCTACCCAACAGGTTCGGCTGGATTGCCCGGGTTCTGGAGTGGAAAAGGCCATTCCGGGAAGTCTTTTCGCAATCGAGACGCAGTTTCAGGAAGAGGGCTCGAACAAGAGGGCTCCCGAGCACCAGGTTTGTGATCTTTTCCACAAGATCATTGCTTTGCGAGATCGAAAAATAGGGCTGGCCGAGACGCGGAAATCGAACGGGACCCCATGAGTGCAACGCAACACTTAACTTCGGAAGACCAGGAACTCATCCAAAGCACCTTCGATCGGATCGCCGCCGATCTAGGAATGATCATCAATCGCACGGTCGACGTGTCGGAGTGTCGAGCGGAGCGTTTGGATTATCGTGCGGCGGGTGAGGGAAGCGTCCACATCTCCTTTAGGCTCGGGGTCCGCATCGACGGAGTCAACCAGCAGGGTTGCTTTCTCCTACCCCTGGCTGAAGCGGTCTCCGTCGCGGGCTATCTGATGACGATGTCGGATGAAGAGGTCGTGGAATGCCGCAGTCGTGTCACGCTCGACACCTCCATGAAGGGGGCGTTGCTGGAAGTCGGCAATTTCATCGCGGGGGCTTGCGACGCGGTCCTGCGCCCTTCGTTGCCCGAGGGCGCGTCGATTCGTTCGGAAGGCTGTCAAGGGGTCCGAGCCGGCGTACGGCCGGCCCTTGAGTATGAGGAGGATCTCATCATTGGCTACGCGACAGGGCGCATCGATGAGTTTCCGGAGTTTCCATTGATCGTGATGCTTCCGGACTGCGTAACGAAGTAAGTCGAAAAGTATTCCCGAGTCGGAGGGACTTCGTCTTTGGTCGGCTCTCTTGAGATGGGCGGGATAGGTTTCAGCTGTACGCCGAAGCCTTGCCAGGTCTGCCCCATGAGTTCCGAATACGAGGACAAACCCTTCTCCGATTCCCATCTCGACTCGCCGGAATACCGCCGGCGCTTGATGCGCAAACTCAACACGCTGATCGCCGTGTTGGAGGCCGCCTGTGTCAAGGTCAATCGTTCCCTGTCAGGGCCAAAAGCGGACGTCGAGCGACTGCAGCGCATTCACAAGAACCTGAGGGACACCCTGCAGGTCTGTATGCGAGCAAGGAAAGCCCTGGAGCGCTCCGAGCGGCTGCCGAAGAACTTGCCTTCTAAGCCTGGAGAAACATCTTTCGAGCCTCAGCCCGGTAAGGCACCCAAGGATGGATCCAAGGTCGAAATGAGCTCTCCGGAGGAACTGGCAAAATTCGCCCAATTGGGCCCGATCGAATCGAAGGACATTCGCTCCTGCAACATCGACAACCTGTGCCGCCAGCTGCTCGATCTCTGAGAGATCTACGGCTACTTGCGCCAGTCCCGCAGATAGCGAAAGTCATGTTGAATCGAGCGACGGTGCAGTTTTGCGATCACCGGCGGTAGACGTTTGAACTGGTTACCAACGACGCGTTTGGCGATTTGCTGGACCAAGTTGCGGTCAAATCCATCCAGAACCAGTTCGTCCTCCCGCCGCCGACCTTCGATCATGCGCACCAGGACGCGATCGGCGTCCTCATAGCTGAACCCCAGCTCGTCCTCGTCCGTTTGACCTTCAAACAGGTCCGCGGATGGTGCCTTTTGGATGACCTCGAGCGGCAATTCGAGATGGTGTGCCAGCTGGTAGACTTGATGTTTGTACAGATCCCCCAGCGGGTTGACCGCGTGTGCGGAATCACCCCATTGCGTGGAGTAGCCCAGGAGAATCTCGGTCTTGTTGCTGGTGCCGACGACCAGCCCGCGCCATTCGACCGACAAGTCATACAGCACGATCATGCGACAACGGGCAAGTACGTTGCCCGCCCGCAAGGGATCGCGGACCTTCTGTTGACCCAGGTAGCCATCCGCCATCCGAGAGATATCGATGCGTCTTGTTTCCGAGCCGAGTTGTCCGGAAACGAGCCGTGCATCGCTTTCGCTCTTTGGATTTGAGAGCCTGTAGGGAAGCAGGCACAAGAGAACGTTTTCCGGGCCGAAAGCGCGTACGCAAAGGGCTGCGGAAACCGCCGAGTCAATTCCGCCGGAAAGCCCCACCACCGCCCGCTCGAGTCCGGCGGATGAGACTTCTTCCCGTAGGAAAGAAACGAGCAGTTCGGTAACCAGCTCGGGTTGTATGTCGAGTTCGCTCACCTCACCTTTTTGGGTGTGGAGCTGTCATCTCGAATGCTGCGCAACGAGCGTTCTAGCTCGCCCGCCAGAATCCAAGGCTTCTCGTCCCTGCGCAATGGCGTTTCCACGCGCGCGCGACGGAGGACCGATGGATCGATGGCGGTTTCCAGGGTGGCGGGCTCGAAACCCTCGCACTGGGCTTGCTTCACCCCGTAGGGGTCGTAAATAGCACTGGAGCCGCCGAAACCGATCCCGTCTTCCCAACCCACGCGACCGACATAGAACACCCACGTGCGATACAGAATCGCCGTGGCTTCCAAGAGCGTGTCCCACGTGTGTTGAGAAGCGAGCCCCGGGCCGGGAGCCTGTACGCCACGGGCAGGTGAGGCGCTTGTTACCAGCAAGTAGTCCGCATCGTTCAAGAAGTGCAAGTATGCGCTGGGCGTGTGCCAGAGATCCTCGCAGATCAGGGGTCCAAAACGGCCCAGACGACTTTCGATGATGCGAAAACGCTCTCCCGCGCCAAAGTCTCGGGTCTCATCGAACATGCCGTAGGAAACGAGATGAACTTTGCGGTGAACCCCGAGGATCTCACCGCGTTCAATGAAGGCCAACGAGTTGTACAGCCGGTTGGAGGGCGAGCGTTCGACAAAGCCCACGACGATCGATGTACTGTGTGAGCGTTCAAGGAGAGGCTCGAACAGCGGGGCATCGAGCGTCTGGGCGAGTTCGTCGACCTGGTCTTTCAAGAAATAGCCGGTCAGCGACAGCTCGGGGAAACACACCAGCTCGGCGCCGCCATCCACCGCCCGATCGATGCGTACGAGATGGTCTTCGAGGTTGGTCTGCAAGTCCCCCAGGCGGGGATTGGTTTGCAATAGGGCGATACGGAAGGACATCCGGCCATCTTACCGGGGGGGGATGGCCCCGAGCGGCTTTCTTCCCGTTTGGGGAGCCCCAGGGGGTTCAGAGACACGTCCGTCGCCGGTCGGCTCCGCCGCTCTGAAATTCACTTGCCAGGGCTCTTGGAAGCCTGGGAGTCTAGTCAATAGCTGCTTGGAGTGCCTGGGCGATCAGGTCGTCGGCGGAGATGTCGCTGGCTTCACCCTCGTAGCTGAAGATCAACCGATGCCGAAGGGCCGGTGCTGCGACGGCGGACACATCCTCTTCGCTGACCCACATCCTTCCCTGTAGAAGTGCCCGCGCTTTGGCCAGCATGAGCACGGCCTGCCCGCCGCGCGGGCTTGCACCGAATCGAAGTAGGCCTCGAACGTCCGGCGGCGCGCTGGGATCGTTCGGGTCTGTTGCTCGGACGAGACGAGCGACCTCTTCCACGCGATCGGATGAAACCGGAACTTCGCGCACCAAAGCGCGCATCTCCTCGACGTCTTGTTTGCCGAGGACTCCCGTGGGCGGTTTGCTTTCTACACCGGTGGTGCGGTTCAGGATTTCGATCAGTTCCTTCCTCGTGGGGGCCGGGATCTCGATCTTGCAAAGGAATCGATCCAGTTGCGCCTCGGGAAGCGGATAGGTGCCTTCCATCTCGATCGGATTCTGGGTCGCGACGACACAGAACGGCGAAGGCAGCGGTCGCGACTCACCGAAGATTGTGACCTGACGCTCTTGCATGGCCTCAAGCAGCGCCGATTGCGTACGCGGCGTGGCGCGGTTCACCTCGTCCGCAAGTACGAGATGGGAAAAGATCGGTCCGGGCTCGAAGCGGAAGCTGTGGCCGCCGGAGGCGGACTCTTCGAGAATCCGTGTGCCCAGGATGTCCGCGGGCATCAAATCAGGTGTGAATTGAATCCGTTGAAAACCCAGATCCAGGGCGAGCCCGAGTCCCTTGACCAGCGTCGTCTTGCCAAGCCCGGGAGCACCCTCGAGAAGCGGATGCCCCCCCGCCAACAGCGTGAAGAGCAGAAGGTCGACCGCCTCACGGTGGCCCACGAAGGATGCTTCGAGCGCCCTGCGTAGGGCCAGGGTCTTTTCGCGTAGTTTGGCGATCCTGCCCTCGATTTCACTCGTTGTGGACGGTTGCGTCATTGGGTCTTTTCAGGCCATGAAGTCTGTTTGAGGGTCGACCGGGATGCCGCTTATACCCCCGAACCGGGAAGGTTCTTCGCGGGGGGATGGTGATTCTAGAGTTCCGCCACAGATTCGCAATTCCACCGGCCGATCGGAACTCAGTGATGATGGGAAGTAAGGGGAAAAGGTGGCGGGCGGATTCCAGCTAGAGTATCTCAGAGTCTATCTTCTGTCCTCGGTTCTGCTGTCCGGTTGCCTGTCTTCCGACGGTCCGAATCGAACACGGCTTCTTTCGAACTTCGGAGTTGCTGACACCGTCGAGGACGTTGCCGGATTCGAAACTCTCGAGCAGCACCGATGGGGGGGCTGGCTGCGGGTTCCGATCGAGCGGAAGTTGCACCGCCGGTTCAAAGAGGCTTGCGTCCTCGAGGAAGCAGGCCTCTTAGAGGATGCGATCGAGACCCTGGGTCGGTTGCAAGAAAAGAACCCCGACTCGGCCTGCGTCTTAGAGGTTCGCGGAGCTCTCTACGCTGCCCTGGGCTACCAACGTGCTGCAGCCGGCGACTTTCAGCGAGCTATCTGGATACAGCCCAATCGGGCCGAGACCTGGGGCGCGTTGGGACGTATGCAGTGCGAACTGGATCTCAACCTCCAGGCGCTGGCAGTGCTCGAGCGCGCCGGCGAACTGGGGCTGGATTCGTTCGAGTATCACCTGACTTTGGCGCGTACCTATCGCGCACTGGCACGTCGCGGCAAGGCAGCCGTCCATTACTCCCGGTCCATCGAACACCAAGTGAACCCGACGGTCGAACTGTATGTTGAAGCAGCCACCCTCGCTACCGAGGGAGGCAATGACGTTCCGGAAGCCGAAGCTTTCGAACAGGCCCTTCACCTGATCGACCGCGCACTCGAGCTGGAAACGAACTCGTGTCAGGCTTGGTTCGTGCGCGCTCTCTTGCTGGAGGCGGCGGACGAGCCGGCACAAGCCATCGCCGCCTATCTGCGCGCTCTCGAAATCGATCCGGAACACATCGCAGCCTGGACGAATTTGGCACTCTATTCCCGGCGCCTGGGGGATACCGAGATGAGCTCCGAAGCAGCGTGCCGCGCGTTGGAGTTAGAGACCGATGCTCGTCGCCGGCGATCACTGGAACGCTTGCTCTTGAAGCGCCCAGCGCGGGAGAAGGGTTGAGGGCTACTTCAAGAACAGATAGTACATCTGCCCGACCACCTTCATCTCACCCGCGGTTTTTTCGGCGTCCGGACCGATGCCGGTATAAATATCGGCACGCCCTGCCGTCCGAATTGCGCCTCCGGTGTCCTGATCGAACAGGAGCCGGTTCAACGCGCGTTCTTCGCTCGGACCTTCGACGAAGACCAGCGCACCGCGCGGGAACAATGACTTGTCGGTGGCCACGGTCCTTCCCGGCGTAACCGGAACATCCAGGCTGCCGTGGGGCGTTCCCTCGATCGGAGTGAAGAAGACGTAGGAGGCGTTGCGGTTGAGGTAGTCGCAAACCTCCTCGTCGGAGGCCTCGCCAGCCCAGTTGCGGATCGCCTTCAGGCTGGCTGCCTCGATCCTACCCCCGGCCACGAGTTCTTTTGCAAGCGAGGTATAGGCGCGGCCGTTCTTTCCGGCATAACCGAATCGGAGCATCGATCCGTCTTTCAGCTCGACGTAAGCGGAGCCGTTGACATGGGCGATGTAGGAGTCGATCGGATCCGCGAGCCAGATGAGTTCGAGGCCCTTGAGCATTCCGCTGGCTTCGATGGCGGTACGGGAGGGGTATTGCGGCTGAAGTCCAAAGTTTGTTTGCCAGCCAACGATGGAGCCGCCAGGTCCCTTCACGAGATCGGGCGGCAGCGAGTAGAGCGGAAACCGGTACGTTTCGCTTTGCTGGCGGCTTCCCTTGAGGATTGGCGTGCAGTACCCGGTAAAGAGCACACCTCCGCCACGACCATCCCACCCCGCGCTCTTGTAGAGCTGGAACTCGTCTTCAACGGCCTTCTGAAAATCCTCCGGGCCATATGTTGTGCGGAGAATCTGGCCGAAGCGTTCGAGAGACTCGAGTGCACTTTCGTGTGTGATGCCGGCCTGCGGGAAGAACTGCTTGGCGTAGTTCCGTCGCAACCAAACCAACGATTGATTCAAAGCCACGAGTAATTCCTCGCGGTCCTCCCATTGACGAGAGAAATTCGGGATAGGCTCGCCCGGCTCCAGGCGGATCAGCACCGGCGAATTCTCCGGTAGATGGGCTGTGAAGTCGGGAACCGTTTTGCACGCACCAAGAGCCAGGAGGGAGAACAATGATGTAAGGGCGCACTTCATCAGGAACAAGATAACGATCCTTCGAGGGCTCTCAATGGCCTAGCCGACAAAGCTGCTCCTGGCCTGGCAACTAGGCTTCCGGGTGATGCAGCGCCTTGAGGCGGGTCTTGCGGTCGGCGGCGAAGCGCGTGATGCCTTCCCATATCGATTCGGGATCGATGTGGGCTTCGAGCTTTAGCTCGTCCACACTTCCCCCCGTGCGCCAACGATCGTCCCAGTCGGAGCTCATGGCGTAATGGGCAGCGGTCTTGTGCGCCAACCAATCGTGCATCGCGCGTCGGCAGCCGTTGGTAATCACCGTCGAATCGAGCCAATCCTCGCGTGACAGCACCCAGGTGCGATAACCCTCTTCCTGCATTTGAAAGAGTTCCCAGGACACGGTTTGGACCAGCTTGACGTTGGGTCCTTTACCTCCGAGGAAACGCGGCAACAGGGTGTAGATGGAATCGGTCGTGCTCGTCCCCTGGATCAGAATCGTTCCTTCTTTGGGGCGGGAAGGATCGTGATCTTTGATGACGTACGCGCCGCGGGCCGCTTCGAGATAGGAGGGAACACCAAGTGCGCGACGATCCGGAATGGTCACCGACGGACGCGTAAGGTGCAGTGCGATGATCGGGCGATCGCTCATGAGCGCAGCTGCAAGCGCGGGCGCGACTTCGTTGTGCTCCCATGGATGCAGGTTGATCACCTGGCCTTCGGGGAAGAGTTGCGTCACCGCCGGTGCGAAGATACCAAAGTGAGTACGGCTGTCCTCGGCGGTTTCAGGCCCGGAGTGGCCGGCGACCCAAATCACCTTGCCCACGCTCAACTCGCAGTCCTGGGCAAGCTGACTGAAGAGACGCATCAAGCCGTACTTGAGATACGAGAACGACCCGTAGGTAGAGCATGCCCCCCAGTAGCCCAAGAACTCTTCCTCGGGATTCTTCGACAGATTGACCGTGGCCAGTCCGACGACGAGCCCCGAATTGGTGAACTCGGTGATCTGTTGAGGAAGTAGACTGCCCTGTGGCGCGGTGTTGCGGTCGTACCAACCGAAGCCTTCGAATTTGCCGTGCCCCTTGGCGAAGCCGGAAATGTTGGTTGAGTCGGCCAGGTCCGCCGAACATGCCAGTACGAGAGGACGTCCCATCTTTCGGGAGGCCTCGGCGTTGATCCACGAGGCGAAGGACGAAAAGCCCTTACGGTTGGGGGCCTCTTGTCCCGCTTCGACAAAGAGTTCTGGCGGAAGCTTGGAGGGCGTCAGCCACGAACGGTCCTGGGCCAGGTTTGCCGGACTGTTCAGCTTGAAGCCATCGATCTCCGTGGGGACCGATTCGCCCAGGTCGATCAGGGTGTCCGCCAGGTATGCGACCAGATCGGGATCATTGCGCATCACCGAATGGAGGGTCCCTAACCACTTTTCCGTCTGGTCCCGAACCAAACTTTCACCGAGATCGTGCGTGTCCCCGAAATCGTCAAAGGTGACGCCGTATTTTTCTTGAAAATCCTCACGGCACCTCCAGAAGAGTTCGGAGTTGCGCTTGTGTGCAGCACCATGTGACTGATAGTCGAACTTGTGATAGCCACGCCCCTTGCGGGTCTTGAACCACACCATCCCGGGCCGGCCGTCTGGGTTGTCGTCGTGGACGATTTCCAGCATGGCCTTGGTGAGTTGGGCGAAGTCGTGCCCATCGTTCGTGCCAGCTACACGCCAACCGTGGGATTCGTACCAATCCTTCGGATGGCCATGGACGACCGACGAGTTGGGAAAGTAGTCGATCCCGTGGTCGTTCCAGTCCATGAACACGGTGAGGTTGTCCAGCCCGAGGCCCCAGGCGGAATTCTTGGACTCATGATGGGCGCCGGCCGTGTGGCCGCCTTCGCCTTCGACGGCAAAGACCTTCACGCCCTTCGCCCCGGCATGCTTGAGGGCCATCGCCTCGCCGACGGCAGCCGGCATTCCGTGGCCTGACGGCCCGGTATTGAACTTGAAGAAGAGCGTCTTGCCCTCCATTTCGGCGTGGCCGGGAAGCCCACCGTTGTGGCGCAGCCAGAGCAGGTCTTTCCAGGTGACCGTGCGTTCCTCGCTCTTATGAACCAGGTAACGCTTATCCCCGGTCTGGTCATAGCGCAGCGCGAGCGCTGCGTTGTAGACGGCCAGCATGGCGTACACGACCGGACAGCAGTGACCGGCCACGAGGACGTATCGGTCTCCAAATGCCTTCTCGGGGTGGCGGACGTCCCAACGCATCCCGGCGCCGAGCGTCGCCGCAACCATCATGGGGACCTTCGAGCGCGAGCCCCCTGGGTGACCGCTCTGGCGCAGGTTGAGCATCAGGTCGATACATTGATCGATAAGATCCGCGGTCTTTTCCCAGTGGTGAAAATTCCGGGAAAGAGTTTCAAAGTCGGGGCGCATCAGGGTCTGCATATATCTAGCGATTTCGCCTCGTAGCCGGGGGAGTGCGGACTTTACACGATTTGCGAGACGCCACCGCGGGGAGAGGGGCTTTGTCGGCCGACTTGGACTACCGGACGAGCACACCCTCATCGAGAAAGTCGACGAGGAAGCGTTCGAGATCCTCCGGCTCCGCACCTTGGGCGCGGGCGAATTCGGATCGTGCTTCGCTCGTCAGCCCGGTCCGGGAACGTTTCAGAAGCTCGTCCACCGGCGGTTCGAGCCGTTCCGTCCGAACCAGAGCCGGCCGGTGGCGAGCACCGGTGGTGTGGGCGAAGAGCAAAATCCCCTCTTGCAGCTCTGGGTGGAAACCGGATGGGCGCGGAGCGGGGAGGCCGTTTTCCAGATGGGCTTGAAGCGTCTCGCACCATGCGTGTGTGCCCGAGGGGAGATCGACGATGCGGGCCTGGGGCGAAAGCCACAGCGTGTCCGCTGCGTGATTTCGTTCCATATCTGAAACCGAAAGCTCCGCGCCCCGGTCATTCCCGGGTGGGTGGGGGAGGTGGTGGGATGCCAGCGCCCCCAGACGGCCGCCGGCGGCTTCACGGCGAAGCCGCGCCAGGGCGAATTCGAGTTCGATCACGGGGACGAGCTCCGCGTGTCCCTTCGATCGGGCATCGTGCAGAGCGAAGCGAGCGAATGCGAGCGGCAGCCGATCCCCGCCGAGGACGGCTCCGCGAAATTCCGCGGACCCCGGGAAATGGTCGAGCCACGCCGGACCCGGTCCGCCGGCATTTCTTGAGGATCGGGACGCGGCCGACAGGCTCAGCCGGAACTCACTCGCGATGTTGCCGACGATCTGTGCGCGTCGTTTGCCGCCCGGATCGGCTGACAATGCGGCCGGGTCTTGAGCGCATAGCCACGAAAGTTCTTCGTCGGTCAAGCCCGTGGTGGAACACATTTGGGGATCGTGGCCGAAAATACGGCTCGCGAACCCGCCGTCCATTTGCATCAGGAAAAGTGTTCGCTGCATTCGTCGATGGTCGACCAAATCATCTGCTCCCCGGGTTTCTCCTCTGCCCCTCCGATTACAGCGGGATAGTTTTGTTGAGCGAGAGATTATTCACTTCCACTTACGGGAGGTACCAGCAATGTCCACAACCAGAACAATCTTGGCCGCAGCTGCGGCGATACTCTGCTCGGTAGCCGTTTCGGCACAGGGCCCGGCTCCTGGCGAAGTGCGCACCCTCGGGGGCGACGGCACGAACCCATCTTGCTTGACGGGAGACCGGGCGATGATTGGCACCATGTGGCACGGCCGCATCGACGCGTCGCTCATGGGCGGTCAAGGCGGCATCCTGATCCTGAGTTCGGGTGCCTGGCCCGGCGGGGCCCTCAAGACCGACTTCGGTGAGATCCTCATCGACCTATCCCAGAGGATTTACACCCTCTCACGCCCGTTGGTCGACAACCAGGTCCAGTTCGGCATTCCGGTTCCGAATGACCCGGCCCTGTTAGGAGTACATTACTTCGCCCAGGGACTGGTGTACGGCAGGGTTCAAAGCCTCTGCAACGCCCTCGAAATCTCGATCGGCGAAGACTTGAGGAACAATAATCCCTAAGTTCCCCTACCTCCCCGCCTTCTTCCTCAGAATATCGATCCGCTCGAAGATCGGCACAACCTCTTCGATCGCGTTGCGCTCACCCTCGAAGACCAGCGCCTTCAGGTTGGATGTCAGGGGCAACACGTGCTCCAGGATCGTCCAGGTCTCCTCCAGAACCTGCGTGCCATGGTCGTCATCCACGAAGGGACGCCCCTGCCATTCGAAAGGCGTGCCGCCGGCGACGTGGATCTCAAGCACGCGTTCCAGTGGAAAGCCATCGAGCCCCGTCAGTGGAGCGTTCCCCTGGACGCGCTGATAGACCGCCAGATGCGCCACATCCAGGAGCATTCCCGAATCGGCGCCATCGATCACCCTTGCGAAGTAATCGAGCAGGTGCAGCGGCCCGACGAAAACGTGCGCCGGCGGATTCTCGGGGAGCACTTCAAAGCCGCTGGCCTCACGTAGCGCTGCCACGTTGGCCGCCATCTCCAGGGCACTATCCTGCGAGAGAATCGGGGGCATCAGGATGCCGTGTCCACGATCGCGCGGGCCAATGTGCCACAGACCCGCGTCGCCACACAACCATGCGGCACCCACCTCCCGCGCTGCCGCCGCCGTGTCTTCAATCCAGTGGGCATCGAGATCTTCGGACTCTTCGAGGTTGAGATCGAGGAAGTGATAGGTCACCGACCCTCCCGCGGCGGCCCATGCGCGCGCGTCGTCGTCGATGCCCCGATCCAGATCGGCGCCGATTTCCAAGAACTGGGCGAAGTTCGGATACCTGCGCCTGAATTCAAGCAGGTCCAGGCCCGAGTGCCGGGCGCCGAACTCGGTGGAGATTCCTGTTCCCAGGATCGGTAGATCTCGCGCGCGTTCGACGAAGGAGTCCATGCCTCGCCGAGTCTACACCAGAAGATCCGGCGGTCGTGTTGTTAGCAAACTCGCCCCTGTGCAGGCCAGAAAGCGAAACACACCGGAAGGAGGCACGCCCCGACTGACGTCGAAGTTCCGTGCTTCCAGTGCCGAGAGGGAAGCTGCATGCCAGCGCAAGAAAAAGGCCATGAGGCGCCCCCTCCACGGCCCAAGTTCCGCACAGAGCGGCCAACCCTTGTGAAAGTAGCCCCGTATCCAGCGCACCTGATCGGCGACCACCGGCCGCAGCGCCGGTACGGGCTTCGCGAAGTCTACGGCCTGCAGTGCGATACCGCTTCGCGCGAGCTCCTCGACCGGCAATTGAAGCCGGCCGAGGTTCCAGTGTGCGCGGAAATGTGTCGTCCAGCGTGCGAGCAGGAAACCGGTGCAGAGGGCGTCCATCAGCACTTCGTTGCGTTCACTTGAACGGTCCACAACACGTAGGAGCGCACGACCGATCGGTCGTGCGATGGCCTGCGCATGCTCGTGTAACCTCCGCCGGGTCTCGAAGCTCTTTCTTTCCACGTTGGTTCGGATCTCCTCCAGCGGGCCGAGGAGTGTCGGCGCGGGCAATTCCTTGAGACGCACGGTTGCGGAAAGGCAGTGTCCCAGGGCAGAGCGGGGGGACGACGCGAGCGCGCTCTGCAGGTCGTCCGCCAGCTCCTTCAAGGCGCGCCGTCGAGCCGCGGGCCCGGGGGTTTCTGCGGCCTCGGAGAGCACCGCTGCAAAGGCCAGGACGGCGATCAGGTGCTCGCGATTCTCACGTGGGAAGGCCGAGGCAAGCCTGAGGAGGCGTGACCGAGCGTACAGGTGAGCCCAGCAGCGCTCCAGGGCAACGCTGCGTGAAATCGGTGCCGGTTCCAGAAGGCTGTGCATTCTTGACGCGCGCCCGCGGCGCCTTCGCGTGCATGAGAGAGCACGCCACCGTAGGGTACGCATTCGTATGACGGTTTTACGCGCCTTCCTCGGGATCCTCTTCTTCTGCGTCGTCGCCTGGAGCATGTCCTCTCACAAGAGGCACTTCCCCTGGCGGGTCCTGTTCTTTTCCCTGCTGCTTCAGCTCGCCCTCGCCGGCGCAATTCTGGGCACGGCAGTCGGCCGTGCCGTCTTCCAGGCTTGCGCCAACTTCCTGGGAAAGCTCATCGGCATGGCCGACCCCGGCGCCCGGCTGGTGTTTGGCCCGCTCTCGCAGAACGAAGCCCTCATTTCGGCCTTCGGCCCGGAGTACCCGATCGTCTTCGCGTTCGCGGCCAAGGGCTTGCTCGCGCTGATCTTCTTCGCGGCCTTCATGGCAATCCTCTACCACCTGGGGATCATGCAGGTCTTCATCTGGATGCTCGCGCGACTGATGAGCGCCACCATGAAGGTCTCGGGGGCGGAGGCGATGGCGATGGCCGCCAACGTCTTCGTAGGACAGACCGAAGCCCCGTTGGTCGTGCGTCCCTACATCAAGACGATGACGCTCTCCGAGCTGAATGCCCTGATGACCGGGGGGTTTGCAACGATTGCCGGTACGGTCCTGGCCATCTATCTCGGGTTCATCGGCGAGGAATACGGACCGCACCTGTTGACGGCCTCGGTCATGTCGGCGCCGGCGGCGTTTCTCATCGCCAAGATCATGCTGCCCGAGACCGAAAGACCCCAGACGTCGGGTGCGATTGCGCTGAGGATCGACCGGCAGGCGTCCAACCTGATCGAAGCCGCGGCGAACGGTACGCAGGACGGGGTCAAGCTCGCCATCAACGTTGCCGCCATGCTCATCGCCTTCATGGCGCTGATCAACCTGGTGAACTGGCCGATCGGCTGGGTGGGCGACATGGTAGGCCTATCCGATCTCACCCTCTCGCGCATGATGGGCTGGGTCTTCGCTCCCGTAGCCTGGCTGATGGGCGTGGAGGGTTGGCACGACAGCGAGCTGGTCGGCTCATTGATGGGCTCCAAGCTGGCCGTGACGGAGTTTGTAGCCTATGCGGAACTCCAGCAAATGCTCCCGGGACAGGGTCCACATCTGCTCCCGGATCAGGAGCTACATCTGGGCGTGCTGCAATCAAAACGCTCCGCAGCGATCGCAGCTTACGCGCTCTGCGGATTCGCCAATTTTGCCTCCGTAGGAATTCAGATCGGCGGAATCGCACCGTTGGCACCCGAACGCAAGACCGACCTGACCCGCCTGGCCTTGCGTGCGATGTTGGGCGGAGCCTTCGCCTCCTGGTTGACCGCCACGATCGCGGGCATGTTCCTTTGAGGTCCCGGGGTACAGAAGGAGCGAGTCCCACGGACCAGGCTGTCCTGGATCTCGCGCAGGAACTCCAGGCCCGCGGCGGCGGCGGAGCGCAAATTGCCCTGGTGCTCGGTTCCGGCCTCGGGGGCATTGTCGATGCGCTCGAAGACGCTGGAAGTGTCGAGAGCCAAGAGCTCGAGTCACTTCCCGAGAGTGCCGTGCCGGGACACGCGGGGCGCATCGCCTGGGGTACGCTGGGGGGCGTTCCGGTGCTCGTTCAAGAGGGGCGCATTCACCTGTATGAGGGCTTCGAAAACTCCGAGGTGACACGCGTGGTGCGGGCCTTCGCCAGGCTCGGTGTGCGTGCGTTGATCTTGACGAATACGGCCGGTGGGTTGCGCTCCGATTGGCCCGCCGGAACGCTGATGCGCATCGCCGACCAGATCAATTTCCAACGCTGTGCGCCCCTTTCCGGGTCGCGCGGGGCCCTTGGAACCCTCTACGATCCAGGGCTGGCCGAAGCCCTGCACGGAGCGGCGCAGGCCGAAGAGCTCGAGCTGAAGAGCGGTGTGTACGTCGGGCTGCTCGGACCCAACTACGAAACCCCCGCCGAGGTCCGCATGCTGGCCAAGATGGGCGGAGATGCCGTCGGTATGAGCACCGTCGCGGAGGCCTGTGTTGGGCGCGACTGCGGTCTGCGCGTCGCCGGTGTGACCTGTGTCACGAACCCTGGGGCCGGTCTCTCGAAGACGCCCCTGAATCACGATGAGGTGGTCGAGGTCGCAAACGCGAATGGAGAGCGCCTCCAACGTCTCCTGCGCGCTGCCGTTCCGAGGACGGCGAGGGAGCTCTAGGGCCTCCTTGGCTTCGGGGCAGGATCGTTCTCCGGGGGGAAGCGCACAGGCCTCAGATCCAGCCCCGCGATCTAAAAAACTGGGCGATCGCGAATTCGTCGGGCAGGCTCTTTTGCCGCCGGTCCGCCTGGTCGATCAGGGGGGGCGTTCGACCGTTCGAGCGAGCCGGGGGGCTCTCCGCCGGCCCTTTCCTGCCCCCAGGCCGGGGTGGGTTCCCGTCGGAGAAGGTCACCCGATCGCTGTCCACCGATTCGATGGAGCAAACGGCGTGAATGACCCGCAGGACGTCCAGAACCCGATCCTCGAGGCGACGCGCTCCGGCAGCCCCCGGATAGCGAAATACCAGGTCGGTCTGGCCCGACTCCACGGCCGGCCAGTTCATCTCCTCGGAAGAAAGATCCAGGCAGGCCCGCATCCGCACCCTCTCGCCGATCTGCGCGAAGGCGGATCGAGCCAGCAGTGCGGTCAACCGCTCGTCGTCGTGGGCGCGCAGCCGAAGCTCGAGGACTTCGATGCCCGGCCTTCCCAGGTCCGAGCGCTGAAAGATCACAAGTTGCCGGGGCCGTTTCGCCAGTCGTTCGAGGCGGGGTCGCCAGTATTTTGGATCGAGGAGTAGGTGCAGGGAGGCATCCCCAGAGAGACCCATAGCCCCGTCCAGCCAGAACCGTCCCACCGACGAACGGAGATTGTTTGAAAAGTCTCGGTTGGAAAGGGTGTATTTACGCCCGATCCTCGAAACGGCAAAAAAACCGTCATTGCAGGCAAAATCCGCCATGAAAGCTCTCCTTGCCCCGGGATTTCCGTAATCCCCGCAACTGGAAGGAAGATGGCTGGAGCGCCTATCATCCACTTCCTCAGCTTCCCAGGCAGGATTCCCAGAGACACGATGCTGGCCAACCTCTCCTTATACCTGACGGTTCTCGCTCCCACGGGGCTCCTCGCGTACACCCCTCAGACCGCCGGGGACCTCGTCGTGGTTCGCGCCGAGCGGCTTATCCTGACGCCTGGCAACGAATTGGCGCCTGGGGTTGTTCTGATCGAGGATGGCCGGATCGTCGGCGTTGGGGGCGACCTGGCGACCCCGGAAGGGGCACGGGAGCTTTCCGGCAAGGTCGCCTGCGCGGGATTCATCGATCCCTGGTCCTCCCTGGGCCTCGATCCGCAGTCGGTGCGCGACAACGCGACCAACCCGGCCGTTCGTACCGCCGATGCGGTGGATCCCTGGCATGCGCCCCACCTTCGTCTCGAGGCCCTGCGCGGCGGCGTCACCTCCGCGAGGGTGCAGGCCGGTATCTCGGCTCCGCTCGGCGGGATCGGAGTGCTCCTGGGTCTGTCCGAGGCCGACTCCCCCATCCTGCTCGAGGACGCCTGCGTCTCCGCCACGCTCGGCGTTTCCCGACCCCGCAAGGTCGACATCTTCGATCGCATTTCCGAAGTCGACCGCCTCGTCGGACTCATCGAGAAGGGCCGGGCATATCGCGAGTCCCAGGTCGAGTACAACCACGAGATCGAGGAGTGGGAGAAGAACGTCGCCGAGAAGGAGAAGGAGCTCGAGGAGGACTTCAAGAAGGCCAAGAAGAAACGCGAGAAGGACCTCGAGAAGGCGGAGGAGAAGGGCAGCGAGTTCAAAGAAAAGCGCTATCGAGAGGACAAGAAGCCCAAGCGTCCCAAGTTCGACGTCGTAAGCGAGATTCTCGCGCGGGTCGCTCACGGCGAACTTACCCTGGTCGTCGAGGTTCATCGTTCAGCCGAGCTGCGTCGCCTGCTGACAAACACCGCCGACTTCGACCGTCTGCGTCTGGTGATCGTGGGTGCCACGGAAGCGCTCGATCATGTCGATGCCCTGGCGGAACGCCGGATCCCGACGATCGTCTGGCCGGCGCCGATCGGCGACGTACGTCGCGATGAATACTCCGAACACGACCTGTCGTTGGCCGGCGAGCTCGAGCGCGCAGGTGTTCTCGTTCTACTGGGCGGCGGGGGTGGGCCGCACGCTCGCGAGCTGCGCATGTTGGCCGCGCTAGCGGTCAGCCAGGGCCTGGACCGCGATGGTGCTCTCGCAGCCATCACGACTCGCCCCGCGAGGGCGTTCGATGTTGCCGGTCGCGTCGGTGCCCTCAAGTCGGGAATGGATGCGGACGTCCTCGTGTTCGATGGCGATCCGCTGGACACCACAAGCAAACTGCTTTACTGCCTCTCGAAAGGCGAGGTCGTCGTCGAATGAGCCGCCGGAACGCAACGTTAATTTTCACTCTCCTGAGCCTCGCTGTGCCGAGCGTCGCAGGGCTTCAGGAAGAAGCTACCCAGATTCGCTCCGCCGTGATCGTGCGGGCCGACGGTTCCCGCCTCGAACGGGGTGTACTCAAGTTCCAGGACGGGAAAATCGTGGATCTCGGCGCCCGGGTCGATCCGAACCTGCCGATCCTCGAACACGACGGCGTCCTCACCGCGGGCTTGATCGCCTGCCAATCCATGAGCGGAATGGGGCTCGAGGCGAACGATGACACGCGCTCGCTCTTGCCCGAGGCGGAACTCGTGTACAGCTTCGATCCTTCCCACTCGGACTTTGACGAGGCTCTGGCTGCCGGTATCACGACGATCGTTCTCCCCCCCAATGGGAGGAATGTCGCCGGCGGTTTGACCGCAGTGGTCAAGACGGAAGGAAGCGTGCTCTCCTCCGCCGGCCATCTAGCATTGTCTTTCAGCGAGAAAGCGATCAGCTTCGCCGCCGCCCGGCCCCAGTTTTTTTTCGCAGCGGCGCAAGCAGGTGGTATCGAAGAGACCGGATCCAGCGTCCAGGGAACGCGCTCGCCGACGAGCTATGGGGGAATCGTGGCCGAGCTGGACAGGCGCTTCCAAGTGCCTGGCGGATCGTTCCAGCTGGCCATACAGGGGCGGTTGCCCTGCTATCTCGAGGCATGGGAGCGGCACGAGGTATTGCGCGCCCTCGCTTTCGCAGAGCGCCACGGGCTCAAAGGAGTCGTGCGCGGCGCACCGCTTGCGAGCGATCCCGCGCTCGTCTCCGCATTCAAACAAAGCGGGTTCGGATGCGTGGTCGGTCCGTTCACGATTGGACAGTCGCGCTCGTCCTTGCAAAGCGTCGCACGGCTCGCTGAAGCCGGCGTGCCTCTGGCCTTTGCCCTCGACGCTCCCGCACAGGCGCCCATCAACCTGCGCTTTTCGGCGGCCATGGCGATCGCGGCCGGTGCCGATCCGGATACGGTGGCGAAAGCTCTGACGATCGATGCGGCGCGCATCGCCGGCGTCGAGTCGCGCGTGGGCTCGCTCGAGCCGGGCAAGGACGCGGACTTCTGCCTTTGGAGCGGCGATCCCCGGAACCTCACGAGCCGACTCCAGGCCGTGTATGTCGATGGCCGTTTGGTCCATGAAAGCGAATAGAGCACTGCCGATGAAAGAGCTTTCGATTCGAGCCCTGCAGCGAAGCGCTACCACCATTGCTCTGTCGGTTCTTGCGACCGGTGTCGCAGGTCAGGGCGCGGACGATGGCAAGGACGATTGGACCCTTCACGCCCAGCACATCTACACCGCAGCCGGCGACGCGATCGAGGGTGGAACGGTCCGCGTCGAGAATGGAAAGATCGTGTCCGTACGATCCGGCGGAGGGAGTGGCGCACTGGAAGCCTTCGCGATCACGCCGGGAATGATCGACCTCACGCCGGGCATCGACATGGGCCACGTTTCGGTCGAGCAATCGACCGAAGCCGTCTTCGGCCAGTCCGCGGCCCTCGGCCTGGATCTCTTCTCATATCGCTGGGACCGCATTCTCAAGAGCGGCGTGACGACCGTGATGGCGAGCGCTCCGGACTACAACGTCTTTAGCGGTCTTTCTCTGTGCCTGAAAACGGGCGGCGAGAAGACGATTTCAGCACGCCTGGTCAAGCAGGATGTGGCCCTGCGGGCAGCCGTGGGCACGCAACCCAGCTCGGGCAATCGGCCGCCGAGAGGCAGCGAGCCCCTCAACTTCTACTTCCGTCGCCCGACGACGCGCATGGGGGTCGAGTGGCTTTTCCGCAAGTCGTACTACGACACGATCAGCGCTCAACAAAGCGGCGACTCCGACAACCGCGTTCGTGATGACATTCTCGGCAAGACCTTGCTCGGGCAATTGCCCCTCGCCGTCAAGGCGATGGCTACCCAGGATGTTCGCACGGCGATCTTCCTCAAGGAGGAATTCGGGATTCAACGCATGATCCTGACCCACGCGGTCGAGGCCTGGCGCGAGCCGGAACTCGTGCAGCGCTCAGGAGTCGGGGTGTGTCTGCCGCCCTTCAGGGCTTCCGGCCGCCACCCGGACGGGTTTGCGAACGACGCCTATTTTCTCCCGCTTCAGGCAGCGAAGGACCTGTTCGATCTGGGCGTTCCGATCGCCCTGTCGGCGCAGGATGGAAGCGAGGCCGGTTCGCGCCTGGGGAATCAGGCCGGTTTCGCCATACGCGGCGGCCTGTCTTTCGAAGCGGCGCTGGCCGCCGTCACCATTCAACCCGCTTCGATGGTCGCGATCGACGAAACCGTCGGTTCGATCGAGGTCGGCAAAGATGCCGACCTCGTGTTGTGGAGCGGAATGCCTTTCGAGCCCACCTCACAGATCATCGGCGTCCTGCTCGACGGCCAACTCGTGGTCGACCCGCGAGGAGACAGCGAATGAACTCGAACATGAAGACCCAAAGAGGAATCCAACGTTCCCGCAACACGTTTTTCTTCGCCGCCCTCATCGCACTGGGCGCGACGCTCTCTGCGCAAACGGATGGCAAGATCGTCGTTGAGGCGGGACGGATCATCACTTTGGCGGGGGAAGACATCGAGAACGGCGTCATCGTGATCGACAACGGCCGTATCACGGCGATAGGCCCGGCCGGCGAAATCGAGAAGCCCTGGGATGCGCCCGTGGTCGGCGGTCCGGCCTTCACGGCCTTCCCCGGTTTTATCGAGGCGCATACCTCCAGCGGGATGGATCGACCGAACGAAAATTTCGAGGTTGCCCCCTTCCTGGATATTCGCGACTCAATCGATCCGGTCAGCTACTACTTCGAGGATTGCCTGCGCTGGGGCATCACGACCATCAACGTGCAGCAAGGCGCTGGCTGTGTCATCGGCGCCCGAGGCATGGTGGTCCGTCCGGTCGGGATGACCGTTGAGGAGATGATGGTACGCCCGAAGTACGGCCTGAAGATTTCGGCCATACCCAAGCGCGGCAAGTCACGCTCGACGCAGATGCAGTCCCTGCGCTATGCGTTCGACGACCTGCGCCGCTACCTCGAAGGACTCGTCGAGAAGGAGCGCGATGAACGGGGACAGGCGCGTCGCGAAGCGCTCTTTCAAGGACGCGACGTCGAAGGCGAGAAGAACAAGGGCCGCGCCATGGGCGGAACGGCCTGGAAGGTCGACGGACTCGAGATCATTCCGCGCGGAGCGATCGATGAGAAACACGAGCCGCTCCTGGACCTGGTCGAGGGGCGCTACATGATCTTCTTCCATTGCGGGAGTCCGATCGACGTGCCCCATGCGATCGAGATCGCAGAGACGAACGGTTTTCTCGAGCGTACGGTGCTCGTTCTCGACGAGGATTGCTGGAAAGCGGCCGATGCCATAGCCAAGGCCGGTGTTCCCGTGATTCTTGACGGAGGGTTGGTGGACCAGCGCCGCGACCCGCTGACCGGGGAGGAACGCGAGACCTTCGTGCCCGAAGTTTTTGAGGAAAAGGGCATCACCTACGCCATTTCCTCGGAGAACTGGAACGATCGCTCACTCTGGTATCAGGCGGCGCTCGCCACCGGGCTCGGTCTGTCTCGCGACAAGGCGCTGGCGGCGGTTACCAGAACTCCCGCCGAGATCCTCGGCCTGAGCGACGATGTGGGAACCCTCGAGGTCGGCAAGTTCGGCAACGTCTGTCTCTTCACGGGCGATCCTCTGTCGGTCACGACGTGGGTCGACAAGGTCGTCATCGAAGGGCGCCCCGTGTACGACCGCGCGGACGACGTGCGCAATCGCCATCTCCTTGAAGGGGTCACCCCCCAGGGGACGGCGCCCCCCGTAGCGGACGAGGGGGACGAGCACGACGGAGACCACGAGGAAGAGCATCAAGACGAAGACGAGGACCACCACGAAGACAAGGACGAAGAGCACGGCGAAGAGCATCAGGACGAGGAGAAGGAAGGTTGATGCGCGCGCTCCTTCTCTCTTCGCTCGTCGGCTTCGCCATCGCTTCGGCCGCGGAGGCGCAGAAGGGCCGCGTCGTCGCGGTCCGGGCGGGCACGGTTCACACCGTCGGGAGTGAGGGAACCCTTTCGAACGGAACGATCCTCATCCGCGGCGCCAAAATCGTCGAAGTCGGTGAAGGCATCGAGATTCCCGGTGACGCGACCATCGTCGACTATGGTCCCGATGCAGTCATCGTGCCGGGTTTCGTCGCCGCAATGAGTTACTACGCGAACGGGTCTCCCAGCAAGCGGACCGCCGATCCTGACGTACGCGCTGTCGAAGGCTTCGATCCCTACCGCAAGTACTACGACGCTCTTTCCGCCGGCGTTACCAGTGCATACGTCTCGCCCTCGGATAGGAGGCTGATCGCCGGGCAGGGCGCCCTGGTGAAACTCGCGGGGGGCGAACACGAAAAACGCATCGTGAACGGCAGCGCCGCAATCCACGGCGCTGTCGATCGTTCTGCGCGTTCGGCGCCGGGGTACTGGGAACCGCCCGTGCCCGTGACGGTCGATGTGGGCATCGGCAGTCAGCTACGCCAGCTTCCGAAGACGACCATGGGAGCCATCGTCGCCCTGGACGAATTGGTGGCCGCTGGGCGTAACGGTGTTCTCGATTCGGACTACGGACCGCGCGCCCCCGGTGTTTTCGTGCGTTTGCTCGATAGCGGCGTACCGCTGCGCCTGGGCGCGGTCGAGCAGAACGAGATTCGCGCTGTGCTGGATTTCGCTCTGCGGGGTGAGGTGGAGGTCATTCTGGACAAAGCGAATGAGGCCGGAGCTCTTGCGGAAGAGATAGCGGCTGCGGGTGTAGGCGTGATTTACCGTGTTCCCTACACGCCGAACACGAATTCGTTCGATCGCGGAAAAGACGAGGATTCACGCTGGTATACCTTCGATGCTCCGGCACGACTGAGGGCCGCAGGTGCGACCGTGGCGATCACCGGATCCAATCCGCGTGACCTGCTCTTCGTCGCGGGCCTGGCCACGCGCGGGGGGCTTTCCGACGAGGATGCCCTGCGGGCCATCACACTGACCCCGGCGGAAATGCTGGGCGGCGATGCTCGCATCGGTAGCCTGTCGGCGGGCAAGGATGCGGACCTGTGCGTGTTGAACGGGGCGCCCCTCTCGGGCCAGGCCGGCGTGCTGGCGACCTGGGTGGATGGCGAGAAGGTGTGGTGGTACGGGATGGCGGAGACCTCGCGCAGCTCCAAGAGGCGAGCGACGCGAAGAGTTCATGCCCGCGCGCCTACCACGGTGATCGAGGTCGACGAGCTGCACGTAGGCGATGGGGAGGTGCTGCGTCCGGGCCAGATCCTTCTGCGCGACGGCAAGATCGCCGAGGTCTCCGAACGCGTTTCACATCCGGTGGGCGCCAGTGTCGTCCGCGGCAAGGCCGCCATGCCTGGGATGATCGATGCTTTCGGACACCTGGGTTTGGAAGGCTCCAAGAAGGTACCCAAGACCGATTTCGCCATGAAGTCGATCGTCGATCCCGGAGACGAGGTCGATCGACGCGTAGCGACGTACGGGATCACGACCGTGGTTCTCACGCCTCGTGCGGCTTCCGGCACGGGCAGTCCGGTCATGGCATACAAACCGGCGGCGGAGAACCTGGAGAACCAGGTGATCGGTGACCCCGTGGCCCTCCGTCTACGCTGGCGCGAGTCGGCACGTATCCATTCGGGGTCGAGCGTCGCGAAGCTGCTCGAAAAGGCTCTCGGCTACCGCACGAAGTGGGAGGAGTACGAAAAAGCCATCGCAGCCTGGGTTCCCCCCGTCGAAAAGCCTGAGAAAGAGGACGAGGAGGCCGTGGACGAGGAGGAAGGCAAGGAAGAGGCCGAGAAAGACGACAAGAAGAAAAAGAAGAAGAAGCGCAAGAAGGGGGAAAAGGAAGAGCTCGAACCCGATCCCCTCACCGGTGAGTGGGTGGGCGAGCTGGAGTCGGCTCGTCTGCGCCTGAGACTTCTCTTCGAAAACCCCGGGGGCAGTGGACCCGTCGAGGGAACGCTTCGCTGTGACGCTCTTTCCGACACCTTGATCGATGTCGAGGGGACATGGGATCTCGAGCAACGTGAACTGGTTCTTCAGGGGTCGGGTAGCCGCGGCAGCGTCGAGCTGGCCCTGCATCCGAAGGAAGGCAAGCTCGAGGGCGAAATCGCGGCCGACGGGGAAACCCACGAGGTCGAACTGGAACGCAAGTCGAAGGAGTATCCCGTAGCCCGCCGCCCCGAGCGACGCGCGGTTGCGACGGAGAAAAAGAAGGCGCCGCGTGGCAAACCCAAGGCTCCCAAGCGCGACGCAAAGCTCGAACCGATCGTACGCGCCATGTCCGGGGAGGTGACCATCGTCATCGAAGTTCAACGCGACGATGAGATCTCCGAATGTGTTGCACTCTTCGCCCGGTACGGCATCCGGCCGGTTCTATACGGTGCCGAAGACGCGCATCTGATCGCCGCGCAGATAGCGGGCAAAGTGGCCGGGATTCTATTATCACCGAGCGTGTTGGTGTACGAAGCCGAGCGTGGCAGCGAATACCGAGCGCCCTACAGCGATCTGCAGCAAGCCGGCATTCCCGTCGCCTTCCTTTCGGAGAGCGAAGAGGGGGCGATCGACCTGCCCCTGCGGGCCGCCTTTGCCGTTGCGAGTGGGATGAGCCCCGACGGCGCTGTTCGAGCGCTGACGTCGGACGCCGCTTCGATGATGTCGATCGACCATCGCGTCGGCCGCCTGGCGGCTGGATTGGACGCGGACGTGGTGCTCTTGGACGGGCCGCCCATGGCCCCGGGCACTTCCGTGGTCAGGACGTGGGTCAACGGCGAGGAGATCAGGCCGTGATCGGATCACTCACATGGATCTTTGCAGTGCTTTGCACGCCGACGTTGGAGGAGGGCGCCTCTTCTGTCACAAGCACGACAGACACACACAGCGTCGAAGCGGGCGCCCCGGGTGGCCGGGGGTTGGCGATCCTGTCGGACAAGATCCTGACCTGCGTTTGGCGCGGTGAGCAGGTCATCGACCACGGCGTCCTGTTGGTCAAGGACGGGAAGATCGAAGGCGTCGGTCGGCAAGGGTCCCTGGAGATTCCTGAGGGCTATCAGCAGATCGATGTTGGCGAACGCTGGCTGGCCCCGGGTTTTGTCGAACTTCACAGCCACTCGGCGGGCGCATCCCTGTACCAGGTCAATGACCTGAACGACATGGTCTACCTGGCGAATCCGGGGCTCCGCTCTTCCCCCGGCGTGGAGCCCGCCGTGCAGGCCATGAAGATGGCCATCGCCGGCGGTGTCACGACGGTGCTCTACATCCCCGGTTCCGGCACGAACATCGGGGGTCAGGGCGTGCTCGTCAAAACGGCCTTCGAGCGCTACGAGGAAAACCTCGTGCGCGATCCCGGTTCGCTGAAGCTCGCCCAGTGGGGCAACCCTGAAGACTGGGGTATTCGGGTCGGCATGGCCTTCGAGCACTGGAACACGCGCAACACGCTCACACGAGGCGTGGCCTACGCAAAGCGGTGGGAAGACTTCGAAAACGGCAAGGGCCCCGAGCCCGAATTCGATCTTCAGTGGGAGGTCTTTCGCCACCTTCGTCGAGGTGAGATCGCGATTTCGACCCATACGCAGATGTATCAGGTCGTGCTGATGACGATCACGATGGTCGCGCGAGACCTCGGCTTGCCGGTTTTCCTGGACCACTCGACCATCGGCGGATGGATGACGGGCGAGCTGGCCAAGAAATACGGCGTTCCCGCGATCGTCGGGCCGCGCTCTATCGACCCCAACTTCAGCCGCGGGATGATCAATTGGGCGCGCAACAAACACGAAGGTACGCGCGGGATTGCGGCCGGATACCAGTCGAAGGGAATGGAGATGATCGGCTTCAATACCGACTCTCCGATCATCGCCCAGGAAGATCTGCTGGTGAACGCAGCCATGGGGGTGCGCTATGGCCTGGACGATTCCAACATGGCGGCGCTGCGCGGACTGACGATCGTTCCGGCCATTGCCTGCAAGCAAGGTTCGCGCCTCGGTTCCCTTGAAGTCGGCAAGGATGCGGACATTCTGGTGGCTGACGGCTATCCGCCCGATCCGCGCACGACCTTCAGCATCGTCTTTGTCAACGGTCGCCGCGCCTACGACGCCAACCGCGACGGGAGAAGGTGGTAGGGGCAAGCTACATCACCGCGGGGCTCATCAGCCTCGCTGCGGCACAGCTGGTGTCGAACTCCGAACCGGAGGGGATGGCGCTTGTCGTCGGCAAACTTCTGACGCTCGACGAGTCGGACAAGATCTTCAATCCAGGCTTGATTCTCATGCGCGGCAGCAAGCTGGAATACGTCGGCGAGCTGCGCGAAGTTCCCGAAGGCTACGAAGTTCTGAAGCACGAGGAGCTCTGGGCCTGGCCCGGCCTGGTCGACCTGCACTCGCACATCCATGGCCCGGGGCGAGACCTGAACGACATGGTCAAGCCGCTGAACCCTGAGTTACGCGCCAGCCCGACCTTCGATCCATTTGAAGAGCGCATCGAGGTGGCGACGGCCGCCGGTGTGACGACGCTCTTTGGAATTCCGGGAAGCGGTACCTCGATCAGCGGTTTCGGACTCGTTTACAAGACCAAGCGCAGCGAGCCCAGCTACGACAACATGGTTGTGCGTGATCCGGGCGGGATGAAGGTGGCTCAGAATTTCAACCCGCAGCGAGGTGCTGGGGATGTCGGCAATACCTGGTGCGGTCTGGCGTTCAATCTAGAACATCTGAACGATCGGGTGTCCCGGCTGGCGTCGGACGACGAAGCCGAATTGGACTGGCAGCTGGAGAATCTAGCGCGGGTTCACCGAGGCGAGCTTCCCGTCCTGATCCACTGTGCGTCGGCCGAGGGTGTGGCTGCCGTCGTGCGTATGTGGAAGGTGCGCTACGGCACCGATTGCGTCGTATCGCACGGTAGCTGGGACGGTTGGATGGCCGCAGGATTCGCCGCCAAGCACGGTGTTCCGGTCAATCACGGCCCTCGCACGGCCAACATGTTGTCGACCCGCCGCGAGGATCGCGTCGTGGGCGGGGCGGCCGAGTACACCGCCGCCGGCGTTCCGCTTTTTTCACTCAACACGGACGCTCCGGTGATTCCGCAGGAACAGCTTTTCCTGCAAGGATCGATGTCCGCCCGACTGGGGGCGGATGCCTATCACATGCTACGGGCTGTCACGACGCATCCGGCCCAATCCTTCCAGTTGGCCGATCGTGTGGGCAGCCTCGAGAGCGGCAAGGACGCGGACGTCGTTCTCTCAACCGGTGACCCGCTCGACCCGCGCTCGCGTGTGGAATTCGTCTTCATCGACGGTCAGCTCGAGTACTCACGTGCGGACGACGGTCAGATCTTCTAATGACGATGATCCCTAAAGCAATCGGACTTCTAGCCCTTACGGTCCTTCCCTCGCACGCCGCGCCTCGCGGCGAGGGCGGGAGTGACCTTCTTGCCATTCGCGTCGGCAAAGCCGAGACGATCTCGCAAGGGACCCTCGAGCACGTCGTGATCCTCGTCGAGGGCGGAAAGATCGTGACCATCGGCGAGGACCTGCTGATCGAACGCGGCATCCCGATTCTAGAACGTCCGGACTGGACCGCCATGCCGGGCCTGGTTAGCTGTCACACTCGTATCGGTCTGGAGAAATCAACCTCGCGTAGCTTCGAACCGAACACGAACCCCAAGCGTGAGGTCTATCCCCGTCAGAAGGTTTGGAAGGAGCTTCTCGAGCTCGGCGTCACAACTCTGGGGCTCGTTCCGGAGGGCAACTCAGGTGTGCCTGGGCAGGCGATCGCCATCCGCCCCTACGGGGACACAATCGACGAGATGCTCCTTGAGGAAGATGTCTACCTCAAGATGAACCTGCAGTCGAGTTCGTCGTCCAAGGCGATCATCCGCGATGCTTTCGGTAAGGTCGACACCTACAACAAGAAGGTCGCAAAAGAGCGCGAGAAGTGGGAGAAGGCTCGCGAGAAGAGCAAGAAAAAGAGTTCGCGCTCGCGTTCGAAAAAGAGCAAGGACGATGACGAAAAAGAGGGTGACGACAAGGAGAAAGAAAAAGCGAAGTCGACCGAGGAGGTCCCCAAGGAATTCGTTCCTCCCGCACCCGACGCCAAAGTGCAGCCCTTCATCGATCTACGTGAAGGCCGACTCACCGCCATGCTGAGCATCCGCAAGGCCGGCGACTACTTGCATCTTCTGGATGTCATGGAGGAGGAAGAGGATGTCAAGTGGTTCTTGCGTGTCCCGCTACGGACGGACATCGATCTTTACGAGGTCGCGGATCGGCTTGGCGAGCGGGAGGTGCTCGCTGTTCTAAACACGCGGATCACCTTGCAGGCCCACAGCCGCCGCGAAAGGAACATCCCTGCGGAACTGGCAAGAACCGGAGTTCACCTGGCCCTGACTCCGGAGAGCGACCGCATGAGTTCCTACGAGGAATGGATGAACGATGTCGGACACCTCGTCTCTCGCGGTCTGGAGCGCGAGAAGGCATTGGCTGCCGTCACCCAAGAACCTGCGCGTGCGCTGGGGCTGGACGAACAGCTGGGCACGCTGGATGCCGGCAAGGACGCCAACATCGTTTTTTGGGATGGAGATCCACTTGAACCTGCTTCACGTGTTCAAGCGGTCATGCTCGAAGGACGTTTCGTCACCGGAGAGGTGGACTGATGGATCGCAGCCGCACGAGACACTTTTTCGGCATTTCTTGGGTAGTGCTTTTCACTCTCGGCCTGGTTGCGCCGGGCTTCAGTCGTGGCGCTGCGCGCTTGTTGGACGACGAAGACGAGAAGAAAGAGGAAGAAAAGCAGGACGAGAAAGAGGGGGAAGAGGACGACGCCTATTTCGCCGTGGTCGGGGGCGACGTCATCACGGGCACAGGAGCTGTTCTTCGGGGAGCCACGGTGCTTTCGAAGAACGGTGTGATCGAAGCGATCGGTAGCAACGTCTTTTTGCCCGAAGGCACCGAAACGCTCGATGCCGGCGGTATGTCGGTCTATCCGGGGCTCGTGGCGCTCAACGCCTCGTCCAGGATCAGCGGCGGGTTGCTGGCAGCGGAGGCGCCGATCGTTGCCGGCCGCGACATTCTCGACCACCTGAATGAGTCGATCGGGCGTGCCCTGGGGGGAGAGAGCCACGTCGACACGCCCGACAACCGGCGAGGCGATGAGATAGGCGACTGGGAGGACCTCCAGGGAGAACAAGAGGCCGGCGCAAAAGGCAGCAAGCACAACGATTCGTTCGATCCGTTCAGCCCGTACATGACGATGGCCTTGGCCGCTGGCATCACGACCGCCGATCAGTCGGGAGCCGCCGTGAAACTGAAACGCGGTGAGATCGGCGACGTTGTGATGAACGAGCGCAACCTGGTCAGTTTCAGCTGGAGTACGGAAAACCCCAGCGGGATCCGTTCCCTGCGCGAGAAGTTCCGTACGACACAGGACTACCTGGACAAGTACCGGGCCTGGGAAGAGCGTGGAAACAAGGATGAGAAAGAGCCGCCCAAGAAGGGCGTGGATCGGAGTGCCTTGCGCGTGCTGCAAAACCGGTCGTTGGCCCGGTTCCGCGCCAACGACCGCGAGGATCTGTTAGGAATCGCCCGTTTCGCCCAGGAATTCGGTTTCCGACCCGTGATCGATGGTTGCCGCGAAGGCTGGACGGTAGCGGACGAACTGGGGCGCGCCGGGGCCTACGCGATCATCATCGCGCGCGATCGGCGACCGAAGGACGAATCGCTCGTCCGTCCCGGTGGGTCGAAAATTGAGAATGCCGCCATTTTGCACCGTCACGGCGTGCAGATAGCGGTGAAAGCCTTCACCACCTCGATCGAATCGATGGGCATCACCGGTCGTGACATCCTGCACCTGCCCGTCGAGGCAGCCTTTGCCGTACGCGGAGGACTGTCCAACGAAGCCGCGCTCGCCGCGATCACCACGGTGCCCGCGCGCATCCTGGGCGTCAGCCAGCGAGTCGGCACTTTGGTCGAGGGCAAGGACTGCGATCTGATTGTCACGGACGGGGACATCCTCCACTACCAGACCTTCGTTCAATACGCAGTCGTCTCGGGCAAGCTCGTCTACGATAAGGAGAAAGAGCTCTACTTTGCCCACATCCGGCCCCGCCCCGAGGGAATCGAGGACGAGCTCGAGGTCGAAGCAGTGGAAGACGACGGAGAGGAAGAACCTCCTGAGGGTGACGGCGAGGATGACGGCGAGGGTGACGACGAGGGTGACGGCGAGGGTGACGGCGAGGGTGACGGCGAGGGTGACGACGAGGATGGCGATCACCAGGACGACGACTCCTGAATCACCCTGAGGGGACCAGGCCGTAACGAGGCTTTGCCGCGGACCGGCGGGCTATGTTGGGATTGGCCTCGAATCGGCCACGAGACGAATCCTTCGGATTCCTAGCTCGCCATCGAGATGCGGTGCGAGCGCAAGGCTCGACCCACTTGCCGGCTTCCCGGGAAACCCAGTGCCTCTTGAGCAGCGAACGGTTGATTCGATCGGGACGTTGCACCCCCCGATCCTCCCCGCTAGCCTGGCTCTGCATGGGGTGGGGTCGACATGATTCTTCGTGACCTATTGCGTGTCCTGGGGTCAGCCGACCGTCGCGACGGGCGGAATCTGACGCACGAAGAGGCTTTTCGCGCCTTCGGGGCCATTCTCGACGGCGAGGAGAGTGAAATCACCACCGGCGCTTTCTTGATCGCCATGCGCTGGAAGGGAGTCACGGTCGAAGAACTCACAGGATTCGCCCGCGCCGCGCGCACGCGCGCACGGATTCCCTGCGAGGGAATGGGCGGCCTTTGTTGCCTTTGCCCGCCCCACGACGGCGCTGATTTCGATCCGCCGCTGGAGGTTGCTGCGGGATTCGTTGCCGCCGGAGCCGGAGTAAGAATACTTCTGGTCTCGGACTCCGGCGTACCGCCCCGTCGCGGTGTGACCGCCGGCGATGCGCTCCGGCACCTGGGCGCACCGCTCTCCTGGGACGTTGCCGAGGTCGAACAGAAGGTTGAAAAAATCGGTTTTGCCGCGATCGCCGCCCCGGCGATCTTGCCAGCGCTTTTGGAATTGCGTCGCGTGCGCGGAGAAGTGGGTGTGCGCACGCCGCTTTCGACGGTGGAAAAACTCATCGTGCCCTCGAGCGCGGCGGTGGTGACCGGCGCCCAACATGGCCCCGTTCTCGGTGTGGCCGTCGAAACCATCTCGAGCCTGGGCCATCCCAACGGCATCGTGATTCAGGGCATGGGCGGCAGCCTGGTTCCCAACTTGAAGCGTCGCACACGGGGCATCGAACTCTCCGGCGACCATCAGGTGCCGCTTACCGTCGAGCCGGCCGATTTCGGCCTGAGCGTGCAGGACAACCCCGAGCTCCCGATGTACGGTCCGCCCGAAGAAGGCCAGGGCACCGGTGACAACCCCCATCTCGTTCGCGCGGCCGGCGAGATCGTGGAAGAGGTGCTCAAGGGGGAAACGGGATCTGCGCGGAATGCGACGATCCTGGCCGCCGCCGTGATTCTCAAAGCCGCCGGCCGCGCACCGACGCTGGCCGAGGGCGTCGATCAGGCGGTTGGCAGCATCGATCAGGGCGCCGCGCTCGGGCAACTGGAGAGAATCCGGGGCTAAGTACTCGCGCCGGCGGGATTTCGATGCCGGCCGTTCTGGCGCTGCCCTTCTGGATTTCGATGAGAGGGTCCTCACCCAATGAGCGAGAGGACTCAAGCGGAAGGGCTTCCAGGTCGAAGGCTCCCCCGGGTCCCCCCTTCGAGGTGCCGAAGAGCTGGAACCCGCGCATGCCGGACACAAGAAACCAAACCGAGGAAGCGACCATCGCCGCGACTCTTTGGAGAGGCTACGGATCCGTAGGCCTGAAATTATCTCCCGGACCCGCGGAGGGAGTCTTCGTGCCGAGAAATCCTTCGTGTTCGAGCAGCGCGCCCTTTTCTTGCGGAGACCTCATTTGAGTGCAATCATTCGCCGGAGTTTTCTGGCCACCCTGTTTCTCGCGTTTGCCTTTCTGGCGTCCCCACCAGCCATCGCGCGCCTGCTGACCGAGGATGGCGCGGTCGCGAAAGGGAACTTTGCCCTTCTTGTGCACACTGTGCGAGCCATTAGCGGAGTCGCCTTCTGTTGGTTGGCTCTGCATCCGAAGGGCGGCTGGCGTGCGGCACACACAATTCTCGCAATCTTCTTGGTGCTTCTCGTCGGCATCGCCGGCTGGGGTCAGAGGCGGCTCAATTCCGTGCAACCCTGGTCACGCGCAGGCGTTTCGATGAACGACCGGCTGCTGTCGATCTCAAAGGACAGCCCCCGCAACGACCGGCCGCGATTGATCGAGATGACGAACACTCTCCGCATGCGTGAGCAGCGGATCGGCCTGCGCAAAGCGATCTCCGAGCGGGCCAATCTCGCCCAGCGCCTGTTGGAAATCGGCGAATACGAGCGCGCAGCGGAGGAGGTTGAGACGATTCTCGGTCGACTCGAAGACCTGGATCAGGGCGCGCGTTACCGGCACGAAACGACGCTGCGACGCTTGTTGATCGCAACCTATCTGCGCTGGGGAGAGGTCTCGAACTGCATACTGGATCACAACGAAGATTCATGCTTGCTTCCCATCGAGGGTGGAGGTGTTCATGCCGATCCCGCCGGGGTCCGCGCAGCGAGCGAGCTCCTTCTCGAGGGGCTGGAGAAGAGTCCGAACGACCTTGTCTACCGCTGGCTGCTCAACGTGGCGAACATGGCCAGCGGTGACTATCCAAACGGTGTGCCCGAGCGCTTTCGTGTGGCCCCAGAGGTCTTCGCATCCGAAAGGGAGTTCCCGCGTTTCTTCGACAGGGCGCCCGTGTTGGGGGTCGGGGTCAACGGACTTTCCGGTGGGAGCGTGATGGAGGACTTCGACGGCGACGGCGACCTGGACCTCCTGTGCTCTTCGATGGGACTCGCAGACCCGTTGACCTACTTTGTCAGCGTGGGCGACGGCACGTTCGAAGATGGGACACTGAAAGCTGGGCTCACCGGCGAACTCGGAGGCCTGAACCTCTCGCACGCCGACTACGACAACGATGGCTTCGCCGACGTGCTCGTTTTGCGCGGTGCCTGGATGGACCATCATGGCCGCTACCCGAACTCGCTCCTACACAACGAGGGCGATGGGACCTTCCGGAACACGACGGAGGAGGCTCGGATGTTGAGTTTCTACCCGACCCAGGTCGGCGCCTGGGCCGACTTCGACGTCGATGGACACCTGGACCTCTTTATCGGGAACGAGTCGCGTGCCGGACAACTTCACCCCTGTGAGCTTTATCGAAATATCGGGGACGGCACGTTCGAGGAAGTGATTCGGGATAGCGGTATCGCCGAGTTCTCGTTCGTCAAGGGTGCGGCCTGGGGCGACATCGACAATGACGGCGACCCGGATCTCTATGTCTCGCGCCGCCACGATCACAGTTCGCTCTATGCAAACGTCGATGGGGAGACGCGCACGTTCCTGGACATCACCGAAGAGGCCGGTATGGCCGGCGACCTCCAGAGCTTTCCCTGCTGGTTCTTCGACTACGACAACGACGGCTGGCAGGATCTCTTCGTTGCAGGCTACTCCACGGCGTTTCTCGAGGAGGGCGACGACCGTTTGGCGGACATTCCCGCCGCCCGATTGGGCCTGGAATTGACGACGGACGGCTATCCGCGCCTGTATCGCAATCGTGGGGACGGCACCTTCGAGGACGTTGCACAGGAACTCGGGCTGAAACGGGTCGTTTCGGTGATGGGAGCCAACTTCGGCGACATCGACAACGACGGTTGGCTGGATCTCTACCTGGGGACCGGAAGCCCGGATTTTCTGGCGCTAATGGCGAACCGCATGTTCACCAACGATCGCGGCAAGGCGTTCCTGGACGTGACGACGGCGGGTGGTTTCGGGCATCTCCAGAAGGGCCACGCGATCTCGTTTGGAGATATCGATGCCGATGGTGATCAGGACCTCTATGCGGTGATGGGTGGGTGGTACCCGGC
The DNA here is from genome assembly GCA_002683825.1 of Planctomycetota bacterium. GTDB lineage: Bacteria > Planctomycetota > UBA1135 > UBA1135. Next base: position 127,980 of record NYUD01000019.1, read on the forward strand.
TGACAACTACCCCAACGTTCTGTTCGAGAATCCGGGTAACGAACACCGCTGGGTTACCCTGCGTCTGGAAGGCACACGTTCGAACCGATCCGCGGTTGGAGCGCGACTGCGCCTGACGGTCTCGACCCCGGGCGGACGCCGCGAAATCCATCGCGTGTGCGGAACCGGGGGGAGCTTCGGGTGTTCGAGCCTGCAGCAGGAGATCGGGATCGGCGATGGGCTGTCGATCGACGAGCTGGAGATTCGCTGGCCTTCGGGAGAAATCGAGCGATTCCTGGATGTACCGCTCGAGCACATCGTCACGATCCGTGAGGGGGAAGGGCGTTTCGCCGCGCAGAAGCCCGCCGGGTTCCGCCTCAAACCCGGGGACGCCTCCGCCAGCCACCACCACGGGCAGGGATAGCCCGGTCGGTTGCCGACGCGACTTTTTCTGCTGGGGTGCGCGGCGCGTACCTGCTTCTGACGTCGTCGATTAGCGCAACTGCCGCGCTCAGATCGGGCGTTGGTTCTGGAGGAGAGCGGTCGCTGCTGAAAGCAAAGCTCGCCGGCGAAGGACGATCGTTCCCGACAGGGCGACCAAAGCGCCAAGGCCCAGGAGGCCCGCGGTCGGGAGTCCAGGAACGGGCGCCGAAAGCGTCTCGATGGTCATGTTCGCGAACAGTCCGCCGAGGGGCATGAAAGGGCCGTCGTTCAGGGTCCAGTTGAAAACGCTCAAGCCGGTGAAGTCATAGCTTCCGAGGGCGCCGAGAACGTCGAGTGAGGAGAGCGTCGCACCGGTGTAGGTGACGGAGAAGTCGTCGACGAACTGACCGAGGTTCCCGGGCTGATCGGTCGCCAGTCCGTTGGGAAAATCCACGTTGTTCGCGATGAAGAAACCGTCGACAGCGGGATCGTTGTCTCGAAGAACGAAGTATGGAGTGCCGGGGAAGGGGCTCTGAAGCCCGACGGAGATCCCGTCGATCGTCATGAGGAACGAGCTGGTGTCTATCGGATAACCCCGGGTAGGAAAGCTCGTGCTGTTCACGAAGACCGTGGAGTCGATCAGGAAGCTCATCTCCATGGGGCCACCGGGTGTCGCACCCGACAGCGGAGGGAACGGGATCCCGTTGAAATCGACGGTCCCTGTGACCGTGACACAGACGACGTCGCGCGCCTGTGCCAGGGCGGAGAGGGTGAGGAGAGCGACAAGCGACGGGAGGAGGCCTCGAAGCATGGGACGATCATAGCGGAGAGTCCAGAAAACGGAGGGGTCGACCGACGGGTCCCGGCCGACTTTCGGCCCGACATCACTCCCGTTTTCGGGAGCGGTCGGATCGAGCGCGGCGAGGGGGTAGAATGCAGCGTTCCATTCGCCGATTGCCCTCTGATGCCATGAATGCCAAGGTCGCGATCCATTCTCTCGTCCTCTCGCTGCCGGTCGCCGTCCCCACCGGTGCACTCCACGCCCAGACGGAGAAGGAGCAACTCGAAGAGGCTCGCAAGGAAATCAACAAGCACACCGAGGAGGGGATCCAGACGGCCGGTGACATCTGCGTCGCCCTGCAGACGCCGGAATCGACGACCGTCCTGCTCGAGGTGCTCGACTGGAGAGGTGTCTACGGTCTCTCGGCCGCGCACTACCGCGACGTTGTATGGGAGAGCCTCTTGCGCATCACCGACACGGAGGCACGGCAGGCGGTGATCGCCGCACTCAAGAAGTCCAGGAAGAACCCTCTCGCACGGATGTGGCTCGTCAAGCTGATCGGTCTTTGGGGGGAGGCCGACATGGGAAAGCCCGTCGAGAANCTGCTGTCGGACAAGGACGTGACCGTGGTACGTGAAGCGACGCGNGCCATGGGCCGGTTGAACTACCAGCTCGCGGTGAAGAAGCTCAATCGGCTGGTCAAGCACAAGGACTTCATCGTCCGCTCCGACGCGATCGAGTCGCTCGCGCGTATCGACGCCGAAGAGTATCGCAAGACTTTCACCGCTGGGTTGCGGGACCGTGAGCCGACCGTCCGATGTGCGTTGCTGGGAGCCGCTACGGACATTTACTCCGAGGATGAGGTCGAGACGTGGTCCACGGAGGCACTCGGGGACGAAGACTGGAGGCCGCGCATGCAGGCGGTCCAGAACCTCGCGGGGATCAGGACGAAGAGCTCGGTCGATTCGCTCATCCGGGGGAGCGGGGATGCTCGACCCGTTATCTCCGTGTTCGCCACCGATGAGCTGCAGGCGATGACGGGGATGAAATGGACGCGCCAGAATCAGTGGGAGAGCTGGTGGAAGGAGAACCGCGAGACCTTCGAGCTCCCCGCAGGCCGCCAAGTTGTCGAGAGGGTCGATGACGAGCGAAGTCGGACTGTTTACAACGGAATTCCGATCGTCAGCGATCATGTCGCCTTCCTGATCGACAAGTCGCGTTGGATGCGCGAGCGCCTCGAGGTAAAGGGGCTATCGAAGGACGAAGCTGCCTTCGCCGAACTCGAACAGACCCTCAAACGTCTCGAAGGAAAGCTCACCTTCAACGTCTACACCTACAACGACGACCGGGAGACATTCTCGAAGAAATCCGTTCCGCTGGACGCGAAGTCGCGGAAGAAGGCGCTCTCGTTCGTCGACAAGACGAGACTGTCCGGCAACAAGAACCTGTGGGCGGTTCTGGAGGAGGTGATCATCGATCCGACGATCGACACCGTCTACCTGCTCACGTCGGGAGAGCCTGACGTGGGGCTGTACGTGCACGGCAACCGGATCGCCGAGAGCCTCGCCGACATCAACCGCTTCCAGAAGGTCGTCCTGCACGCGATCGCCTACAGCAAGAAAGGGTACTGGCGCCACATACGCGCGATCGCCGAGGCCACAGGCGGCCAGTTCGAGGGTTTCCAGTGAGGAGGTGACCGGCATTTCAATATTGCGCTTTCCGGATCCCAAGAGCTGCCCCCGCAACTCGGCGTATCCCCCGCCGAACACCTCGAACAACCTGGTGGTCTTCGCGTTGCCGAAACTGTGGTTGGACCATGCTCCGGATTCGTATACCTGAAAAATCACGGCCACCGTGCCCCGAGACCATCGGCCCGGCTAACGGGCCGTAGCTGTATGCCCATGCAGATCCATCTTTGCACCTGCCTCTTCATCGCAACGGTCACGGCAGCGGCTCTCCCCGGTCGCGGCACCCCCCCGGCGCAGACCGATGGGTCTCCGCGAGCTTCCAACGTCATCTTCATCATGGCCGACGACCTCGGCTGGGGCGAACTCGGTTGCTATGGCCAGGAGAAAATCCGAACTCCGCACATCGACTCCTTGGCGGCTGGCGGGATGCGATTTACCCAGAACTACTCCGGGGCGCCGGTGTGTGCGCCGAGTCGCAACGTGCTGATGACCGGCAAGCACCTGGGGCACACGACGATTCGAGGCAATCTTCCCGCAAAGGATGCCGATGGCAAGCGGGTCGAAGGACAGCATCCCATTCCAGATGCCGCGCTGACGATGGCCGAGGTGTTTCGTGACGGCGGATACAAGACAGGCGCGATGGGCAAGTGGGGGCTGGGAGCCGTCGGGTCGAGCGGTGACCCCAACACCCAGGGGTTCGACCATTTCTTCGGCTACAACTGCCAACGCGTGGCTCACAGCTACTTCCCACCCCATCTGTGGCGGAATCGGAACAAGCTGGTCATCAACCACCATCCGATCCCGGGGCACAAGAAGATGCCGGAAGGCAAGGTGACGATGGATCAGTGGTTCGACGAGAACTACTCGTCAAAGCTCATCCTTGAGGAGGCTCTCTCGTTTATCCGCAAGAATGCCGAGCAGCCGTTCTTCCTCTACCTGCCGTTCATCGAACCGCATGTTGCCATGCATCCCCCGCGCGAGCTGGTGGAGAGCTACCCCGAACAATGGGACGACCGGGCTTACCGAGGGCAGTGCGGCTACCTCCCCCATCCTCGGCCGCGCGCCGGTTACGCGGCGATGATCACCGACCTGGACCGGCACGTCGGTGCGGTGCTGGCCACCTTGGAAGAGTTGGGGCTCACCGAAAACACCCTGGTCGTGTTCACCAGCGACAACGGAACAACCCACGGTAGTTCGGGGGATCCGGTGCTCGGGGTCGGCGGCGTCGACGCGGCGTTCTTCAACAGCACCAACGGTCTGCGCGGCTTCAAGGGCAGTGTCTACGAGGGCGGACTGCGTGTCCCGCTGATCGTGCGTTGGCCCGGCCGAGTCCCACCGAACAGTGTGAGTGAGCAACCGACCTACTTCCCCGACCAGCTGGCAACGCTGTGCGAAGCGGTGGGGATCGACGTTCCCCCCGGCCTCGATGGGATCAGCATCCTGCCCACGCTTACCGGCGAGGGCGAGCAGTCGGCGCGCAACCCGATGATCTGGGTCTTCCCGGAGTACGGCGGCCAGGTTGCGGTGCGCTTCGGCGACTGGAAGCTCGTCCGCCGGAACCTGAAGCGCAAGAACCAAGATCCGGGTCCCTGGGAGCTGTACAACCTCGCGGCCGATCCGGGCGAGACGACGAACGTCGCCGAGAAACATCCGGACCTGGTAGAGCGCGGGGACGACATCCTCCGCCGGCAAATGGCTTCAAACGAGTTCTTTCCGGTCGTTGTGCCGGGGATCCACGACTAGCCCGTGGACTTACAGGCCGCCGGACGGCGCGGCACCCTTGCGCATCCGCGCTGGCTCTTCCGGCTCTATGGCGTCAGCTTGTCGAGCCGCGACCATCGCGAACGCTCCGCGCCCTGGACCTTGAGTGCTGCGCCTACTCGCTGATCCACTCCTTGGCGTCCCCGAGTTCGTCGACCTTGAATACCCGCACATGTCCGGGCATCGCGAATCCGAACACCTTCATTGCGCCCCGGATCCAATCGACGTCGGTGACCACGGCGACTCGTTCCCAGGAAGACAAATGGCGCATGCCGACTTTCGTGTCTTCCCAGGCCGCAGCTGCGTTGAAGCCAGTGAATTCGTCGCCACATACGTAGAGCAGCCGGATCTTGTTGTTCTTCTTGAGATGCTCTTCGATGATGGGGACAATCGTGGCTTCGTAGTCCTCGCCCGTCACCTTGCCGACGGCCGTGAAACCGATAACATTCTCCGGCAAGTCACTGATAAGGTCGATCATGGGAAAACCTCCTCGACCCGGAGCTTAACAGAGCAAGGCGTGGGCGATAAAGGCCGGCGTCGGGCCGGCGAGCGTTTGTCGTGGATGTCGGGCGCCGACATCCGAGCGGAGTGCCCCATCGCCGGGCCGCGAGAAGCGGTTTTCGGGACTTCTTCTGCAACCTGGTAGGTCCCTGGCGGAGTCCCGGGTAGGTGGGAGGTGGTTGCAGGTGGCCGAAAAGGCCGATCGGCCCCGTTCGGCCCGGAGGGAAAAGTTTTTCCGACGATCGGTCGATGAGCCCTGCGGACCTATTTCGGGGGCTCGACCAAGTGAACCACCACCATCAACAGGCGGACGCCGTCGCCCAATCCATCACACCCTCGCTGGTTCTGGGACTTCTGGCGATCGCTGCGGCCGTGTTGGTCAATCCCTTGGCGCTAGCGCCGATCCTTGCAGCGGATGGGAGAATCGACGAACCGCTGGTGCGGGTCGCGTTCATCGCCTTTGAGCTTGGCTTGTTTCTGTTTGGAACGCGCACTATCTGGCGGGGCGAGCCACGGCATTGGGCCCCATACGCCGCGCCGGCGGCGATCGTGCTGGTGCTTTTCTGCTGTGTCGGTGTGGGGGGCCTGACCCGGCACTTGAAGAGCCAACCGTGGGAGGCTGAAGGACTGTCGATGGCCGAGCGTCTGGGACGCCTGGCCCAGCGCGACCCCCAGGTCTATTTCCACGGCCGTAACCCGGAACTGATCCGGAAGGACATCGAGGCGGCTGCAAGTGGCGGGAGGCTGCGCGGGTTGGAGCAGGAGCGGAAACTTGCCGACACCTACCTGCGGCGGGGAGAGTTCGACCAGGCCGCACGAACCCTTGAGGGTGTACTGCAACGGTTGGGGGATCTCCAATCACCGCGGCGTGCAGCATTCGGAGAAGACGTCGAGAACCTTCTGATCTCGACCTACTTGCGCTGGGGCGAGCTGGAGAACTGCGTGACGAATCACAATCCCGATTCGTGCCTCTTGCCGCTCACGGGGGGTGGCGTCCACGAGAACGAGCAGGGTATGCGTTCCGCCCTGCAACTCCTGCGGAGCAGACTCGACCGCAATGCCAATGACCTGCTCGCGAAGTGGCTCTTGAACATCGCTCACATGGCCCTCGGAGAATACCCCGAGGGTGTGCCGGAGGAACGCCGACTCGATCCGTCGATCTTCGCCTCCGAGGCGGACCTGCCACGCTTCTTCGACATCGCTCCCGCCTTGGGAATCGCGGTCGATGACCTCGCCGGGGGCAGCGTCATGGAGGATCTCGATGGAGACGGAGATCTCGACCTGATGGCCTCTGGAATGGGCCGCGATGACCCGCTGCGGTTCTTCATTAATACGGGTGAGGGGTCGTTCGAGGAGCAAACGGAAGCCGCCGGGCTCACGGGGCTCACCGGGGGCCTGAACATGTGTCACGCCGACTACGACAACGACGGCTGCATCGACATCCTCGTCCTGCGCGGGGCGTGGAAGGGCCCGACCGGGGGCCTTCCCAACTCGCTCTTGCGCAATCTCGGTTCCGGCGAATTTCGCGACGTCACCGAGGAATCGGGCCTCCTCGCCATGAACGCGACGTCCTCGGCCGTGTGGGGGGATCTGGACGGAGACGGTTGGCTCGACCTCTTCGTTGGAAACGAATCGCGGGATTGGCATCCGCATCCATCGAGACTCTTCAGGAACCGCGCCGACGGCACCTTCGAGGACGTGATAACGAACTCGGGAGTCTCCGAACACGGCTTCGTCAAAGGCTGCGCCCTGGGAGACTATGACGGGGATGGGGATCTCGACCTGTATGTTTCGCGGCGCTACAAGGCCAATTCGCTCTATCGCAACGACGGCGCCATGAGCTTTGAAGACGTCACGCACAAGGCGGGACTGGGGGAGGAATTTCAGAGCTTTGCCTGCTGGTTCTTCGATTACGACAATGACGGCAGGCTCGATCTCTTCAGCGCCGGATTCGCGGGCAGCTTCCTCGACGAGGAGGAAGGCGGCCTGATCGACATTCCGGCCATACGCCTGGGGCTCGAGACCGCCCGCGACGGAACGCCGCGGCTCTATCACAACGAGGGCGACGGAACGTTCAATGAGGTCGGCGAACAGCTCGGGTTGCGCCGCGTGATCCTCGTCATGGGGGCGAACTACGGCGACGTCGACAACGACGGGTGGCTCGATATGTACCTGGGGACGGGCAAGCCCGATTTTCGAGGCCTGATGGCCAATCGAATGTTCCGCAACGACGCCGGTCACGGCTTTCAGGACGTGACGACGGCGGGCGGTTTCGGTCACCTGCAAAAAGGCCACGCGATCTCGTTTGGAGACATCGACTGCGATGGTGATCAGGACGTCTACGCCGTCATGGGGGGGGCGTTTCCATCGGACTCGTTTCCCAACGCCCTCTTCCACAACCCGGGCAACGAGAACGGTTGGATCAATCTGCGGCTGGAGGGGACGGACACCAATCGCTCGGCCATCGGAGCGCGCGTCAGGGTAAATCTCGAGACACCGAGCGGCCCGCGAGCGATCCACCGGGTCGTGGGCACCGGCGGCTCCTTCGGATCCTCGAGCCTACAGGTGGAAGTCGGCCTGGGGGACGCGATTGCGCTCGAGAGCGTCGAGGTCTTCTGGCCCACCAGCGGGCGATCGACGGTGTTCGAAGGGCTTTCGATGAACAGCACCTACCGTATCCGAGAAGGCGATCCCATCCCCGGCGAATTGCCCCTGGCGCCTATTGCGCTGCGGACCTCTACCCGCCACAGCAATCACTCTCACTGATCACAACGCTCCCATGAGAACTTTGCTCATCATCTCATGCCTCATCACCACAATTGCGTGCCTGGCCTATTTCGGAGGCCGGCACCTCGGATTTCTCACGGAGAGGGGGTCCGACCAGCCCTGGGAGAAGGCAGGAATCGAGATGGATCAGCGTCTTGCGTCGATCGACGCGGCCCAACCGAAGCTCTATGGACCGACGCCGGAAGACTTCCTGCGCAGGGCGGAATTGTTGCGCGGCGACGACATGGAGAGCCTTGAGTTTCAGCATAACTTCGCGTTGGCGCTGATGAAGCGCGGCGAGTTCGACGGGGCCGCCGAACGCCTCCAGGGTTTGATCTCACGCTTGAAAGCCAACGATCGGATCGATACGGAGTTGGCCCTGAAAGCACGTTACTCTCTCATTGCGACCTACATGCGCAGTGGTGAAATCGAAAACTGCCTCGCGAATCACAACTACGACTCTTGTCTGCTTCCCCTGAAGGGGGGCGGTGTCCACAAGAACAGGCGCGGGTTTACCGCGGCTCGCAGGGTCCTTCTGGATCTCCTGGCGGACAAGCCGGACGATCTCTTGGGGCGATGGATGTTGAACATCGCTGCGATGGCTCTCGACGAATACCCGCTCGGTGTTCCGGAACGCTTGCGTATCGATCCCGAGATCTTCGACTCCGAGGTGGACTTTCCCCGCTTCTTCGACGTGGCGCCGGAGCAGGGCTTGGCGATCGACGAGATCTCCGGGAGCAGTATCCTCGAAGACTTCGACGGCGACGGGGATCTCGACCTGATGGCGTCTGCCATGGGACTGAACGACCAGCTGCGCTACTTCGAAAACAGGGGCGAAGCCGGATTTGTCGATCGCAGTGAGGGCGCAGGCCTCAAGGGAATCACCGGCGGTTTGAACATCAATCAAGCCGATTATGACAACGACGGGCTAGCGGACGTCTTCGTCATGCGTGGCGCGTGGATGGGGCGGATGGGGCGCATGCCCAATTCGCTGTTGCACAACGAGGGGGACGGGCGCTTTCGCGACGTGACCGAGGAGGCCGGCCTGCTGGCCTTCTTTCCCACCCAGACGGGTTCCTGGGCCGACTTCGACAACGACGGTTTTCTGGACCTCTTTGTGGGCAGCGAGTCACGGGAGCGTGGCGCTCGGCTGTACCACAACGACGGAGACGGAACCTTCACAAACGCGATCGCGGGTTCGGGCATCGAGCCGATCGGATTCGTCAAGGGGGCGTGTTGGGGCGACTACGACAACGACGGGTGGTCGGATCTCTACGTGTCCTGCAACGGCATGCGGAACTTCCTGTATCGAAATCTCGGGAGTGGAGTGTTTGAGGATGTCGCCCTCACCGCGGGAATGGAGAAGGATCTGGGCACCTTTGCCTGCTGGTTCTTCGACTATGACAATGACGGAAACCTCGATCTCTTTGTTTCCGGATACTCCGCACGGTTTGCCTCTTCGAATGGGGCGGTGTTGACCGACATTCCCGCGGCTCGTCTCGGGGCTGACGTCAAGCGTGACGTCTACCCGCGCCTGTACCACAACCTCGGGGACGGAACCTTTGAGAACGTGGCTTCAAAGGTCGGAATCGACCGGGTCGTTTTGACCATGGGCGCGAACTTCGGCGACATCGACAACGACGGTTGGCTCGACGTCTATTGTGGAACGGGGCACACGAACTTCCTTGCTCTGATGGCGAACCGCATGTTCAAGAACGACGGCGGCGAGCGATTCCTTGACGTTACGACCGCCGGTGGTTTCGGGAACCTGCAAAAAGGTCACGGGATTTCCTTCGCGGATATCGACAACGACGGCGACCAGGATATCTACGCGGTCATGGGAGGCTGGTATCCGGCGGACAACTATCCCAACGCCCTGTTCGCAAACCCGGGCAACGACAACCACTGGGTTACCCTGCGACTGGTCGGCCGGGATACGAATCGAACGGCGGTCGGGGCGCGCATACATCTGGGCCTTTCGACGCCCGAGGGATTCCGTTCGATCTACCGGACCGTCGACACCGGAGGCAGTTTCGGTTCCAACAGCCTGCAGCAGGAAATCGGTCTGGCAGACGCCACCAGGATCGAGTTCGTCGAGATCTACTGGCCGACGAGCGGTCGCAAAGAGCTCCTCAAGAACGTGGAGATGGATGGTGTCTGGCGGATCGAAGAGGGGCTCGGTGAGGCCCGGGCCGTATCGGCTCCGTCATTCTCGATAGCACCCCTGGGCGGGGCGCATGCGCACCACCGGAACCACCAGGGGTGAGGCTTTCTACGCTCATAGGCCCTCCGTCCGCCCTGTCCTCTACTTTCCGGCTCTCCTATGAATTTACAACGTTCTATGCGATATCGATAACCCTGCGAAGCTTCTCGAGAATTCAAAAAGATTTCGACGACTGGCGCGTTACTTCCCCCTAGAGGGGAGCGGAAGGGCAGGGTCTTCCGCTCCGCCAACCACAAACAGGACGAAACAGGGTGCAGAAAATGGGCATGCTCACGGCAGGGGCGAGCCTTCTGGTCTGCTTCACCCTCGCCCAAGCCACTCTCGGGCAGGAGAGCGCGGTGCGAGAAACGAAGTGGCCAGGAGGGGCTCCCAGGGAACGATTCGAGGTCGCACTGGGCGCCGATGGGCAGGAAATCCGGCAGGGAAAGTACGAGTCGTGGTCGGAGGGCGGGGTGCGCACTTCCAAGGGGGAGTACGAAAACGGAAAGCGTAACGGGGCGTGGAAGTTTTTCTTCGCGACCGGCAAGAAGCGCAGCAACGGGCGTTTCGAAAAAGGGCTACGCCACGGAAAGTGGAGGCTCTACCACGACAACGGAAAGCTGCGCGGTCAGGGCAAATTCCGGGACGACTTCATACACGGCGAGTGGAGCTTCCGCACGACGAGTGGAAAGGACGACCCGACGGAGTCCGGTGACTATCGCCACCTCCAGCTGAACTACGCTGATGGGACCCTCCGTGGCCGCGGCTATCTCAAGGACGAGCGCTTGCACGGGGACTGGGTTTACTACTGGGAAGACGGCACGGTCCAGTATGCCGGCCGCTACGTCGAGGGCTTGCGCGAAGGGCCGTGGTTCTTCCAACACGGGGATGGAACGTACGACGAAGAGATGCTGTCGGGCGTTTATGCCGCGGGCAAGCGCGTGAAGAGTGCGCCCTCCTCGGACCTGCCCGGCTTTGCGCAGCCGCTCAAGCGATCGGATGTGAACGCGGCGGTTGAGGAAGCCAGCGACCGCGGGGAACTCGACCGGCTCCTCGATCTGGCCTCGAAGGGGCGTGGCGCCGAAAAGAAAGACGCCATCGAGAAGTTGGTCAGCATGCCCATCCGCACCGTACCCGCGGTGATCGAGTGGTTGCAGACCGGAGAACGGGGGAATCCGCGCTTGCTCGAGCGCGCGGCGGATTCCTACGGCAACCTCCTGGCCACCATCTGCGGGGGAGCTACGTACCCCTTCCAGGATCCGACAGGGGCGGTCACACCCGAGTCGATCGCGTTTGCGACCAAGCGTTGGGCCAGCCTCTGGGCCTTGACGGGACCCAACTCGGACTTCTGGGTTCTCGACGCGGCCCTGATGGAGTCCGGCAGTCCCGAGGCTCTCTACCATCCACCGTTCCCCGAACTGGATCGGGACATGGTCCGTTGGTTTTCCAGTCCTTCGGCCCGGGCGCTCTACTCGCAACGCTTCGACAAGTCCGAGGACCAGCTGGCCGCGCGCTCCGTCGAGGTGGCACTGGAGTGGCTCTCGTCACAGCAGAGCGACGACGGCGGCTGGGATGCGGACGGTTTCGCCGAAGACGAGACGATTCAAGGTATCGAGCGGATGGCCCACCACGACGTCGGTGTCACGGCGCTTTCGTTGTTGGCCTTCATGGCGGCCGGCAACAACACCCTCGAAGGACCTTACAGGGAGAACGTGGGCCGCGGCCTGGTTTGGCTGGCCCGCCAGCTTAACCGCGACGGATCGATCGAATCCCGTTTGCCCGAGACCGAACTCAGCTACGACCAGGCCATTGCTGCACTTTGCCTCTGCGAAGCCGCGGCCCAGTCTCCCAGTCCGGGGTTGGCTCGCATGGCGCGCGCCACGATCGATTGGATTCTGAAGGCGCGCAGCAAGAAGGCGGGCTGGTACTACGGTTCCAAACCGACGGGCGAGACGACGACGTCGCTGACCGCCTGGATGGTGCAGGCACTGTTTGCGGCCAGAAGGGCGAACATCGGTGCGGATTCGGCGAAGATCGATACCGCCCTGGAAGGAGCGCGGCTGTGGGTCGTTTCCGTTTCCGAGCGACGCACGGGGCGTGTCGGATACAAGGACCGCAACACGCACTCGCTGCGGATGGAGCAAAACCAGCACTATCCACGGGACAGAGCCGAGACGATGACCGCAGCGGGGCTCTTTTGCCATGCCCTCTTCGGCACGGATTCGGAAACCGAGATCATTCCCCGCCATATCTATCGCATCAGGAAGGCGCCGCCGCTCTGGAGCAGCGATGGGCTGGGCTGCGACATGTACTACTGGTACTTCGCCACGAACGCCCTCTTTCAGTTCGGGGGGGATCCGTGGATGAAATGGTGGAAGAAGTGGAGTAGCTTGGCCGTTCATGCACAGAAGAAAAAGGGCGACGCAAGAGGATCCTGGGAACCCGTCGGGCCCTGGGGGTTCGTCGGGGGGCGCGTGTACTCGACGGCGATCATGGCCTTGGGCCTAACGACTCCCCAGCGCTTCTCTCGACTGGAAGAAAAACGCGGCGGCAGTACGGCAGGCGCCGCCAAGCGTGGCAAGGGCAAGAAAAGAGGTTGATGACATGTTCGAGACCCGCATTCTGAGAACGCTCGCATGGTTCTCCACGGCCTTCTCCCTTTGTGGAACCGTCGCATTCGGAGGGACCCCACAGGACGATCGGCAGGTCGACTTCGGCGAATTGGCGACCACGTTCATCGCCGATCAAGGCCTGGATGCGGAATCGATCGGTTTGGCCTCCTTCTCGGAGGTTCTGGAAAGCCCGGGTTTCGTCTTCGTTGAGATCGGGATCTTTACCGTCTGCTTCCCGAGCGCCCACCTGAGTAACAAGGATCATCTCAAACCTTTCAGGGAGGCCGTCACCGCGCTGATCGATGCGCAGGGGCACTGGATCGACTGGTATTTGGACGAAAGGGACGGGGTCGAACAGGCCCGCGCCGATCTGGATAAGCTCAGGAAATGGGTCAGGGGTTGGTCCGTCGGGGCGATGAAGAAGACCTCCCTGAAGGGGGGCAACCTGCTGGAGTCGGTCAAGCCGAAGGAAGAGCTTTCAAGTGCCGCAGCAAGGCTGCGAAAGTTTGCAGGGCCGACGGAGGAGCAACTGTTCGAGCTGGGGGGCGACGTCGGCACGATCTTGTTTGCTCCGACGCGGCAGTTCTTCCTCGAGACCCTCGGTTTTCTGGGCTGGATCGATCTCGATCGCAGGGAGTTCTACTGGCGCGATCAATCCGTGGGAATCACAGCTGCCTGGTACGACTGGATTCACATCGTTCCTCTGGAAGCCGCGAAGTGGCCGGTCGATTACAAAAAACCCTTCGCCGCGGCATCGCACAGCGAGCGCCACAGGACGGGCCTACGGCAATATGTCGTCGATCGCTGCGGTGCTTCGCTCCTGCGGACCGCTTTCTATCGCACCGATTTCTCGGTGTTTGAATCCGCCCTACGTACCAATCTCGTGATCGCCACGGCCGGTCGAGACGACCTCTATCTCTCCGACTGGGGGCTGTCCTTCGGAAAGGGGGGGGCCTCCCGCCCCGGAACGAGCAAGTTCATCCCCGCAACCGGCCTTCCGGGTAAGGCATCGGCCGGCCTCGGTCGCCCCCGAGCCGCACTCCGGGTCAGCTCCGAGGAGATTCCGCTTTGGCGCAAGGACGCGGGGGCCGACAATTTTGTGAAGGTCCTTGGCAAGGGCCAAAAGAACGGAGCTTCGCTCGCTGCGAAACGCAAGAATCGCGCAGGCTGGAAGGACAAGCTGTCCCACTTCCAGCTCGCTTCCTCCGAGTCCTCGAAAAAGGGGCTCGCCAGCGCGCCGTTCTTCGGCATCGCTTCGCAGCGTAAGCAGCCGCAACCCGAGGAGTTCAAGAACGACTACGAGGAATTTGCGCGTGCCTACCGCTCAGCTTTCTTTTTCTGGATGCGTGAAGAAGGCCTGCCCGGGTCGAGGGAGGAGTCCCACGCGGCGTTCATCCAGCTGATGAGTGCCCATGCCGATCCTTTCGGCGAGGTCGTCTTGGCGGACATGGTGAACAGTGTCTACGGGGTTCCGATCAGCGCCGAAGATGGATCGACCGACAGCATGGAATGGCGTTTCTTGAAGTGGATATCGAAATGAAAGGCCCTTCCGGCCTCGTTTGAAGGACCGCAAGCTGCCCTGGAACCGATCGAGTTGCTAGCATTCCGCACCGCTCTCCGGCGGGCCCTCCATGCAGCTCGGATTCGTCCTCGATCAATCACGGTGCATCGGTTGTCACGCGTGCACCGTCGCCTGTAAGTCCGAGAACGGGGTGCCTGTTGGGAACTTTCGCACTTGGGTGAAATACACCGAGCGCGGCGAGTTCCCCGAGGTCAAACGCTCTTTCGCGGTCCTGCGCTGCAACCAGTGCACCCACGCGCCGTGCGTCACGATCTGTCCGACCGGCGCGCTGGAAAAACGGGCGGACGGCATCGTCGATGTGAATCCGGCGGCCTGTATAGGCTGCAAGTCGTGCATGCATGGCTGTCCCTACGACGCGCTGTACATCAACGAGGACAAGGGGACCGCCGAAAAATGCCACTTCTGCGCGCACCGAACCGAGCAAGGCTTGGCACCGGCCTGCGCGGTTGTGTGCCCCACCGAGGCCATCATTCCCGGGGATTTCGACGATCCGACGAGCCTCGTTTCGAAGCTAAAGAGCGACGGTTCTTTGAAAGCGCGCAAGCTCGAGGCCGGCACGGGGCCCAATGTGGTTTACCGCGACGTCGACGAGGCGGGCATCGATCCCCTGAAAACCATCGACGCGGGCGTCAGCCTGTGGGCGGACCGCCATCCGGGCCTCCCCCATGATGCCCGGGCTTTCGATGCCGAGATGGCGGAGATGGAGGGGCGCGCCACGGCTCGCACGACCTACGACGTCGCACACCCCCCGCTCTGGGGGGGCAAGATCACGGGCTACCTCTTCTTCAAGGCCCTGGCCGCCGGGGTCTTCCTCGCAGGATGCATCGGTACGCCCGCCGCCCTCGCGACCCCCTCGTCCGCTGCGACCATCGCCATACCCCTGTTGGGTCTCTTGTTCCTGGGCCTGACCAGCGTGTTGCTGGTCCTGGATCTCAAACGCCCCGAGCGCTTCCTGTTCCTCCTTACGAGGCCGAACTGGAATTCATGGCTGGTTCGCGGGACATGGTTCCTGATCGGCTACGGAGCCGTCCTGTCGATCGCTTTGCTCGCAGGGGTTCTCGGCGCGACCCACTACGGCCTCGCTTTGCGCTGCTTCGGGATCGCAGGCGCCTTCGCAAGCGCGGCCTATACGGGTTGGCTCTTCGGCCAGGCGAAGGGGCGGGTGCTCTGGATGCAACGCGGACTCTGGTTGCGCCTGGCGACGCAAGCCGTGGTCGGGGGAAGTGCCGTCTTGATCCTCGGCGCATCCTTTCTGGGACTTGAAGAAGGCGTCCGCGAGTCGCTCGGCGGCGTGCTCAACCTGGCGCTCCTGGTCCATGCGGTCTTCTTCTTGTTGGAGTCAAACCTCGCCCCGAAAGGACGCGAAGCGGAATACACACGCGTCCTCGCCCTCATCAAGAGCGGCCCCTTCTCCCGCACCCACTGGTTGGGTGGAGTGCTCTTCGGAACTCTGGTGCCCATCATGCTCCT
Organism: Planctomycetota bacterium; assembly: GCA_002683825.1. Lineage (GTDB taxonomy): Bacteria > Planctomycetota > UBA1135 > UBA1135. Next base: position 143,746 of record NYUD01000019.1, read on the forward strand.
CACACTCTTCCCCGGGGCCGCATTCGTGGCCGGGTTCCTTTCACTTGCCGGGTTGTGGATCGAAAAAGACACCCTGGTTCGTGCGGGCCAGGCCCTACCCATCAGCTGAAGATGAAAGACAAGACCAACGAAACAGGCGAAAAGAGAGCCAGCCGCACCTCGCCGTGGGAACTTGACGTCGCACCGCCCCCGGAGCAATGGGACGACTGGGTCGATCTGGATCCGAATGCCTGGCCCGAGAAACGGGAAAAGCACTACACCTGCATTCCGACGATTTGTTTCAACTGCGAATCGGGTTGCGGGTTGCTCGCATACGTCGACAAGGAAAACGGGCGCATCGAGAAGTTCGAGGGGAACCCCGTTCACCCCGGAAGTCGTGGACGCGTGTGCGCAAAGGGTCCGGCGACGATCAACCAGATCCATGACGAAGAGCGCATCCTCAAGCCGATGAAGCGCGTCGGACCGCGCGGTTCGGGCGAATTCGAAGAAGTAGAATGGGAAGTGGCGCTTGAAGACATCGCCGGGCGTATCCGCAGGTCACTGCAGGATGATCGACGGGGCGAGGTCGTCTATCACGTGGGGCGACCGGGAGAGGACCATTTCGCCCTGCGAATGCTGCAGGCCTGGGGAGTCGACGGACACAACAGCCACACGAATGTGTGTAGTGCGGGAGCGCGGTTGGGCTACGCGCTCTGGTTTGGAGCGGACCGTCCCTCTCCGGACTATTCGCAGACCAAGTTCATGCTGCTTCTCTCCGCCCACCTCGAGACGGGGCACTACTTCAATCCACACGCCCAGCGGATCATTTCCGCCAAGGAAGGGGGCGCCCGGCTGGCGGTGATCGACACGCGCCTATCGAACACGGCGTCGCTCGCCGATCTCTGGGTTTCGACTTGGCCGGGTACTGAAGCCGCCCTGCTGCTTGGAATTGCGTCCGAGCTCTTGAGGCGCGATGCCATCGATCACGAGTTCGTTCGGCGTTGGACAAACTGGGAGGCCAGTCTCGCCGCACTGGATCCCGATGGGTCGGGAACATACGAGCGCTTTTTGGAGGTACTCAAGGAGCGCTACGCGCGCTACACCTGCGACTACGTGGCCGGAGAGTGCAAGGTGCCGGCCGACACGGTGACGCGCCTGGCCGACGAAATCCAAAAAGCGGGCTCGGCCTTCTCGAGCCACCTATGGCGCAACGCGGCCAGCGGTAATCTCGGGGGCTGGCAAGTCGCGCGAGCGCTGCTCTTCCTGCACGTTCTGACGGGCAGTGTCGGCAAGCCGGGCGGTTTGAACCCCAATAGCTGGGATAAGTTCGTTCCCAAGCCATCAGAAAACCCGCCGCCGATCGAGCATTGGAACGAACGCCACTGGCCGAGAGAGTGGCCTCTGGCGCACTACGAGATGAGCTTCCTCCTGCCGCACCTCCTGCGCGATCAGGGAAGCAAGATCGACGTCTACTTCACACGCGTCTACAACCCGGTGTGGACCAACCCCGACGGTTGCTCATGGATCGAGATGCTCGAAAACGAGGAACTGATCGGGTGCCATGTCGCCTTGACGCCGATCTGGTCCGAGAGCGCGCAATGGGCGGACTACGTTCTGCCGATGGGGCTAGCGCCCGAGCGGCACGACGTGATGAGTCAGGAGACCCACGCGGGCACGTGGATCGGCTTCCGTCAGCCGGTTCTGCGGCGCTACCAGGAGCTGCAGGGCAACGCCACGGAACGCACTTACGACTCCAATCCAGGTCAGGTTTGGGAGGAGGCGGAATTCTGGATCGACCTGACCTGGCGCATCGATCCGGATGGGGCACTGGGTGTGCGCAAGTGGTTCGAATCGAAGCGGCAGCCGGGAACTCCCATCTCCATGGACGAGTACTGGTCCGATGTCTTTGAGAACTCCGTGCCCGGGCTGCCCGAGGCGGCTGCGAAGGAGAATCTCACACCGCTCGCCTACATGCGACGCTACGGCTCCTTTGCCGTGCCCTACAGCGGACAGGAGCGCTACGAAGCCGAGGCGAAGGATGGTGAGGGCCGCGTGGGCTTCAAGACGCCCAGCAAGAAACTCGAGTTCCTCTCCCAAACCCTCAAGGACTGGGGCTTCGATGATCAGGCCATTCCCGAGTACATTCCTTCCCATGTGCACTACGCCGAACTGAACGAGAGCGCCGGCGAACGCACGCTGCTTCCGACCTTCCGGCTGCCGACGCTGATCCACACCCGTTCCGGCAACGCGAAGTGGCTACAGGAAATCTCGCACACCAACCCACTGTGGGTCCACCCCGAAGATGTGCGTAAACTGGGGCTGAAGCATGGCGAACTGGCTCGCGTATCGACGCGCATCGGCTACTTCGTGGTGCGCGTCCTCGAGACCGAAGGGATCCACCCCGGAGTCGTCGCCTGTTCGCACCACGTGGGTCGCTGGCGGATGCATCGTTCGATCGGAGGGCAAAAACGGGCCTCGTCTCTGGTGGATGTCAAGCGCGCGGGTTCGACATTCCTCTTTCGTTGCAAGGAACCCGTCGGTGCCTATTCCAGTTCAGATTCCGACTCCGAGAAGATCTGGTGGAAGGAAACGGGCGTCAATCAAAACCTGACATTCCCGGTGCAGCCCGATCCCATCAGTGGCATGCATTGCTGGCATCAGAAAGTCACCGTCGAGGCCGCCTACACAGACGATCGGTACGGCGACGTCTTCGTCGACACTGCTCTTTCGCGGGAGGTCTATGAAGAATGGAAGAGGAAAACCAAGCCGGCGCCGGGACCGGACGGCCTGCGACGGCCACTTTGGATGAACCGGCCCCTAAGGCCGGTCGATGAGGCGTACCGTATCCAGGCGGGCTCTTGAGCCTTGTCTAACGCGTCGTCGCGCGGTCCCGTATGCGCAGACGTAACGGGATGAACTCCCGCCCGGCATAGATTTCGTCCGTGGGTGAGACGTTCGAGCTGTCGAGTTCCGGGACCACCAGCGACCGCGGCTTGAGCCTCTCTTGCAGCGTGCCTTTCGGCACGGTGCGGATCGCAACCCTGCGCCTGTTCTGCATGATCACGGGCTGCTCGACCGGCCAGCGTGCGAACGCGATGTACAACGGCAGGAGAAATGTCAGCGGTGGAACGAACATGAGCGTTCCCAAGGCCGGAGGAAGGCCGGCGCGTCGAAAGACCCTCAGCCAAAGGGCTCCGTACAGGATGGTGGCCAGAACCAGCACCGGAAAAAGGGGCCCGTGCACGAGCGCAATAACCTGCGCAAGGAAGTCTTCCCGCTTCATCGGTATCTCCTCCGGGTTGTGAAAGAACGGTCGGTTTCCCGATCCGGGTGCCAGCTTCGACACATCCCTTGGAGGACCTTGAGAGGCTGACATTTCCTGACCCGAGCTGGAACGTTTCGGAAACCGACCCAGAGACGGACTTTCCCGATGGCCCTTTTTCAGACGGGTAGATGGGCGAAATCGACCAAGAAAGAGCCTCTGATGAAACCGATTCCCATGATGCCCGGGGATACTTTGCCGGCGGTTTCGACAGACGTTTCGAGCTCCTTGCGAGTTCCGTCCCGATACTCGACCGTGCGAAAATACCGCGTCAGCACGCCGCCACCGCTTCGATCGGCGATCCTGGTTTTTTCGTCGAGGATCAGTAGCGCAATGCGCTCGAGCGGGAAGTGGCTGAGCTGTGAGGTCTCGAAGTGCTGTCGCACGAGGGCGTACAGGCCGATGATGACCAGCAAAATGGGCACGATGGCGAGCGGTGCGCAGACCGTTACCAACCCAGTGAATCCACCGACGACGAGCCCTCCGACAATGAAGGCAAGGAGCAACCCTTTCGACCTCGCGTGAGAAGGGGCCGACGGTGTGTGCCGCATCCAGGCCGCGAAGTCCGGATGTTCTTCGAGTGCCTGAAACCGCGCTTCCCTGTCGTCGGGTGGTTGCGCCGCGCTACTCCCGTTTCGATCCGCACTGGCCGCAGAAACCCGCGTCCGGAGATAGCAGCGAGCCGCACGAAGTGCAGAACCCGGCACCTGCTTTTGCTTCGGTTTGCCTGGTTGCGAGTTCGGCCCCGCAGCCTCCACAGAACTTGCCGGCGGCGACATTCTGCATGCAATTGGGGCAGACGATTCCTGCCGCCGCAGGGGCGAGCCTCTCGCCGCCCATCGGATCGCGAACGAGCATCTGCGCCAGTCCGAAGCCGACCCCGAGCCCGGCCCCACCCATCAGAGCGCCGCCGCCTCCCTCCCCCGCGCCACCGCCGCCTTTGGCCATGCCTTCCCCGGCACCCATCATCGCCTTGCCCGCGGCAAACTCACGGTAGGCTCCCACGCCACCGACCGTGCGCAGATACGCCGCATCGGTGTAGAGTCGCTTGAGGTTGGCGCTGTCATCCTCGTCGATATCGATTACGAAATTGCCGAGCCGAGCGATGTTGATTCCATAGCTTGCGACATGCTTGTCCAATCCGGCGAGGACGTCCTTTTCCACCTCTTCGGTGTAGGCGCCCGAGGTGACGTCCAAGAGCGGCCACTTGTTCTTGACGAGCAGTTCGGCGATGCGATCGCGGAGAACCTTGAGCACTTGCTCTTTCATCCACGAACGCACCGTGTAGGACTCGGCGCGGCCCATGCCGACGAGTCCCGTGATCAGGTGTTCCGGATCCGTGACACGGAAGGAAAACTCCCCGTGGACCATACACTCGACCGGAATGCCGCTCTTGGGATCCTCAACGTGTCCGATGCGGCCGCCGAATTTCAGCCCGGTGTGCTCGCGGATGTTGACGAAGAACACCTCGGCGATGAAGACGTTGCCGCCCGTGAAGCTATCGACCAGGTTGGAGAGGAACGGCAGGTTGGAGGAATCGAGCGTATGGCGGCCCGCGTCGAGCACCTTGACGATCTTGCCGTCGCGAAAGAAGACCGCCTTCTCATCGGCTTCGACCGTGAGCTGCGATTTCATCGGAATCGTTTGATCCGGATGCTTCCAAACGACCTGCGATTTTGCGTCGTCCGGGCGGGCGACCATCATTTCGCCCACGCCACGCTTGAACCAATCCATCACGCCCATGGCGCCTGCCCCCAGAGAGAGTCCTGAATGAGAAGAGTCTTCGAATCGATTACGAACGAATCGAAAGCGGCGTGAGTATACGCCCCAGGTGGGCTCTCTTCATCGGAAACGGCACAATAGATCGATCGCGAGCCATGACTGACCCCATCCAACCCGCCCCGGAAACCGACGTACCTCTCACCGAGGCCAGGGTTGATTTCCCCTGCTCGAACTGCGGCGCGGACATGACCTGGGATCCTGACGAAGACGCGCTTCATTGCGAATACTGTCAAAGAACGGTGACGGTGCCTCGCGGCGAAGGCGTCATCGTCGAGCGGGCTCTGGAGGATGTCGGCGAAGCCGCACGGGGTCTTGGTCTGGATGTGCGCGTTGCTAAGTGTTCCGTATGCGCAGCGCGCGTGACATTCAACGATCGCTCAATCTCCGAGCTGTGCGTCTATTGCGGCGCACCAAGCGTTCTGGCACAGGAAGCCAACCGCAACGTGATCCGACCGGAATCGTTGGTGCCGCTGGACGTTGGACGATCCCAGGTCGAAGGGAACTTCAGGAAATGGCTGAAGGGTCTATGGTTCCGCCCGAACGACCTCAAGAAGACCAAGAAGTTCGAAGCGGTTGGAGTCTATGTGCCGTTTTGGACATTCGATTGTCAGGTCCATTCGGACTGGTCAGCCGATGCTGGCCACTACTACTACGTGACCAGAACCGTCATGAGGACCGTCAACGGTAGACGCAGGCCGACTACCGTTCGGGTCCGAAAGGTCCGCTGGGTTCCTGCCTGGGGTGACCGAGACGATCACTATGACGACACGCTCGTCAACGCTTCGAAGGGTCTGCCGTCGGAGCTCGTGTCCAAATTGGGTGGATTCGTCACCCAGGGACTCGTGCCCTACAAGCCCCACTACCTGGCCGGTTGGTGTGCAGAGGAGTATCAAGTCGATCTCGAAAGCGGTTGGGACCAGGCGCGCGACGAGGTGGTAGAGACCCAGCGTCAACGCTGTGCAGGTGACGTGCCCGGAGACACCCAGCGCAATCTGCGCGTGCGTAATACCATCCGCGATGTGCGCTGGAAACACATCCTGCTTCCCATCTGGAGCCTCCAGTATCGCTATGGAGGCAAGCCGTACACCGTGCTGATCCACGGACAGACGGGGCGCGTGGCGGGGAAGGCGCCCCTGTCGTGGATCAAGATCGCGTTGTTTGTTCTGGTCCTGATTGGCGTGGGCGGCACCGTGGCCATCGTTGCGGGGATAAACGGTTAGGAAGTTTGGTAGTAATAGGGGCGTGAGATTCCGGCTATCAACCAAGCTCAAGACAAACCGATGATCGGATCGCTAGTGCTCTGGAGCTGTCTCTTCGCCACAGCCGTGAACGTGAAGGCTGCCCCGTCCGGGGAGGTTCCCGAGATCCTGTCGATGCAGGAGCGTGCGCGCCTGCGCGATCGCTGGCTGGCGGATCGGCTGGACACGGTTGTCCCGATGCTGATGCGCAGGGAGGGGATCGACTGCTGGGTGCTGGTCGCGAGGGAATACAACGAGGATCCGGTGGTGGAGACGATGCTGCCGGCCACATGGTTGGCTGCACGTCGAAGAACGATCCTCGTTTTCCACGACGGTGGGTCCGAGCGCGGCGTTCAGCGCTACGCTGTCGCGCGATACGCGGTCGGCGATCTCTTTCCCCGTGCCTGGGACAAGGAGCAACAACCGGATCAGTGGAAGTGCCTGGGCGATCTTCTGAGGGAGCTGTCGCCCGAGCGGATCGCCTTGAATGTATCCCCCGATTTCGCCCTGGCCGATGGGTTGAGCCACGGGGAGCACGGTCAGCTTCAAGCCGCTCTCGGACCCGAGCTGCGCAAACGTATCGTTTCCGGCGAAGGGCTGGCGGTCGGATGGTTGGAGATGCGTACGCCCATGGAGTTGGAGTTCTTTCCGACGATCTGCCGCATCGCGCACGAGATCATCACCGAAGGGTTCGCGTGGGTGACCCCGGGTCAAACCACGACCACCGACCTCGAATGGTGGTATCGCGAACGCGTGGTCGAGTTGAAATTGGGCACCTGGTTCCACCCTTCGGTTTCCGTTCAGCGCCACGAAGCCCACGAGCATTCAGGCAGTTTCGCCTCCCGTCCTGAGGGCGAGTTGATTCGGCGGGGGGATCTCGTTCACCTCGACTTCGGGATCACCTACCTGGGTCTGAACACCGATACCCAGCAACACGCCTACGTGCTGCGTGAGGGCGAAGAAAACGCCCCTGAAGGACTCCGCAAGGGCCTCGAGATCGGTAATCGGCTGCAGGACATTCTCATGGCGAACTTCGTCCTGGGGCGTTCGGGCAACCGGATCCTTCGCGCCACGATCGAGGAAGCACGCAGTGAGGGCATCGATCCCACGATCTACACCCACCCGCTTGGTTTTCACGGCCACGGCGCCGGCCCGACCATCGGGTTGTGGGACCAGCAGGGTGGTGTTGCTGGGCGGGGAGACTACCCGCTTCACGCGAGTACCGCGTACTCGATCGAGCTGAATGCGGCCGTCCCGGTCGATGGATGGAGCGGCCAGGTGGTGCGCATCATGCTCGAGGAAGATGCGTTCTTCGACGGGAAGAAGACGCGTTTTCTCGACGGCCGACAAACGGAGTTCTTTCTGATTCGCTAGACGCGTGCGCGCGGCTCGGATGGTTCGCCCGCGGCCTGAAGTGTCGCTGCTGCCGCTGCGCTCGACACCATCGGCGGGCTCCGGTTGAAGCTTGACGGAATCGCGGAGGACGGGGGCACCTCGGCTGTCCCTGCTTGGCTCTACCTGACGCGCTGGTAGGCGTATGTGAACATCTTAACTTCCCGACCGTTGGGCATTTCCATGAACATCTCGAAGAGGCGCTCGTCCGGACTCTTGTAAACCTCGGTCGTGCGGTAGTTCGTTTCGGTTTTCAACTGGAAATCGAAGGCCCGTCCGTGCATTTCGAGCACCTCGTTCTTGGCGTCGAAGTTGCCCGTGAACTTGAAGAGCGTCGGTGACATGGTGTCGATCCACGTCGAGACGTACTCGCCCTTGTTGGGATCATAGCCCAGGGTGCACCGGCCATTGAGAGGCGTGCCGAACATGTCGGCCTCGAAGAGGCTCTGGGTCCAGAAGTTGCCGAACATCTCGATGGTTTCCTTGCCCTTGAATTCCACCGGGGGATGGGAGGGATCCATGTAGAATTTGCAGTCCACATCCCAAACGCCGGCCAACTCTTGCAGTCGGTTGTGCTCTACGGTCGGTTGGGACATGGTCATCTCTTCGGACATCGATTCGTTCCTCTGATTCTGGACTGTGAGAGGTTCGGCGGGCAGCCGGCTACTCTAGCCGGTTCGCGAAAGAGCCGCTAGGCTCCCAGGACCTCGTGCAGAATCATCAGGTGGTGGGCCGAGTGGATGTGTGCGAAGCGCACCCATTCACAGGCGTTCAGGTCCCCCAGGAGTTGATGCGGAATGGCGCGGGGTGCTCTCTCCAGAGCCGCGAGGTCGTTTGCGAGGGCGGAGCGCGCCTCCTGCACCTCGCCCGTCAGCGTCCGTAGGAGGTCGAGATCGATACGGGTGGGAGGTTGGACGAATCGCGGTGCCTGCGCGACGCCACGCGGGATGCGTCCACGCCGGAGGATGTCGATCGCATCAGCCTGGCGATCTTCGGGGTCCCGAATCAGTCGGCCCGTGTCGCGCGTGAGAGACATGGCGTTTCCGAGAGAGAGATCGCAGGCGAGGATGAGGTGAAAAGAGTGTTCACCTGCGCTCCAGTCCGAGATCGCGGGCGCCTTCGAAAAGAGCGTTTCATGCGGGAGGGCGTTGACGCTCTCCACGCGCTCCAGAAGACGCTTGAGTGCCCTCAGGTTGTATGCTGCGTCGAAGGGGTGGGTCTTCATCACTGTGGGCTAAAAGCAGTTTTCGTCGATCGCCACACAGCGGGCGAGCGTTCCGAAGAGTACGTCCATCGCACGCACGTCTCCAGGGTGGATGGTTTCCGTAGCGTCCAGATCCCACACGCCGATCGCTTTGCCCTCGGGATTACGCAAGGGGCAAACGATGCTCGAAACGGTCGCCAGTCCGCTCGTCGCGTCGCAGGATCGATAGCCGGGCCAGTTCTTGATTTCGTAGGCAGCCAGTGTTTGGTTCAAACAAAGGCTGTCGAAGCACATGCCCGAACTCAGCGGCCCGCCGCTGCGTTCGAGGGCGGAGCAGACGGGCGGTCCGAAGGCGTAGCTCGCATGGATTTCGTCGCGATTGCCGTTGCGGCAGTGATAGAAACCGTTCCAAAGCCACCCGAAGGGTTGCATGGCTTCGCCGATCACATGCGGGAGATTCTCGAGGAGATCCCTGGCGGGCCGAACCAACAAAGCTCCTGTTCCCTCGATGATCGTCTGCAATGCGCCGCGCCGGCGCCCGTCATCGACGGTTCGATCCAGAGCCACGTTGAGTTCGACGAAACGACGGAAGTCGGTCGGGTCCAGACGATCGGTGGGGGTGGTTCGGGAATCCATTAGAGCCCTAGCTTGGCCCCCCGGGTTGATGAAGCCCTTCCACTTCTTCCCGTCGTCGCATCTTCACCACGCACGCTGCGAGTGCGCCCGCGTAGGCGAGGAACACGGCGCTTTGAGACCATTCACTCGCGGTGTAGAAGGCTCTCTGGTCCAGGATCGGGATGCGCGGGCCGTGCTCGATCAACCGCCGAAGAAAGTGCGGGATCGGGTTCTGGACGGAGGGGGCTTCGAGGGTCGCCAAGAGGTTGACTTCGTGGAACATCAGGCCCAAAACGTTCATCCCCAGGCTCAAGGCAAGGGCGACGAAAAAGAGCACGCGGATCTCCTTGCGGTCGAATCGCAGCTCCGCGATCCCGAGCGCCAGGAAAGGGACGCCGTAGATCAGGTAGCGCGGACCGAAGAACAGCGGGAACGAGCTCCAGAAAATCTCGCCGTTTGTGCTGGCGATGACCCAGAAGTAAACACCGAACTGGGCCAGGCAAAAGAGCGCGACGAGTTTGCGCGCCGGGGTCTTCAAGGCGCGCAGGTGGCCTATCAAACCGAAGAGCAAGACGGGCGAAAAGTAGAAGAGCCCTTTGAAGCTTCCGAAGGTGAGTCCCTTCAGCGCGGCCCAGCTCGGAAAGAGGCCGAGTCCCACCACGCCTCTTTCTGTGACCCGGCCGAAGTTGATGCGCTCGCCCTTGTAGTCGAAGGACAGGTTGTGTTCATGCCACACGCGAAACTGGTAGGGCGTTTTGAACGGATGCCCCAGGAGCCACATGTGGTAGAGCGCGACGGCGATTGCGATGGTCGCAATCCCGAGAGCAAAGGGCACCACCTTGCGCTTGTCCTCGACCAGGAAGTAGTGCAGGAGCGCAACCAACAACAGAGCGAAGACCGCGATGTAGTCCACAGGTACACTGAAGCCCGCCAACAGCCCGAGCGCATAGTGTGCGCGGGGGGTTCGCGGACGTTCATCGATGAGATGCAGGGCGACCAGGGCGACCAAGAGCGTCGCGAACCATTGTCGCGAATAGACACAGCTGTAGCACGCGATCAAGGTTCCGCTGGCCGCTGCCAAGGTTCCCAGGAGAGCGAAGGCCGGGGCCTTGCAACGCCGCCGCAAGACCGTGTACATCTTGGCAAAGAAGAGGCCCGTCAACGGACCGAGAAAAAACCAGACCATGGCGATCTGGAGATACACCACCTTCAGCGGTAGAGCCTTCGGCCGCTTGTACGTGAAGTGGTTGTTGTCCCACTTTTTCTCCGCATAGGGCAAGGTCCCGATCAGCGGTCGTAGGACGGCGTAGTAGGGCACGGCGATCAGCCACTGCCCCGGGCCGAAGCCTGCGAAGTAGCGCCCGTCCTTGACCATCAGGTCAATCGCCGCGTGCTCGTCGACCTCGAGCGTTCCTCTTTCTACCACGTTGACGGAGGTCGAGACGATGGCGTCCGACATGATCGTCCCCACCGGATGTACGAAGAGTGCGCATTGCAGCCAACAGAAGAGAAACAGCGGAAGAGGGAAACGCGGCTGCAAGATGCGCGAGGGATGATCCGGGGGTTGCGGCGAAGGAAGGGAGAGGGATCGTAACGGGGCGGCCTCCCAAAAGCGGTGCCGCATTTATGGGCCTTCACTTCTCTCAGGAATAGGGCCTATGATGGGGGCGCCATGAGCGAGACGACGATCACCCCCGAGATGTCCATGGAGGAAATCCTCCAGACCTATCCTTCGGCCCAGCGCGCGCTCTTCCAGCGCTACCACGTGGGCGGCTGCTCGTCATGCGGCTTCGAGCCCTCGGACACGCTGGCGCAGGTCTGCAGGGACCACAACATGCTCGACACGCGGGAGGTCATCGATCACATCCTGAGCTCCCACGAGACCGACCGACGCCTGCAGGTCGACCCGTTACAGGTGCGTACCTGGCTCGAGACCCCCGAGGAGTTGCGCCTGATCGACGTACGCATGCCGCAGGAGCGAGAGGCTCAGGACTTTCCGGAAGCCGAACCGCTCGATTTCAACGATCAGGGCAAGTACATGGCGTTGCCCAAGGACACCCGACTCGTGTTCGCCTGCCAGGACGGGATGCGATCGCTGGACGTTGCCGCCTACTTCGTCGGCCAAGGATACACACGGGTCCACTCCTTGCGCGGTGGCTTGGAGGCGTGGGAAGCGGGCGTGGAAAGCGGGCGGGGGTAGCTAGCCGCCCGTAGCGGCGACGGACCGCCGCCCCGGATGCACCCATCCGACTGCGAATCCGAAGCGGGTGGCGTCTGCCCGGTCTTCGAACCACCTCCTCACCGGGCTGCCAGGGCATCCAGGCTCCGAGAACCCCTTCTTTCAACCTGGATTCCCAGAATCAGGTCTGTGGTTTCGCCTGACCGGATTCCAGGTTGCACTTCGGAAGGCCGTTGGTAGGCTGGTGGTGTCTCTTCTCGGCACCCCTGCTTTCGCTGAGAAGGGATCGAGCGCTCCTGCCGACGCTCGACAACTCGACTCCGGGTTTCCCGGAGGAGCTCTGAGGGTCTCCCTGCCAAGAACCCCCAGAGTTGTCGGGGGGCTCCTGCCGCTCTTCCGACAGCCGGTACCCCACCGGTAAGACCCGCGCGGAGTCGTCTCTTCGGAGACGACTCCTTTTTTTATACGTAGCTAATACCCTGAATCCGTCCAGCCGCTCGAGGTTCCCTGGATGGTCACCCGCCCGCTGTTCTGCTCGACGCGTACGACGCGACGCGATTCTCCGAAGGCCAGCGTCACCGCCAGGTTGTAGGTCGCCTGGCCGCGGCCGTCATAGATCAGGCTGCGACCGGGCTCCGCATCGACCTCGGAGACGTAGACACCATCGAACACGCCATCGCTCGAATAGCGCCGCTCGAAGGTGTGTTCGGTGCGCGGGTTGCGGACGATCTCCCCCGTTTCGTCCGTGACGACGTAGCCGTCGCCGTCGTCCAGAAACGAGAAGCACGAGGCTTCGCCGAGATAGGCCGAGCGGTTTTGGGCTGCGCGCAGGTCGTGGGCCAGGAGCGTCGCGGCGTTTTCCAGCGTGATGTCCGGTCGCAGAAAATAGGCTCGAACCCCGGTCGCCGCGAAGAAGGAAGACAGGGCGAGAAGTGAGAGCAGCTCGATAATGGTGAAGCCCGGTCGGGACATGAGTATTTCTTCGGCCCGGCCAGTCTCTCTGCTTGAGGACGTACCCCTATCCGGCCCGGCCAGGCTATGGAAGAACTTGCCCGTCAAGGTCTTCGGGCACCGTCAGACCTGCTCTCGACAGGAGCGTGGGACAGACGTCGACGGTTGCACAGGGCTCGTAATGTTTGCCCGGCCGGTGGCCAGGTCCGAGGAAGGCCAGGGGGACCCTGCGGTCGTAGGGCCAGGGGGAGCCGTGGCTCGTGCCGTAGGGGTGGAAGAGGGTCCAGGGCTTGAAGACGAAGGTGAGATCTGCCGAGCGCTGCGGGTGATAGGAACGTGCCATCAGGTCCAGGAGCGGATCCGAGGACCTGTTGGACTCTTTCCAGTTCGAAAAATCCGTGCGGGTGAACACGCGTTCCATCCAATCCGCCTCCTCGAACATCGAAGCAGCCAGTTCCTCCACGTCCCTCGGATCGACCTCGGCCGCGAGCATGCGCTGATGCGAGAACCGCAAGCCCCTCCAACCCAGGCGCAGCAGAAGGTCCTCCCCGAACACTTCCTTCATCGTCGATTGCAGCTCGCGCACCAGCTTGCCGGCAGCCCCAAGGGACATTCTTCGTGCGGGAATGCCCCGCTCGCGCAAGGATTCGGGCAGTTCGAGCACCCCATGGTCCGCCGAGAGCGCCGCGACCCAGCGGTTCTTGCCGACCCGCTCGTCGAGGTGCTGGAAGAACACCTCGAGCGCGCGATCGGCGCGCAGCAAGACATCGGTGACTTCGTGGCTATAAGGACCGTAGAGGTGCCCCGTCGTGTCGCATCCGGAAAGGCCGATGAACAGGTAGTCGACGCTCTCGTCCGCTCCGAGTTTCAACTCGTCCACCGCCTTCGTGGCCAGCTCGAGGGTGAAGGCATCGACCAGGGGTGAATTGAAGACCCAGCCCGCCAGGGGCCTTCTATCGGCCTCGCTTTGAACCCTCGGGGCTCTGTGGGGCAGGGTGGCTCGACCAGGTGGTTCGCCCGGTCGGTCGTCCGGCTCCGTGCCCGATCCGGAGAGCTTCCCTGCTTGCTGATCCTCCCACTCGAAGCCCGAGGCCTCTTCCACCCAGCCTCGATTCCATTGCATCACCCAGCGGGGCAGCCGATCGCCGTACCAGTTCGAGCTGGTGAATCCCTTGCCCGCCATGTCCCACCAAAAAGCCCAATCGGCCTCCTTTCCGGTCGCCAGGATCGCCGCCCGATCCTTGCCGGCGATGCCCACCGCGAGGGCCCCGGGGTTCGCCCTCTTCACGTACTCGGCGAGGGTCGCCGCCAGGAGGTTTGCAGGTGAGGCGGCGGGGGTGTTCTCGAGGATCCCATCCGGCCCCAGGGCCCGCGCCCCAGGGTCGCCGGCGCAGTAGACGGTGGCTCCGTCCTCGGCAGCCATCCAGGTGTTCGCAATCACCCCGTGCCGGGCCGGGTGGACACCGGAGGCGAGGGTTGCGTGTCCCGGGCCCGTGTCCGACACCCCGTGGGCCAGACGGGCCCGCTCCCAGACCTCCGCCTCGAGAAAGCGTTGCAAGCCGCCCTCGAGCCAGGGCTGCAGGCGGCGCAAGTGCTCGGGGATCATCTGATCGACCGACACCAGGACGATCAGGCGAGGGCTCTCCTGCGCCTGGGAGGCCAGACCGGGAAGAGCCAGCGAAATGGCGAGCCAGGGGTGGATCATGGGGGAGAACATATCGTTCCGAGCCACACCGTGGAGCGGTCGGGGGGGTTGGGGAGCGCGGGTCGCCGGGCCCGGTCCGGAAAATCCTTCTCGGAATCCGTGGGGGCGGAAACCAGGCCCCTTCGTTGAAGGGATATATCAGGCGACGGGGGGCGATTGAAGCCTCCCACATGCTCTGATTGAGCAAACCGAGAGGAATTTCCAACTCTCCAAGTATGAAGAAATGAGATGCTATTCGTCATTCCTGTGCTGCCTCCTGCTGGCATCGGCGGGCGGGGCTCAGGCCTCGGTCTTCGAGGGGATCCCCGGTGGAACGGGGCAAATCCTGGACCTGGATGACGCCCACGGACTCCCCCTCCTGTCCAACGTTCGCTTCCTGCCGATGGAGATCAGCGGCCGGACGTGCCTCGACGCAGTGTCCGCGGGTAGCGCCCAGCTGCGGGGGGATATTCCGGGCGCCAACCGCATCCTTCTTCCGGGCGAAGACGGGTCGCTCTATCACTATCAGACGGTGCGTGTCGAGGAGCAGGTCTTTGGATTCCTGCTCGTCGAAGAGAGCGGGAGCGCTCGTATCGTCGCCGAGTTCGCCGGCTGGGGTCCCGAAGGCCTGGCAAGTCCGACGAGCGGCTTTGTGGCCATCGATCCCGCGGGAACAACGCTCTGGGTGTTCAGCGTTCCAGAGGTGGGTGGCGATCTGTTCGAGATCAATCTGGCCACGGGGGTCAGCACGAACCGCACGCCGGGATCGGAACCCCTCCGATTCCTCGATCACGGTCTCGCATTGTTTCAGAGCTTTGGGATCGCAATGACCGATGAAGGGCCCCTCCGCCTGAATCGCGCCGGCGGCCCGGTCCATTGGTTCGCCTTCGAAGGGGCGAAACCTGCGTGGTTTGGCGCGGACGTCGTCGCTTCCGATGACGACAGCACCTTCGCCTTCATCGCGGGTCAGTCCGAATCGAGCACCCACGTCTATTACGGTCGCGCAGGCGGCACCCTGAAGCGGGCTTCAGACACGGTGACCGGCTTGACGCACGCGGGGTATGCCTACGACACGGGCAAGGGCCCTTGGTTGGCCCTGTCCACGGACGGCTCGGCGTGCGCATGGGTTACGCAGGGTGCATCGCGCGAGCTTTTCGTTTGCAAACTGAATACGGTCAATACCAACGAAGTTCAAGTCACCCATGAAGCGCGCTTTACGGACACGCTGAACGACTCGGGGGTCGTCGTTTTCTTCTCCCCCAATGAGCTGGTCGCTCTCGTCGGTGATGAAAGCGGTTCCGAGGTTCCGAAGATCGACAACGGTGACTTCTACCTCGTCGACGTCACAACTGCGCTGAATCACCCGTCGGGGGGAGCCGGAATGATCGTCAAGAACCTGTCCGGGACGTCCGGCGATTCGTCTCAACCCTTCCTTGAGTACGGAACACTCACGAACGTCGGGGGCATCTATCGCGTGTCCGGATTCGAGGGTCTATTGGCCCTGGACAGTGAGTTCAAGCGTGTGGTCTCCACGGATTGGAACGGTGCGGTCACGATCCTGGTAGAGGGCGTGGAAATGATCAACGACCTCTACCGCGTGGGCGACGAGGTAGTCATGGATGTCTTGCTGTCCGGGTCGGTCGGAGTGGACGAAGCGGACGAACGCTCTGCGCTCTACCGCTTGGTTCCACAATCAATGGCCGTCTCACCGCTGGTGGAGGCTCCCCCTGGAGGTTTTTTCAGAGGTCTGGCCACTCTTGAAGACGGGACACTTGCCGCCGTGGCAACCCTGGACACCGACGAAGAATGGCTCGGCATGATCGGCCTGCTTTCCGGGACGACGTCGCTCTTGACGACCCTTCCTCTGACCTACGGTCCGACATTGGGGTTCAACCTGGCGGGGTCACTGATCTTCACGGTCGAACTCTCCGGCTCGACCTACTTTCTCGAGTGGTCACCGACAGGTCTGAAGCTCATAGCATTGAGCCCTTCGGGCTACGTGCTTCCCGGCCGCTAGGGGTCGGGGCTACTTGATAATCGCCAACGGAGGCTCCATCCACTGCGGCGGTTCGAGACCGAGCGCCTTGAGATACGTGGAAGCCACCTGCGCCAGCGACCCGCGTTCGGCATTCCAATGTATCGTTTGACCCGGTGCTGCCTGAATCAGGAAGGGCACCGGTGCCTGGGTGTGGGATCCAAACGGTCCGCCCGCTTCATCCTCGACGAGCTCCGCGTTGCCGTGGTCGGCCGTAACCATCAAGGTCCAACCGTTCTTTTGCGCGGCATCCGCGATGCGAGTGAAGGCCGCGTCGACGGCTCGAGCGGCTTGTGTCGCAAGGTCGAGGCGGCCCAGGTGTCCGACCTGGTCCAGGTTGGCCAGATTGGCGATCACGGCCCTTTGCCCGTCGCTCTCGAGGTGCTTGATGATTTCGTCGGTGATCTCCGGTAGGGACATCGAGGGGTTGGTGGCAATCTCCGCCTCCGGTATCGAGGGGATGCAGTGCCCGTCGCCTTCCGTGCCGGCGTCGAAACCGTTCAGGAAGAAGGTGACGTGGGGGAACTTGCACTTTTCGGCGATCCGAACCGATGTGAGACCGGCGCCCTTGATTTCGTGGGCCAGTCCGCGAGTGAGCGGGGCTTGAGGAAAAAAAACATGCCGAACCTCGATGCCCTGGCCCGGGTCCACCAGCATCAAAACCGGTTGTGTCTCCGAGAGTACCGTCGCTGTTTGCCGCGCACGATCTGCACGGTGGCTCGTGATCAAGACCGGCTCGCCATCGCCGATCGTCGGGCCTCCCGCGAAGATGTGTGCGGGAAAGCTCATCTCACCCGTGTTTTCGCCTGCGATGTGCTTTTCAAGCTGGGAGTCGTGGTAGGTCTCGAGTGTAGTGCGCCCCTTGAGGGCATCGACAGCGATGCGCGTGACATCGAGCTTGCCCCCACGGTCGCAGAACCACTTGCGGCCGAAGATGACACCGAGTTCGCAGTTGTCGACCGCTTCGAGCTCCCCGCGAAGCTCGCCCAAGACTTGCGGTGCACTGCCTTTGAGGGAATCGACGCCGTCCAGAACCGGGTGCACAACGATCCGTCGCACACCGGCGGCGCGCGCGGTCTTGGCCGCTTGAACGATCGTGCGATACAACCCATGCACGCCGGCATCTGAGGCGAGCCCCGTGAGATGGAGGATCCCCGCCTCGCGTGCAACCGACCAGCCGTCATCGTCGCGCCAGCTTCCGTCGGCGAAGGTGTCACAAATGCGGCGCGTCATGCAGGGCACGACGGTGCCCGCACCGATCGTGAGATGTCCCGCTTCCGAATTGCCGACCTGACCCGGTTCCAGGCCGACCGCTTCCGAGGCAGCTTCCAGGATGCAGAAGCCTTCCCGCTTCATGTGGGCGAACATCGCGGGCAACGTTTCTGCTGTCACCGCGTTGCCGTTTTCACGCGTGGAGTAGCCGACACCATCGAGGATCAAGAGGCACGCCTTCTTCATCACGGCAGGCCCTCGTGATGCGCCCGAAAGCGTTCTAGCTCGTTCCAGAACTCGGGGAAAGACTTGGCCACGCAGCCGGGGTCTTCGATTTCGATCCCTGGGTAAACCAGGGAGAGAACGGCCATGGACATGGCGACGCGGTGGTCGTCGTAGGTTTCGATACGGCCTGGGCCGAGCGACCCGCCCGGATGAATGACGAGATAGTCGGGCCCTTCCTCGACCTTCACACCCAGACGACCCAGTTCGTTGGCCGCCGCGGCGATGCGGTCGCATTCCTTTACCCGTAGGTTGGCGATATTCGTGATGCGCGTCGAACCGACAGCTGTGGCCGCGACAGCGGCGAGCGTCAGCACGACATCCGGCATCTCTTCCATGTCGACATCGATGCCGCGTAGCTCGCCCCCCGTCAGCTGGATCGAATCATCGCCCAGTTCGACCGTGCAGCCCATGTCGCCGAAGGCTCGTACGAGACCGACGTCCCCCTGTGCGGAGCCTTTGCCGATGCCCGGGATGACGACGGTGGTGCCCGTGACGGCAGCGGCCGCCAGGTAGTACGACATCCCGCTGGCGTCGACCTCGACGGGGATCGTGGCGTTCCGGGGCCGCGAGGGTGTGACGACGATCAGATCAGCACCCCGTCGTTCCGCTTGAATGCCGCAGTTCCTCATCATCGAGAGCGTCATTTCCACATACGGCCGCGAAACCTGGTTGCCCTCGAGGCGGATCTGGATCGGGCCCCCCGCGGGGTCCTGCTGGGCAGCCAACAGGCACAGCGAGCTCGTGAACTGAGACGAGACCTCTGCGCGGATCGACCAGTCACGCGTCACGATCGCTCCACCGTGAACGCGAATCGGCAGATGATCGGTTTCCTTCACGGATTCACACAGAACCCCCGCACGCGCCATGGCGTCGAGGACGTCCTTCATCGGTCGCTCGCACAGGCGCGGGATCCCGGTCACGACCGTGGCACCGTCGGCCGCGGCCGAAAAGCCGAGCATGAAGCGCGCAGGCGTGCCGGCTCCACCCATGAAACATGCGCCCGCAGGAGACCCCAGGTGCTCGCGCGTGCGCTCGACACGAAAGCCGTCGTCGGTTTTCTCGACCGTCAATCCCTCGAACGAGTCCAGCGCCTCGGACAGGCGAAAGGTGTCGTCACAGTGCAGTCCACCCGTCACGGATGTGATTCCCATCCGTTCGGCCGCCAGCACGAGGGCCCGATTGGTGTAGGACTTCGACCCGGGGATTTGCGCCTGGAAAGGCGCTTTGCGGGTCTTCGAGAGGGGCTCGAGATTCGAGAGGAGGTCCACGGAGGGGAGATCAGAGAAGAGGGATGAGTCAGAAATCCGGAATTTGGCCGGTTTATCCAAAAACTAGACCCCGTGCAGCGGGTTGGCTAGCAGCAGCCTCTGCGGCCATCTCCCGCTGCCTCCTGGGGGGTCAGGTCCTGGAGAACTTCGTAGAACTCCCAGTTGTTACCGTCGGGATCGCGAACCCACAACTTATTCTGGACCGCATGGCAGCAGAGAACCCCCTGCTCCCGCTTTCTCAGGAGCCCCCGCTCGAGGAGCCGTTCGTGGATGCCCGAGAAGGTGCCATCGGGCTCCAATCGAAACCCAAAATGGGGCACCCGCTCCCCAGAACGCACTTTTGCCTTCAAATTGAGTGCGAGGACGAGGGCGGGGTTCTCGAGGGTGAAGCGCGCGTAGGAGCCGGTCCGCTTGTCGGGACGCGTGTTGAAGATGGCGGAATAAAATTCCACAGAGAGTCCCAGATCCTGAACATTGAGGGCGATGTGAAGATGATGCATGAAACGCTCATTCCTGGGTCAGCCTCTGTCATTTCCTATCCAGGCCAGGCCCATTCAGGTCGAAAAATACGCAAGATCCATGCCCGTATCCTCCCATCGACTTCCGTCCCACCATCGAATCGCCGTGGAAACCGCCTTGGACGCACCGCAAGAGAAGCTCCTTTTCACCCCCGGTCCCCTCAACACCAGTCCCACCGTCAAGCAGGCCATGCTGCGCGACCTGGGCTCCCGTGATGATGAGTTCACGGGTATCGTGGCCGAGATTCGCAGCGAGCTCCTGGCGCTCGCCGGAACGTCCGCCGAAGACGGCTTCGATGCCGTCCTGATGCAGGGGTCGGGGACCTTCGGCCTCGAGTCGGTTTGCGCTTCGGGAATTCCCGCAGACGGCGAACTCCTGGTGCTGATCAACGGGGTCTACGGCCGTCGGATTGCGCACATCGCGCGCACCCTGGGCATGGCGGTCTGGGAGCTCGATTGGGATGAGGATCATCCGGTCGCCCCCGGCTCGGTCGAGGAGGCACTCGTCGAGCACCCCGAGATCTCGCATGTCGCCATGGTCCACTGCGAGACGACGACCGGCATCATGAATCCGCTGCAGGAAGTGGCGGAGATCGTCAAATCCCACGGACGGCATTTTATCGTCGATGCGATGAGCTCGTTCGGGGCCGTGCCGATCGACATGTCGAAGACGCCGATCGACTATCTTGTCTCGTCATCAAACAAGTGCATGGAAGGCGTGCCCGGCTTTTCCTTCGTTCTGTTCCGCACCGAAGTCCTCGAGGCAACCAAAGGCGCCGCGCGGTCGGTGAGCTTGGATCTGCGCGAGCAGTGGAAGACGCTCGAGGAAACCGGTCAATTTCGTTTCACCCCCCCGACCCACGCGATCCTGGCCTTCAGGCAAGCTCTGCGGGAACTGAAGAGCGAGGGGGGGCCCGAAGCCCGTGGTTCACGCTACAGCACCATGCAGGAGATGTTGAGCGAGGGCATGCTCGAACTGGGTTTCCAGCCGTACCTGGCGTCCGAGGTGCAGAGCCCCGTCATCACCACGTTCCGCTACCACAAGGATTCCGCGTTCGACTTCGAGGGCTTCTATCATCGCCTGACGGAGAGCGGCTTCGTGATCTATCCCGGTAAGTTGTCGGAGGCCGATTGCTTCCGTGTGGGTAGCGCCGGCCAGATAGGCGTCGAAGAGATCATCGCCCTCCTCGTGGCGGTGCGCACGACACTCGAGGACATGGGTGTCACGCTGACGCCCGTCTAGCACGAGCCAGGTCGAATCACGCCGGATGATCTCGAATCCACTCGCGCAATCGTTGCGCGACCTCTGCCGGTGTGATCGTCGGGCGCGGGAGCTTACGGTTCGTGCGCGACTGCGTGGGGACATGGACGAAGGTCAGTTCGCCGGTCGGTACGCCGACGGAGGCTGACAGGTCCTTGAGGGATTCCACTCGACGCGCACAGGGATAGCCGCAGGCTGCGGCGATCGAGGCGGTGTCGAGCGAGGGTGCGACCGTCGCCTGGGAACCGGTCGAGTCGTGCACGCCGTTGTCCAGGAGGATGTGCAGTAGGTTCGGTGGGCGCTCGTAGCCGAGGGTTGCCAGAGCTCCCATGCGGATCAACAGCGCCCCGTCACCGTCCAGGACGATGATACGCCGATTCGGTTGCGCGCGGGCGAGACCCAAGCCCAGGCTCGACACACAGCCCATCGAGCCCACCATGTAGAGCTGGTTGGGTCGATCGCCGACGGCGTAGAGCGCGCGGCCTGTGAAGCCGGTCGTGGTCAGGAGGACGTCGGTCGCGGATGCGCCCTGCGCGATGGTCTGCAAGACCAGGTCGGGATCGAGGGCGATCGAGTGTTCGGCAGGCGGATCGAGTCGAAGGCTCGGTGGCTTGCGAGGGGCCGTCGTCCGGGGCGCTCCCTTGGTGAAGCTGCCCCTGCGAACGACCAGGGCATAGGGGGTGTGCTTCGAGTCCATATGGGACTTGGCTCGCTCGAGCGTGGCTGCGATCGCCGCTTCGTCGGTGGGCAGAAGTTCCCACGGGATGCCCATCAACTCGAAGAGGGCGGGGGTGATCTTGCCCATCCGATCGTGCTGGGGCTCGTCGGGAGCCGCGCCGGGCTGGCCGCGCCAGCTGCAGATGATCAGGGCCGGGATCCGAAAGGTTTCGGCCAGGGAGGTGAAGGGGTTGACCGCGTTGCCCAGGCCGGAGTTCTGAAAAAGCACCGCCGCGCGCTGCCCGCCCAGTTCGGCGCCGCATGCGATGGCGAGTGCATCTCCCTCGTTGGCAGCGCCGATGTAGTTGGCTGCGGGCTGGGCGATGACCGTGTCGATCAGGGAGGTGAACAGTGAGCAAGGGACTCCGGAGAAGAGATCGATGCCGGAGCGCCTGGTTTCACTGAGGAAGGAAAGGGGATCTATCATCTTTTCCTGACGGCGAGGAGCAGCGGATACCGATGGAGTATAATCGGTGCCAGGGGGGAAACGGCCCGATCGGCAAAGCTTGGCCGAACGAGCGATTATTGATATTTCTGCCGACCTACCAGAGCCCTCCGCGAGATCGGCCCGCTAGATGAGAATTGCCCTCACTTGGAAACCCAAGGGTGAACGGCCGGGACCTGACCCCGGAAAGGTTGCTGACCGTTTGGCGATGCGCTTCGGATCTCTGTTCAAGAAGCCGCCGAAGCCGGAAGTGCACAGCGCCGGGGCCAGCCATACGGCCATTTTGCAGCTCGATGTGGTCGGTTGGAAGCAGAGCTTCCTGGAAGAGAGCGGGGGCGACTTTGCGTTTGCGACCGACTACCCTCTGAACGCCCGGCCGCTCATCAGGGCGCAGAAAGGCGAAGGCGTTCTTCTGCCCCTGGGACGCGAGCTGGAAGCGGATCCCGCACCGATTCTGCGAGAATTGGCCCCGCCGATGGCGATGATCTGGAGCCGCGGGGACGCGCTCTTCCTGCAAAACGACGGTCTAGGTCAGGGGCAGTGGTTCGAGTACGAGGACGATCACCTCTGGGCTGCGACCAACCGGATCGGAGCCCTGAGTGCCCTCGGGATTTCGCTCGAACCCGTTCCCCTGGACTGGGCCGTACGTTTCACACTCGGCTGGTTTACGGGCGAGTCGACGGGCTACCGGGGTGTGCGTTTGTTCCGACCTGGAACTCAGATCCGCCTCGATGCGGAGGGGATCCATCGCCGCCGAACAGAAGTCCTTGGCGAGTGGATTCGGCCCCAGCCGATGACTCCCGAACAATGCCTGGAACTGGCCCGGACCTCGTTCGAATCCGTGTTGCGAGAATCAGCGGACCAGTGGGACAACGTGAGCGTCGGCTTATCGGGTGGTTGGGACAGTCGTGCGGTCGTTGCGGTGTTGCGGACCCTGGATACGCAGTTCGAGCTGCGCGTCCGCGGCCATCCCAAACGCTTGGATGTGATGATCGCCAACGAGCTGGCCCGCATCGCCAAGTTGCCCATTCGCATCAAGACGAAGGGGGGAGTGCCTCCAACGACGGCCGAAGATTGTCGTTCCTGCATCGAGCGGGCTTTGCTCTGGCAAGGCGGCCACATGACGCTGCTTAAGCACAAGACGTTCCTCGCCAAACGTGGCGTCATGGACGGCGGCGTGGTCAACGTCATGGGACAACATTCCGGCATAGGCAAGGGGGACTTCGCCAGCAGGATCCACGCGGAGGATCTGTCCCCGGAGCAATATGAGGATGCTCTTCTGGATTCGTTGATGGAGGAGGCGCCGCCTATTCTTCGCGAAGAGGTCCGTGGTCCTGTGCGAGAGAAAATCCGCGAGGCGTACCGCGAAGCCGACGCTTACGATCTGAAAGGACTGCAGCGGCTGCATTTCTTCTTCCTGTTCGAATACACGCGTCGTTGGGGTGCTGCAACCATCAACGCCCAAAACGGAATGGTCGTCGCACCGTTCCTCAATCCGGGCCTGATTCGGGCGGCGTATGCCTTCCCCGGCGAGCGTCTGCCCGCAAAGCCGTTCCACAGCTACATCACCGAACACTATGCGCCGGACTGGTCAACCTACCCGTACGAGAGTCAGTTCACCTACCAACAGGTGCTGGACGGTACGGGAATTCCTCCGGCTGACGTACAGATCGACGAGGAAAAAGACCTTCCCTTGTGGCGACGTGGAAAGCGTTGGAGCAAGTACAACCAGGCGCTCTATTGGGATCTGGTGAGTGCATCTCTGGTCAAAGAAGCCCTGGCGAGCGACGGATGGTGGCGCGAGATCTTCGATCGTGCCAGCGCTGCGGAAGAATGGAACCGGACCAAGGGTGTCGCGGACGCGCTCGTGGTCGCGCACCTCCTGCCCGACAGATAGGGAATCCGGTTACAGCCCCGCTTCCCTGTCTCCAAAAAAGGCCCTTTGGACCCTGGGATAAGACGGCAGGGATATCGTTCTGTTCAAGATCGAGCTAGTCTGGGGAGGAATGCCCAAGCCCCCTCCCGTTCTCCCGGCGTGCGTTCTGGTTCTGTTTGCTTCGGCTGCCGTTGCACAGCTCGGTGATCGCCGTGCTTCGCCAGGTGGTCCTGTCACCCGCGAGCTTCAGCCGAGGATCGACACCAACATCCTCATCATCGTTGCGGACGACCTCGGTGTGGACTCGCTGTCCGTCTACGGCGAAGGCAACGATATCCCTCCCACCCCCAACCTCGACACCCTCGCAGCGGGGGGGGTCCTGTTTCGTAACGCCTGGGCGCAGCCGACGTGCTCGCCGACACGGGCAACCCTGCAGACCGGCTTGCACGGCTTCCGGAACGGGATAGGCACGAGCATAGCCTCATCGCAAGACACGGTGGGGCTTTCCTTCGACCTGATGAGCCTGCCCAAGATGCTCGATCTGGGCACCGGGCTCGGGTACGCCCACGCCGCGATCGGAAAGTGGCACCTCTCCGGCCAAAATGCTGACCAATTGGCTCCCAACCTCACGGGCTATGAGCACTTCGCGGGAACGCTGGAGGGGCAACTCGGGAACTACTTCAGCTTCGACAAGGTTGTAAACGGCGTGACGGTGCCGGTTTCCAACTACGCAACCTCGGAGGTCGTCGACGACACTCTGGAGTGGATCGAACAACAGACGAAGCCCTGGATGTGCTACGTGTCCTTCCAGGCTCCGCATGCGCCCTTCCACGCACCGCCGGCCTCCCTGCACAGCCAGACCCTGGCCGACGGTGAGCCGCGCACATCCTGTTCCGACACTTCGGGACTCGATCCGCGACCGTTCTTCAAGGCGATGGTCGAAGCGATGGATACGGAGATCGGCCGTCTTCTGACCGGCATCCCTCCGTTCGATCTGAGGAAGACAACTGTGATATTCCTCGGAGACAACGGTACGGACTTTTGTCTGGGGGTTTCGCCCTTTGACGGGCCGGCAAAGTCCACGCTTTACGAGGGCGGTCTCAACGTCCCGCTGATCGTCTGGGGAGCGAACGTTCCGCGTCCGGGAGAGAGTCAGGCGCTCGTGCAGACCACAGACCTCCTCGCCACGGTCGCGGACCTGGCAAGAATCGACCTCGCCGAGTTGTTGCCGGGCGAAACCTTCGATTCCGTCAGCATGCTGCCGTACTTCAGCCAGCCCCATCTGCGTTCGATTCGCGAGTCCTTGTTCGTCGAGATCTTCAATCCCAACGGGGCGGCGGACTTCAGCATCCCGCCCTGTTCGCCATCCTCTTGCCAGGAGGACACGGGCTACGGAACGCCCGCCGGACCGGCGCTGAGTTCCTGCGGTCCACCGCTCTTCGGTATCTACGTGGCGAACTTGGTTCCGTTGCAAGTGACGGGGGCACCGCCGAACGCGCTCGCGACCCTGCGCATCGGCCCGCTGCGCCCGGCGTTCGATCCGATCCTGGGTGCCGAGGTTGTCTCCCTGTTCCCGGCTGCATCGCTGAACTTCGTCACCGACGCTTCGGGCAATCTCAACGCCTCCGTGTTCACCGGAGGGATCTCGCAAGAACCCTACTACCAGTTCGTCTTTGAGGACCCGATGCAGCCCACGGGATTCGTCGTTTCAAACTCCCTGCGGATGGAGTTTCTCGACACCCGCATGTTCGCCATTCGTGACGAGCGCTACAAACTGATCCACTTCTCCAGCTGTCACCAAGAGCTGTACGACCTCCAGAACGATGGGTTTGAACAAAACGACCTCTCGAGTGCCGGCCTGACGCCGGATGCCGCCGGCAGGGCGTATGACCTTTACCGGACTGCGGTCGGCCTCAGATAATCGCCTGCGCGCGTTCCAGGCACCGAGCTGCGCGACCCACGGCTCCCTTTTCCAATCGGCGAATGGTGGCTGCACCACGCCTGATCAAGTCGTCGGCGACACGACGCTTGAGATGATCGTCAACGATGGTGCCACCGCCCTCCGTGTATCCCTCGAGCAGGGGCGATGCGGCCTCTTCAAAGGACAGTTCTTCGTCTTCGAACAGGTGGTCCGCGATCCAATTTGCAACGTCGGTGGTGGGATCCCCGGGGCCCAGGCGATCGAGATCCAGGAGTGCTGTGGAGTGACGGCCCTGGCGCTCGATCAGCACGAGCTGGTCGGGGTGAAAATCTCCGTGAATCCACGTCTTCGACCGTGGCTTGAGGTCGTGGAGACCCCGGTATCGATCCCTGAGTGCAGTGTCGATGGAAAAGAGCGGACGCAGATCCTGGCCCGACCCCGACGACGCTTCTCCGGTTTCACCAGGCAGCGCGAGGGCGTGTAGGTTGGCCAGGGCGACGCCCGCCGCCCGGGCGTGGGAGAAATCGCCCGATTCGTAGCCCTTTTTCACGTCCCACCATTCCTCGATCAGGATTCCGTAGCGCTCGTGAAAACCCAGCAGTCGCGGAACAAACGGAGTTTCTCCGGCGGCGTCGAACACGGCTTCGAGATCCCTACGGGCCGTGGAGATGCGTAGAGCTTCCTCGAGAGGCAGCACCCGTGCAGCCAGGTTGATGCGTGTACGAGCGGTGTCCCGCAACTTCAGACGCGCGCGGAACACCGCGCGACGCTCGGCCTTGTAGCGCAACGGTTCGTATTCACTCTTGCGACGCCGTATCAGACCGGGTTCGGTGATTCCGGATTTCTTGACCAGGCTGGCAAAGCGTTTGACGTTCAGCAGAAAGGCCACGCCCGGGAGCTCTCGGTCGGCGGCCGGGCACCACAATGACAGAGACTGATCGGGCAGTATCACGCGCGGGTGCAGGCGGGGTGATAAGGACTGTAGTTCGGCCGAGTTATCCTTTCGTTCAGCCAGATGGCGAACCTTGTCTCCCGTGTAGCGTTTTGAGACGAGCGTTTCCTCGTGCCCATCGCTCCAGCGCAAACGATAGGTGCATGTGATCGAGATACCGGGCTTCCAGCGCGCGTAGTCCCATGTGATTTCCGTGGGAGGCGCGGCATCGGGAACGAGCACATGTGCCGTCAACAGATCGGCGACCTCCTCCACCGCGGGAGGAGAGAGTTCCGCCTGCCCGGATCGGGCGGGCAGTTCGGAGTCCCGCACCCAGTTACGGAGACCGGTCACGATACCTCGGCCGTCGATCGCACGACTTCGCGATAGAGCGGCAACGCCTCGAGCAGTTCGGAATGGCTTCCCTGGGCGACCTTGCGTCCCTCGTCCATGAAGCAGATCGTGTCGTAGTAGTCGAGCCGTTCAAGGTCGTGGGCGATCACAATCAAGATTCTCTCGCGCGCGAGTTCGTGCAGGGTGTCGCTGACATGCTTGGAAGCGATGCGGTCAAGGCCCGCGAACGGTTCGTCGACGATCAGGACGCTGGCGCTGCGGAGCAAGGTGCGCGCGAGGGACAAACGGCTTTCCTGGCCCCCGGAAAGCCCTGCCCCACTGGTTCCCAGTTCGGAGTCCAGGCCGTCGGGCAAGCCCTCGACGAACCCGCGTGCGTCGGCGGCTTCAAGAGCTCGCCAGATATCCTCGTCGGAGGCTTCCGGAGCGCCCAGAAGGAGGTTCTCGCGAATCGATTCCCCGAAGAGGCTCGTGCGCTGCAGGGACAAGGCCACGCAGCCGCGGACCGAGTCGACCTCGAACGTCTTCAGATCGACATCGTCCAAAAGGACCCGTCCGGCACCGGGGTCCATCAAGCGCATGGCCAAGGAGGCGGCAGTCGACTTCCCGGCCCCGCTGCGACCGACCAGGGCTGCCAACTTGCCGCGTTCAAAGTGCGCGCTGAAGTCGGTCAGGGCGGGCTTGGCTTCTTCGTAGTTGAAGTCCACGTTTTCGAAAGTCAGGGTTCTGGGTTTCTCCGGAACCGGAGGTGCTCCCGGTTCGCTCGTCACATCGGGAGACTGCTCGAGGATCGTCAGAATCCGTTCGCCGCAGGCCGTTCCCTTGGCGATCTTCGTTGCGTGCCGCGAAGCAGAACGGATGGGCTTCAGCAGATTGCGTACGAGCGAAAGGAAGTACGTCAATTCCCCGATCGACATCCCGTCGGGCCCGACACGAAAGGCCCCCATGAGCAGTGTCAAACCCAAGGCCAACCCCAGGAGCGATTCGACCGATCCGGATAGCTTCGCCCCGAGCTTGGTGGCCTTGAGCCCGGCCCGTGCCGAACGGCGATTCGAGCGGGCGAACCGGCGTACGACCTGATCCTCGCCTCCGAGGGATTGGATCGTTTCGGAGGCGGCAATGGCTTCGTGCAGGTAGTCCGCCAGATCGCCCTCCTTGCGACGTTGCTTGCGGACGGCGACGTGGATTTCCTTGGAGATCAAACGCACGACCAGGAAGACGATGGGCAGCGCTCCGAGGACGACGAGGGTCAGAAACCAATCGAACACGAACATCAACGCGACGGTTCCGACGACGAACAGGCTGCGCGTCAGGAGTTCGATCATGGAGCCGACCATCATGCCGCTGACCATGGGAACGTCGCCCATGAGTCTCACGAGCAGGTCGCCGGACTTGTGCTTGGCGTGGAACAGCGGCGAGAGGCGCGACAGGTGTTCGAAGATGCGGAAGCGCAAGCCGCGCGTCAGCTGGTGGCTGACTCCGGCCATCCCGACCTCGCGCAGGTACTGAAACAGCGCCCGCAGGGCGGCGATCAGGAAGGTCCCGATCGCTGCCGCCCAGATCACGAAGCTCGGAGAGAATCGGGCGTCCGAGCTGCCGTTATCCGTCAGCATGGGAACGAGCGCGTCGTCGAGGATCCACTTGATCGGCAGCGGTCGCGCCAGCTCGAAGGCGATCACTACGCCCGAATAGACGAGCGCCATTACGTACTGGCCCCTGAAGGGTCGCAGGTCCTGGAGAAAGTGGCGGCCGACCTTCAGGCCCTGGAACCACTCGAGCACCTTTTCGGTAGGCTTCATCGACCGCTCTCAGCCCGGATGCATCCGGGGAGGGAGCTGTGGGCAGGCTCCAGCAAATGCGGAACCGCTCCCCAATGGCAGCCCGAGCCTCCCGGTCGAGGCCCCGGCCGTCGCAGACCTGGATCCCTGATCCAGAACCAGGACAGCCTTTTCGAAGTGCAAGGGGTTCGTGGGCGGCCCGATTTCATCCGCTTCGGCTCCAACATACGGGTCCATAGCATGCCGAGGTGAAAGATCTTACGTCCGTGGCATCGGTTTGAAAGGCCGCCTCCTCATACCATCTCTCCCGGCCTTCACTTCCCACCGCTTTCCGACCGAATCAAGGGGGATGCATGCCCCGCAAACCCCGCAGGATCTCAGCCAGCAGCTCGGTTGGCGCTCGGCCATCGCCGGCGCGGTCCTTTGGGTGGTGTTTGCGCTGGCCTTGAATCCGACCTTGCCCGGGACGAGCTGGGCCGAGCTGGAACTCTTTTTTGCCGTTCTCGTTCTGGTTCCGATCGGTCTGGCCCTCTGCGTGCCGACGACCTGGACCAGCCTGCGGGCGTGGCGTGTCGCCTGTGCGCTACAGCCCTTGGCGGCCACGACACTGATCCTCTCCTGGACGGCGCCTGCCGGGCCGACCGCGTTCTTGTTGGCATTGCCGTGGTTTGCTCTGACGTCTTTTGCCGGCTTCCTCGGGTTGGCACGCATGCGCCGTCGCGGTTTTCGTCCCCCCGGAGAGTCGTGCGTGGACGTCGCGCTGCTCTCCATCGCCGTGGGTGGAATATGGACTCTGCTCTCCCGGCGCGCCGCCCTGCCGCTGGACTGGCACTACTCCGACATGCTCGCCGAGGCGGCGTACTTTCAAGGCGTCAGTTTCTTGATTCTTCTGGCCACGGGACTCGCATCTCCCCGGTTCTCTTCGACCTTCGCCGCGTGGAGTCAGGTCAGCGTTCTGGGCGGCTTTGCTGCGGTACTTTTCCTTCGGTGTAGCGCGCTGATCGGGCCATCCGCCATGCCCAACGCGTGGGCGGACATCCTGACGATGATCTCGTGCCTCGTGTGCGCCGGCCTTCAAGCTTGGGGCGCGTATCGCGTGACGGCCCACGGCGCTCTTCGTCTTCTGTGGGGACTGTCGGCGCTGTATCTCCTGGCCGGAGCTTCTCTCGGTCTCTTCAAAGCCCTTGGCGCAGCCATGCAGGGCGGAGTCGCGTCGCCGAAATTTGTGCTGGAAGGCCGGTTTGTTCTGCCTGGCTTTGCCCTTGCGGCAGTGATTGCCTGGAACTTGGCGCGCCGCGCGAAGCCGGCTGAACTTCCGAACCGCTAGACGAGATTGCGTTGCGCTCGCACAGGGCCTACCGCGCCTGAAACGTGAAATGCACCGCGTCCTTCGTGCGGGAGATCTTCTGGATCAGCGTTCCCTGAAAATAGGATCCGACGACCTCCTTCTCAGGAAGCTCCAGCGTGGAGAGGTCGTGAAGCCCGGGGATTCCCGTGGTAACGGGAAGCATCTGTGCAAGGAGGCGCATCACCCCGATCGTCGACTCGATCGTGGTTCGCGTGTCGCTGATGGAGACCAGTCCGACTTCGGGTCCGCACGCGGCAAGGACACCGTGAAAACGGCTCAGGTGGGACTTGTCTGCTACGTCCACTTCGGCGCGGCTCAGCAGGTTGTGCAGTGGAGTGGAGGACGTGGCGCAGAGAAGATTGTCATCCGTGAAGCTCCACATGAGGGACTGCTCGTCCAGGCCCACCGAGTGGCAGGTGTAGTCCTGAAAATCCTCCTCTTCGACCAGGCCGCTGACGCCCGCGATCATCAGCAGCTTCTCGAGCGCATCTTCCACCGCATAGGGGTCCGCGAGACCGACCAGGAACCCACCCGACTCGTTGAAGAGGTCGCGAGAAGCGAGCGCGGCGGTGGAGAGTGCCGGCACACCCTCGGCCTCGATGCCGAGCTGTTCGAGAGGGTTCTTGATCTCACCCTCGGGCACCGGCATGGAAAAGGAGGCGAAGTCACCCGTGAATTGCAACAGCAGCTCTTCTTCAAGATCGAAGCCCCACAGGTCGCGGGCTGATTGCAAGCCCTGCAACACGTTGTCATAGCCCTCTTGAGTGAAAGAGGAAAGCACTTCGAGGCACAATTGCCATGCCCCGGCCACGTCGTAGTTGCAAAGCGAGAGGCTGCTACAAGCGTTTGGAAGACGCTTCAACATGCCGATCGGCGCCGGACCCAGGAGGTCCGCGAAGTCGCCGATCACCGTGTCATGTGGAATGTGAAGCCCAATGGAGAAATCCAGATTCTCTCCGAGCCCGACGTCTACGTTGAGATAGGCCCAGGCCACGTCGAGAAACCCCAGCTCGGTAGTGACGCCCAGCGCTTCCTCACCCATTTCTCTCGAAAGCGTGTGGAAGAGCACTTCGCCGTTCAGTGTGACGGAAAGCGCAGGCGGACTCGGCCACCCGCGCGATGCAGCGTCATGGGCGTCTGTGTCCAGGAAGCCGTCGTCTTCTTCCACGCCCTTGAGCTTGTCGATGATCTCGCGAACTCGGTCGATGATGCTCTCCGGATCCTCGTGCGCTACGAATCCGAAGGTGCCTTCGACTCCGAAGAGGGCCAGGTTCATTTCCCCGCCGAGGCCGTCGACCAAGAGGGCCGTGACCCCACCGTGTTCGAGAATGGAGCGGTCGGGCGAGAGCTCTTCGATCTCGTTCCAGACCAGATCGAAGAAATCCTCGAAGCTTCCCCCCTGCTTGCCGGCGTCGACGAGCCCGCACACTTCCCAGCCATACCGGCTGTTGGTGATCCCAAGGGCCACCGGGCCGTGGATTGAGGAGGCCACCTCGATCGGATCGATACCGATCCCATCCAGGTCCACGTTATTCGCAATGACCTCTGCGAAGAGCTCGTAGAGGGCCCTCCAGCTCGCGTCCTTCGTGAACTGGATCCAGGTGTTCTGCGCGGCCCGCGTGCGGATTTCGTCCCAGCCCGCCGTCGAGAGCACCGCGACGGCGTTGTCCGGCATGGCGCGCAGCAGGCGCTGGACCTGGTGACCACCCCCTTCTTGGGGGCCCGGGGCCGGGAGGGCGATCAGGGGGGTGAGAAAGAGACCGATCATGAAGAGTGGGTGGGGAGCCCGGACCGGGTGGAGAACTTCCTTTTCGGTCGGGGGCGTGAAAACATACGCATTTCGTAGGCCGAAAGGCTTGTTTCGGCCTCAAAAAGGACCTGGAAAGAGCCTCCGGAGCTGGTGTCAGGCATGGTCGGGGGGCGCCGCCGTCCGGGTCGTGGGCTCATTTCGGGCGTGGAAACGGCGCGGAGGCCCTATACGGTCGGTCTTCCGTTTCTTTCTGGATCGCTGCGGAAAGCCCTCCTGCCGCAGGCCGGCCCCCTAGGGGGATTCGGGTACGACCCGGTTGTTCCTGAATCGGGTGTACCTGACGGTGCTCGGCAGGTTCCAGGCGTGGCGGCACTCGCCCCGCTCCTTTCTCGCGCCTCCGAGCAGCGCTCCGTAGAGCACGTCGCGGTTGGTGATAGCCCAGCCGATCTCGGTCCCGCGCAGGTCCGTGTTGCGCAGGTCCGTAAAGCGCAGATCCGCACCGGGAAGCCGTGTGCCTACACTGGCGTTCGAGCGCAGGTTCGCGCCGCGCAGATCGGAGTAACGCAGATCCGCCCCGGCGAGGTCGGCGCCGCGTAGGTCGGCGCCGCGCAGGTCGACGTCCCGCAGATCCGCGCCGGTAAGATCGGCCCCGCGCAGGTCCGCCTGGCGCAGGTCGGCTCCGAGGAAGTTCGCACCCATGAGCCGCGCGTCCCGCAGGTTTCGTCCCTGCCAACACGACCTCGAGAGGTCGGCGTTTTGATAGTCCAGGGGGGGCCCGGCTCCGGGCACGGAAGGTCGCATGGGAGGGCAACAGATTCAAACTTCGTGCCGATGGCCCTCCGACGGTCCCAGGGGGTGCGGGAGCCGATTGCGTCCAGATTCCCAAAGGCGGACATCCAGGAACCGGACGGAGTGGGCTAGGCCACCCCACGACGATCGTGCCATGATTCCCCCGTGCGCGTTCACCTTGTCGATGGGACTTACGAGCTTTTCCGCGGTCACTTCGGTGCGCCACCGGCGAAGGGGCCGGATGGGGCGGAGGTCGGCGCGACGCGCGGTCTCGGGCGCCAGCTCCTGTCCCTGGTTCGTCGGGACCGGGCGACCCACGTCGCCGTCGCCTTCGACAGCGTGATCGAGTCTTTTCGCAATGACCTCTTCGGTGGATACAAGAGTGGCGAGGGCATCGACCCGGATCTGCTCATGCAGTTCGCCTGGGCTGAAGAGCTGGCCCGGGCCCTGGGTTTTGTCACATGGTCGATGGTGGAGTTCGAGGCGGACGATGCGCTGGCGACCGCGGCTCGTCGTTTCGCGGCCCTGGAAGAGGTCGATCAGGTTCGCATCGCATCCCCTGACAAGGACCTGGCCCAGTGCGTTCAAGGTCAACGGGTCGTCGGCCTCGACGTTCGCCGCGACAAGCTGATCGACGAGGCGGCGGTCGAGGAGAAGTTCGGTATTTCGCCGCTGGCCATTCCCGACTATCTGGCC
The DNA here is from genome assembly GCA_002683825.1 of Planctomycetota bacterium. Classification (GTDB taxonomy): domain Bacteria; phylum Planctomycetota; class UBA1135; order UBA1135. Next base: position 177,273 of record NYUD01000019.1, read on the forward strand.
CTGGTAGGAGACAGCGCCGACGGCATTCCCGGAATCCCGCGTTGGGGCGCGAAGTCCAGCTCTCTGCTTCTGGCCGAGTACGGAACGGTCGAAGCCATTCCGCGCGATCCCGGCGTCTGGAACGTGAAGGTTCGGGGAGCGGGCGCATTGGCCCGGGAACTCGGCGAGAACGAAGACGAGCTGGCGCTCTACAAGCGGCTCGCGACTCTGCGTCTGGACGTGCCTTTGAAGGAAGACCTGGCTGCGCTCGAGTGGAAGGGTCCAGATGTCGCGCGCCTGGAGGCGATTTGCGCGCAACTTGGGGACGAACGCCTCATGGCGCAGGCCCGCAAGCTCTCTCCCGGTTGAGGATCCTTCAATGTCCTTCCAAGAGACGGCGCGATCCGCATACTGCGGGGCCCTCCGACGAGGGGCCTCACCCGGTTTCACCACTCGACCACGATCCATCGATGAAGAAATCCCGTATTGCAGCGGTCGCCTTGGCCTCATTCCTCTTCGCCGCTTCCTGCATCGGTTCGAACAAGGCCTTCAATTCGGTTCACACGTGGAACGAGAACGCCACGGAAAGCAAGTGGGGTCGAGAAGCCGTCCACGTGGTCTTCTGGGTTACTCTCGTCTACCCTCTGTGCCTGGCCGGTGACATTGTATTGTTCAACAGCTTCGAGTTCTGGGGCGGCGAGAACCCGATCTCCGATTAGGAGCCTGATGTGAATCGTCGTTGCCTTGTCCAAGCTACCTGCGCCGGCGCCCTCTTGCCGTTCCTTCCCGGTCGGGGAAGGCGCGGCGAATCCTTCAAGCTCACCTACGCGCCGCACTTCGGCATGTTCCGCCACCACGCGGGTGATGATCCGCTGGACCAGCTGCGCTTCATCGCCGACGAGGGGTTTGGCGCTCTCGAAGACAACGGCATGTCGGGGCGTCCGGTCGAGCTTCAGGAGAAAATCGCCGGGACGATGGAGGATCTCGGCCTGGAGATGGGTGTCTTCGTGGCCCACGCCCACTTTGGCAAGGTGACGTTTGCCTCCGACGGCAAGGACGAGCGCGAGCGGATTCAAGAGGACATGAAGCGGGCCGTCGAGGTGGCCAAGCGAGTCAACGCGCGCTGGTGTACCGTCGTTCCGGGCGCCTATTCCAAACGTCTCCAGTGGGACTATCAGACCGCCAACGTCATCGACAACCTGAAGCGCGCCGCCGAAATCTGTGAACCCGCCGGTTTGACGATGGTGCTCGAGCCCCTCAATCCCTATCGAGACCATCCGGGCCTCTTTCTGACGAAGATCCCCCAGGCCTTCATGATCTGCCGCGCGGTGGGCAGCCCCTCCTGCAAGATCCTCGACGACCTCTATCACCAGCAGATCACGGAGGGGAACCTCATACCGAACGTGGATCGAGCCTGGAACGAGATAGCTTACTTTCAGGTGGGAGACAACCCGGGCCGCAAGGAGCCCACGACCGGCGAGATCAACTACAAGAACGTCTTCCGCCACATCCACGCCAAGGGGTTCGAGGGGATTGTCGGCATGGAGCACGGGAATTCGCGGGCGGGCAAGGAAGGGGAACGCGCCGTGATCGAGGCTTACCGGGCTTGCGACGGGTTTTGAGGGCAGGGGTGGAGGAATGTCGGTGACAACAGTGTGTTTCGTCTGGCGGTTCCAGCTCCCGCGGACCCTCTCCGATCAACCCTTGGCTATCCCCAGGAATCCTCCAAGTCCGCGGGGAAGTTTCATCTTGCCGTAGCTCTGCAGGTGGCGCGCGCGAAAACCGGCCGCGCGCAGTTCCTCGGCCACCAGCGCCGGGGCGTAGAGTTTTTGTTTGTGGGTTTCTTGGCTGCGGCGATAGCTGTTGCCGCGTTTGCGAAACACGGTCATGTGGCGTGTGAGCTCGAGGCGCTCTCGATCGTATTCCCGCTCGAGCAGGATCGCCCAGTCCTTTCCCTGTCGGAAGGCGTGGTTGCGCCCGTCCATGCGCGCCGGCCCGGCCAGGTCGAAAAGGAAGACGCCGCCGGGGCGTAACGCGCGGTGGATTCGGTGGAAGATCTTCGGCAAGGCATCCGGTTCACAGGGCGGATCGAAGACGTAGTTGAACACCTCACCGATCGCTGTCAGGGCGTCACAGGGTGCGAGCTCGACGTCCAGGAAGGATCCTTGTCGGAACCGGGCCCGTGGGGCCCTTTTTCTTGCGAGAGCGATCATGGCCGCCGAGAAATCGATCCCCTCCGCCTCGTAGCCGGCGTCGGTCAGGGCCCGCGTCCAGATTCCGCTCCCGCAGCCGAGATCGCAAACCCGTCCGCGAGAGACCCCGTTTTTTCGGAGAAGATCGAGTAACCCGGGTGCCGAATCGCTTGCAAAACCACCGAAACCCACATCGTGGACGTAGGCCAGGTCCTCCTCATAGGCGCCCATTCCTGCCTCCCGATTCTGCCGCCGCCGGGTCTATTTCCGTACGATTCGACCCGGGAGATGGGGATTCACGTGCCCGCTTCTCCAGATCACCAGGAACGCCGTGTCGAAGCAAGCGCCTTTCCCGACCCCGCCCCAAAAGAGCGTGCGCCTCACCGAGGAGGAGGTGCAGGCGGTGCTCTTGGTGCGGGCCTTCGAAGAAGCGGACTCCGATGGCACCCTCCTGTCGCGGGGTGAGCGCCAGCAGGCGGCAAGAACGGCGCAGGCAACCTCGTTCGAGCGTTTCCTCGTACAACGAGCCCGGCCCCTGGTCGAGGCCCTGGAAAGAGAGCTCGCCATCCTTCCACGCCTTCGTCGGGCGGTCCGCCTGCGCGTCTCTCTCATCTGGATCGTCCTCGCAGCGCTCGTGCTCGGTCTCGTGTCCAATCTGCTGGGTCCGGAAAAACGAATCAACGTCATCGCAAATCCATTGGCGGGTCTGATCGTCTGGAACCTGGCGATCTATGTCCTGATCCTCGCGGGCAGCCTGCTGCGTTTCGCTCCAAGCTCCTCGAGCAAGTGGAACGTTCAACCGGCGCTGAGCCTGGCCACGCGTCTTGCCAGCTGGCCCGCCCGCGCCGCGGGACGGGAGATGGCGGGCAGCAAGCCGAACGGCATCGCGACCTTGGCTTCCGGTACGGGGCGCTTTCTTGAGACCTGGAACCGCACCGCACGTGTTCTTCTTTCCGCACGCGTTCGATCAGCCCTGCACTGTGGAGCCGCCGTCGCCGTGGTGGGGGCGATCGGTGGGATGTATGTGCGGGGGATGCTGTTCGAGTATCAGGCCAGCTGGGAGTCCACCTTTCTGACGGCCGACCAGGTGCAAGCGCTCCTGGCGGCCCTCCTCGGGCCGGCTGCCGCCATTTCCGGGATCGCGCTTCCCGATGTGGCCGAGATCCAGGGCGGGCAGGCCGGCACCGCTGCGGCCTGGATTCATCTGTACGCACTGACCACGGTACTCCTGGTCATCGTCCCGCGAACGCTCCTGTCTCTTTCCTCGGCCCTGCGTGCGCGCAGCCTTCGTTCTTCCCTCGAACTGCCGATCGACGCGAGTTACTACCGCAGGCTTCAGTCCCAGGGTGGAGGCGGGGAAGTTCGGGTCCGGATTCTGCCCTACAGCTACGGTCTGAGCGCTCCACGAGGGGACCGGCTGAAGTCGCTGCTACACGACGTCCTCGGGGCTCGCGCTCGCATAACGATCGAACCGCCACTGACCTATGGGGAGATACCCGCAGGATTCGAGGAGCTCGGCAGCGGGCCGGCATCCCACGGTTGGCGCATCCTGCTCTTCAACCTGTCGCAAACGCCCGAGTCGGAGGTGCACGGGGAATTGGTTGAGAAGCTGAAGCGCTCCACCGAGCGCGGGGGGCACATGGTGGTGCTGGCCGACGCTTCTGCCTGGCGGGAACGGGCCGGCCAATCCCCGGCCTTTGAGCAAAGATTGGTCGAGCACCGCCGTACATGGGACCGTGTGGTCCGAGATGCGGGGTTGCGGGCCGTTCATCTCGACCTGGACCTGGGTCCGTCCGATGATCTGGTCAGCGAGGTCGAGGCCGGGGTTTACCCGCCGCAACTCGCCAAAGGCACTGCGAAGATCGGTTCATGACCACGGTCACACTCAGCCTCATTTCCCACACAAACGTCGGCAAAACGACGCTTGTTCGGACATTGACCCGCCGGGATGTGGGGGAGGTCTTCGATCAGGCGCATGTAACCGAGGTGAGCGAGGCCTATAGCCTGGTCAAGAGCGCAGGCTCGGAACTCTTCATGTGGGATACGCCCGGGCTCGGCGACACCGTTCGTTTGGTGCGCCGCTTGAAGAAGTCCGACAACCCGATCGGGTGGTTCATGCACCAGGTCTGGGACCGCACGCTGGACCGGCCGCTTTGGTGCAGTCAGGAGGCTCTCCGCAACGTTCGCGAAGATGCGGACGGTGTGCTCTACATCGTGAATGCCGCCGAAGCTCCCCAGGATGCCGGATACGTTGCGCTCGAGCTCGAAATCCTGGCGTGGATCGGACGACCGACACTCGTCGTATTGAACCAGACCGGACGCGCCGGGCATGGTTCGGAGCGGCTTGAGGAGGAGTGGCGGGAGTATCTCGATAAACACGACATCGTGCGCGACGTCCTTTCGCTCGACGCCTTCGGTCGCTGCTGGGTGCAGGAGGATGTGCTCTTCCACCGTGTCGTCTCTCTGTTTGACGGAGAGACGAAGCGCGCGATGGTCGAACTTGCGCGCGCTTGGCACGAGAGCAACCACGACATCTTCCTGCGCTCGATGGAGCTTATCTCCAACGAGCTCGCGTCCACGGCCACCGACCGCGAACAGCTTCCAGCAGTCTTCCCATCCACCGCGCAAAAAGAAGAGGCCATGGAGACCCTGGGAAAACGTCTCCAGGCGCGCGAAGAGCTGCTCTGGGACGCCGTGATAGCTGCCCATGGGCTGGACGGAAAGCACGCGCTCGAAGCCAAGCAGCGGATCGATGCCTTCGTCGTCACCGGCGAGGAGACGCTCTCGCCCAAGAAAGGTGCGATCTTCGGCAGCATGGTCAGCGGGGCGATCGGTGGCCTGACGGCTGACATCATGGCCGGCGGCCTCTCGTTCGGCGGAGGCCTTTTGGCCGGCACGATTCTCGGGGCTCTGGGCGGAGCGGGGTTGAGCCACGCAATGCGTTTGTTGAAGACCGGCGAAGAGCCTGCGGTCAGCTGGTCGCACGAGTTCCTCGACGGTCTCGTCGAGCGATTGATCCTGCGTTATCTCGCCATCGCCCACTTCGGTCGGGGCCGCGGTCGTTTCGAAGAGGACGATGCACCCGCCGGTTGGACCCAGGCTGTTCGCGCGACCCTGACCGCCAGGAAGCCGCACTTCGCTTCGATCTGGAGCGAGGCCGAGGCCGGCTCGAGCCAGCGGATCGGACAGGGTTTGAACAAGGGCCTGACGAAGGCGGTCGCATCGATCCTCAGCCACGCGTACCCGGAAAGCACGCTCTGATAGGCGTTCTGCTACTGGACCTGAACCGCGTGGTACTGGTGCGCCACATCGAGGCCGCCGGGGCCGATGATGTGCAGCGAGACGGTGTACGTGCCGGGCACGGTGTAGACGTGCACGGGGTTCTGCTGGGGTGACGCTCCACCGTCTCCGAAGTCCCAGTTCCACGACGAGAAGGCGCCCGTCGAGGTATCGACAAAGGAAACCGGGAGCGGCGCGGGTCCGATCGTGGGCGCGATGAGGAACGAGGCCTGAGGCGGCGGTCCGTCTACCGCGATATTGGCCACGATGTCGATGGCGTTGGTGTACTCGTTGAAGCCGCCGATGATGTAGCCCTGGGAGGCCACGTTCAGGCCGATGAAGTGCAGCATGTTCGGGAGCACCTGGGGGTGTAGCGTGACGCCGCCGTTCGCGGGAACCGCGGAGACCAGATACAAGGGGCTCGCAGGGTTGACCAGGACTTCGCCGCTGCCGGGTACGTTGAAGCCCGGGAACCCCTGGGCATAGAAGAAGATGAAGGTGAAGCCCGCGCCCGAATGGTCGGTCGTGTCGATTTCCCCTAACCAGAGCTCACCCAGGACCGGCGGCGGCGCGACGTATAGCAGCCGGTTGATTCCCGATCCGTTGCGGAGCGTGGCCCCGGCATAGGTGCCCGGGACAATGCGGTCGATGTATCCCCTCGAGGGGTCGAGGCCATCGCCTGCGTTGCCGACCTGGATCGTCAACGTCAGGACGGTGAACGTGGTCGCGGCCGGGTACAGGTCGGTGAGATCCAGCTCAACACGCTCGGGATCCGTCATCGGCAAGCCGTAGCGAGCTGAAGTATTCGGGAAAGCGGAAAAAGTGTCGGCGTAGTAGAGGTTGTGGTTCGCCGTTCCGTCGGTGATGTCGACGCTCATGAAGTCGTTCGTGACGGCCGACATGGCAGGTTCGTTGCTGAGGAAGGCGGCATCGAACACCAGAACCGAACGGTTCGGATCATAGTTGAAGTTCTGCGATATGCCGGCGGCTCCAAGCGGAGCATTCCCCGCTCCTCCCGGGTTGGAGGGTGGAGTTGCGCCCGACGTTCCCAGGGCCGAAACATCCGCCCAGTTCGCAGCATCCGTAGGCATGCCGTTGTCGCTGGCCACGCCGTCGGGCTGAATGACGTGATCGGATCCTGACACGATCGACCACGGGAAGGCCGGCGGCTGGCCGGGCGTCTGTTCTTCGAAACTCGGATCCTCGATCGTCGGTGGGCTGATCGTGATGTAGTCCACTCGGACCTGCGAATCGACTCCACCCAGACTGCTGACGGTCAGGGTCACCGTGTAGGTCCCCGCGAGTGTGTAGATGTGCGAGGGACTCTCGAGAGTCGAAGAACCGCCTTCGCCGAAACTCCACAGCCAGGTCGTGATGTTTCCGGTGCTTTGATCCGTGAAGTTCACGGTCAGGGGAGCTGCTCCCGACCTCGGCGAGGCCGTGAAAATCGCGTTCGGCGGCGGCTCGGTGACGACGATGTAGTCGACCTTGACTTCGCTGTCGATGCCGACGCCGTTGGTCACCGTCAGGCTGACCGTATAGGAACCTTGGGCAGCAAAGATGTGCGCCGGACTTTGCAGCGTCGATGTGGTCAGATCGCCGAAGTCCCAGGACCAGGAGGTGACACCGCCGATCGAATTATCGTGAAATTGCACCGTCAGGGGAGCGAAGCCGCTGGTGGGCCCAGCGCTGAATTCCGCTAACGGCTGTGCGTCTCCGACCGTGATGTAGCTGAGTTTGGTCTCGGTATCACCGCCCCCGATGTTTGCCACGGTCAGGCTCACCGCATAGTTGCCCGTCGTCGTGTAAGTGTGGGTCGGGTTCTGCTGGGACGAGTTGCCCCCGTCTCCGAATGTCCAGCTCCAGCTAGTGACGCCGTCGGTGGAGAAGTCGGTGAAGAAGACTCCCAACGGCGATCCCCCGGAGCGCGGCGTTCCGGAGAATTCGGCCATCGGAGGCGGTGTGCCGACCGCGACGTAGTCGATCTTGTTCTCCGTCGTGGCCCCTCCGGGACCGACTGCGGACAAGGTGACGGTGTAGACCCCCGGGTCGGAGTAGACATGGATGGGGTTCTGCAGTGTCGATGTCGAAACATCGCCGAAGCTCCAGGACCAACCCGAGATCGTTCCCGTCGTGAGATCGGTGAACGTTACGGCCAGGGGGGCCACACCCGAGAGCGGCGTTCCCGTGAACTGTGCGATGGGGGCCGCTTCACCGACGAGGATGTAATCGGTGCGCGTGTCGCTGTCCGTCCCACCGGGCCCGGCGGCCGCAAGCGTTACGGAATATGTGCCCGCCGCCGCGTAGGTATGGGTCGGGTGTTGGAGCGTCGATGTGCCCAGGTCTCCGAAGTCCCAGCTCCAGGCCGTGACGATGCCTATCGATTGATCCGTGAAGTTCACATCCAGCGGTGCCATGCCCGTCAACGGGGTTCCGCTGAGTCCTGCGACCGGGGCCGCTTCACCGGCCACGATGAAGTCCGCCTTGGACTCGACGTCGGGTCCACCGGGGCCCGAGGCCGTGAGAGCCACGGTGTAGGTGCCCGCCGAGGCGTAGGTGTGGGCCGGGTTCTGAAGTGAGGACGTGCCCCCGTCGCCGAAGGCCCACGACCAGCTCGTCGCGACGCCCGTCGACAGGTCGGTGAAATTCACGGTCAGCGGGATGACTCCGGTGACAGGTGCAGCTGTGAAATCCGCATCCGGAGGGGAATTCGTGACGGTGATGTAGTCCGTCCTCACTTGCGAGTCGACGCCGCCGGGGCCCGTGATGGTCAAACGGACCGTATACGTGCCGGGGTCCAAGTAGACGTGCGTGGGGTTGGCCAGCGCCGAGGATCCGAGATCTCCGAAGTCCCAGCTCCAGCTGGTAATGTTCCCGGCCGACAGATCGCTGAAGGAGACCGTCGTCGGCGCCAGTCCGACGGTGGGGAGTGCGGAAAAGTTCGCGGACGGAACCGGCGGACTCACGATCACATAGTTCAGCTTTGTCTCCGTGTCTGCACCGGAGGCGCTGGTCACTGTAAGGCTGACCGCATACATACCCGCACTGTTGTAGATGTGAGCGGGATTCGGCAGCGACGAGCTACCGCCGTCGCCGAAGGCCCATGTCCAGCTGGTGATCGTGCCGGTCGAAAAGTCGGTGAACGTAACCGGCAGCGGAGCGCTGCCGGTCAGCGGCGCCCCCGAAAATTCAGCCGTTGGCGGCGGCTCGCTGACCGTGACGTAGTCCGTCTTGGTTTCCGTATCGATGCCCCCGGGGCCGGTGACCGTTAGCTTCACGGTGTAGGTGCCCGGAGAGGCGTAGGTATGCGTCGGGTTTTGAAGCGCGGAGGTTCCCAGGTCTCCGAAGTCCCAGGCCCAGCTGCTTACGGAGCCGGTCGATTGATCCAGGAAGCTGACCGCGAGCGTGCCGATTCCCGACAGGGGCGATCCGAAGAACACCGCGGTGGGCGCCGCTTCGACCACGGTGACGTAATCGACCTTGGTCTCGATGTCGCTGCCCTGTGGACCGCTGACCGTCAGGCTGACGGTGTACGTTCCGACGGCGGCGTACACGTGGGTGGGCTCCGCTGCTGTCGAAATCGTCGAATCTCCGAAGTTCCAGAACCAACCGGTAACCGCTCCGGTTGAAAAGTCCGAGAAGGTCACCGTCAAGGGCTCGATGCCATCGGTGGGGCTACCCGAGAATTCGGCTGCCGGAGCGGCCGCGATCACGGTGACGTAATCGGGCTTTGTCTCCGTGTGGGCTCCACCCGGTCCGATGGCGACAAGACTGACCGTGTACGTCCCCGCATCCTCAAAAACGTGGATCGGATTCTGCGCGATCGAGGTTCCCAGGTCGCCGAAGCTCCAGGACCAAGCGCTCACGGCCCCCGTCGAAGAATCGGTGAAGCTCACGCTGTGTGGAGCGCTACCCGAGAGCGGAGTTCCCGAGAATTCCGCCGTGGGCGCCGGTTCGGTGATCGTGACGTAGTCGACCTTCGTCTCGAGGTCCGTACCGCCCGGGCCGGAAACGGCGAGGGAGACCGTGTACGTTCCAGCAGCCGTGTATGTATTCACGGGGTTTTGCTGTGTCGTCGTGTTCGTGTCGCCGAAGTTCCACGCCCAACCGCTGATCGTTCCCGTCGAGAAGTCGCTAAAGGTCACGGTCACCGGCGCGGCGCCGGTGAGGGGAGCGCCGCCGAATTCCGCGACCGGAACGGGCTCACCCACGTTGATGTAGTTCGGCTCGGTCTTGACGTTCGTGCCGCCCGGTCCGCCCGCCGTGAGGCTGACGGTGTAGGTGCCCGCCGAGGTGTAGGTGTGAACAGGGTTTTGTTGGATCGACGTTGCCGAGTCCCCGAAAGTCCAGGACCACGACGTCACCGTGCCTGTCGAGCCGTCTGTGAAGGAAACGGACAGGGGAGCGATGCCGCTCGTCGGCGTGCCGCTGAACGCTGCACCGGGCGGAGCTTCGCTGACGGTGACGTAGTCGAATTTGATCTCCGAGTCGAGGCCACCGGGGCCCGTAGCCGTCAGGCTTACGTGGTAGGCGCCGGGATTCGAGTAGGTATGGGATGGGTTTTGCAGCGTCGACGTTGCAAGATCGCCGAAGTCCCAGAACCAGCTGGTGGTGAGCCCCGTTGACAGGTCCGTGAAGGAGGTGTTCAAGGGAGTGGCGCCACTCGTCGGCGTCCCCGCGAAATCCGCGGTCGGCGGGCCCTGGCTGACGGTGATGTAGTTCAGCTTGGTCCGGGTATCTGAACCACCGCTGTTGGAAACGGTCAAACTGACGCTGTAGGTGCCAGGGGTCGCGTAGATGTGGCACGGGTTCTGTTCGCTGGACGATCCCCCATCGCCGAACGTCCAGGACCAGCTCGTGACGACACCGGTCGAGCCGTCGGAAAAGAAGACCTTCAGGGGCGTGACTCCGCTCAGTGGCGTTCCCGAGAACTCTCCGGTCGGCGGACTGTCGGTGACCGAGATGTAGCCGGTCTTGGTTTCCACACCAAAACCACCGCTGTTTGTTGCGGTCAGGCTCACCGTGTAGGTGCCTATCGAGGTGTAGGTGTGCGAGGGGTTCTGGAGTGTCGAGGACGCCGCGTCACCGAAGCTCCAGGCCCAGCTCGTGGGGGTACCGGTCGAAAGATCCGTGAACGCCACGGTCAGAGGGAAGCTGCCGGTGGTGGGGGTGCCCGAGAAGTCCGCGACGGGAGGCGGTTCGCCGACGCTGATGTAGTCGAGCTTGGTGTTGGTGTCGGAGCCGCCCGGACCGGTGGCGGTGAGGGCGACGGTGTAGGTGCCGGCCGCGGGATAGGTGTGGCTCGGGTTCTGGAGGATGGAGGTGGCGAGATCCCCGAAGTCCCAGGACCAGGCCGTGACCGATCCGGTGCTGGCGTCCGTGAACGTCACGGCCAGGGGCGCGGTGCCGGTCAGAGGGGTCGCTGAAAACTCGGCTACAGGGGCCTGGGGGAAAGCCGCCGTTGCGGAAATCAAACCAAAAACCAGGCACAAGGGGAGCCTGTGTAGGACACTTCGGGGCGTGATCATGGCGGGCCTGGGGGGCTAATGGGGGGGGGGGAGGGAGACCCGCTAAGATTCTAGGTGGACCACCGGTTTTTGGGGGAAAAACAGCAAGGTCGAGACCCGGCTCCGCCGGCTCTCCCCCGGGGGTCCGGTGGGGTGGGCCGCGACCGGCTCTCTGCGAAAGCCCTACCGAATCGAAGATCTGCACTCGGTCGTGAACGCAGCCCTGGACCGCTAACCCTCAGATCGTGATCGAGATCTGAAGGCCGCCGCCGGCGCTGTCTTCGCCGAGGACTCCCACGAGGTCCAGGTTGAAGACTCGGAAGGGAGCCAGGCCGACTCCGGCGGAGAAAAGGTCCGCGCGGGTGTCCTCCAGGTCATGCGAAATCCCGGCGCGCACCTTGAGCCACCCGAAGGCATCGAACTCGGCTCCCGCGCGGATGGCACGCGTGTCGTCCGCCCGATCGAAGCGCGCTTTCTTCAGGAGATCGGCGTCCAGCGCCGCCGTGAAGAACGCGCCGCGAAAAGCGACCCCGCCGATCAGACGCGGTCCCAGCTCGTAGGAGAAACTGCGCCCCCCGGTAACCACGGTGTCGATCTCCTGGCCGACGAGATCCTGCGCCGCCAGTCCGACCGTCAGGAAGGGGATCGGCTCGAAGGCAACTCCCAGATCGATGTTGACGTTGGTTTCGTCCTGGCGATAGATGCCGTCGGTGAAGTCGTCCAGGGCCGCGGTGTTGTCGAAACTCTGCAGCGATACGGCGTAATTGAAGGTCTCCACACGCTGCACCTTCGGAGTGATCCCGACGGAGAGGGGGCGACCGCGGACCTCGAACTTGTGCGAGACCGTCAGGCCCACCTCCTGGACCCCGGCCGCGAGCACGACCGCCTCGGATCCGAGGTTGTCGAGATCGGTCGGGGTCCCGAACGGGTCGGTGATGATGTCCACGTCCGCCGGATCGATGATCGGGAACGCCTGGCCGTCCACATAGCCCCGGACCACGACCGCCAGGGCGAAGCCGTCGGAGGGGAGCGAGACCGACAGACCCGTGCTCAGACCGCCATCCAGGGCGCGTCCGTCGAGCGAGAGTAGATCCTGGGCCAGGACGGGTCGCAGGGCGTCGGCATTGGCCAGATCGCCCATCTCGAGCAGGGTCTGAATTTCCGTCAGCGTGTTCTGGAACCGCTCCACCCCATCGAGGAGCTGATCCCCGTCGGCGACGACCCCCTCGAAGAACGGCGCCACGAGGGAGATGTCGTCCGTGCTGGCGAAATGTGACAGAAGGGCCGGGTTGGTGAAGCCCGCCGCGGAATGGTGGGACGAGGCGACCCCCACGCCTCCCATGGCCATATTGCGGGCTCCGGACCCCTGGGGGGCCGCAAACGCGGTCGTGGAGAGCAGGGACAGGGCCCATCCGAAGAGCACGTTCTTCATGGGAGTGGCGTTTTCTTCTCGACGGAGCGGTTTACAGCCCCCCCCCCCATGATGACAGAGACGTCACCATTCCCCCAAGCGTGGCGGAGGGGTGGTATAGTTCCGTAGAGAATACCCCCCCTCCCCTTCTCGAGAAGCCTTCCCATGAAGAGAGCTAGTTGGCTCGTAGCTCAACTGGGGGCCATTGGGTTGTTCTGCGCCTGCGGCGCGGATCCCGGCCCCCCCAGCGATTTGACCTCCGGCGGGCATCAGCCCGGGAGCCCTTCCGGGCCCGTCCAGCAGGACGAAACGACCCCGAGCACCCGTCCGCCCCTCGGCGGACCGAGAGAAGGCCTGACCGTGGATCAGCTCGCCGCGTTCGAACGCGGCCGCATCGTCTTCGAACACCGCTGGACTCCCAGCGAGGGGTTGGGCCCGCGCTACAACGCCGTCGCCTGTGCCTCGTGCCACAGCACGCCCGTCACCGGCGGTTCGGCTCAGCTGTACCGCAACTTCTATCTTGCTGCAGCCGGCCCGCAGGGTTCCCAGGGCGCCGTGAGTGGACTACCGAGCTTCATCGTTCCGGCCTACGGGGTAGACCCCGGAAGAATCCCAGCACCGGACCCGATGGACCCCCTCGCGCCAACGGATATTTTTTCTCTTGAGCGCGGCCGCACAGTCATTCCGGATTTTGTCGGAATGACTCCGGTGACCATGGCGCAGCGCGGATCCGTTCCGATCTTCGGAGTGGGTCTGTTCGAGTTCGTCACGAATGCGACCATCGTGGCCGGGGCCGATTGGAACGACAGTGACTCCGACGGTATCAGCGGGCGCATCAACCATGACAGCGAGGGTGTGGGGCGTTTCGGA
>NYUD01000001.1 GCA_002683825.1 Planctomycetota bacterium
AGAACAAGCCGAACGCGCCACCGCCTGACCAGAAACAGTTAGCGCCCGATTCCGTGGCCGTGTTCTGGCCCGCGGTGTGTGCGGTGCGCGGCCAGGTGCTCGGGCCTCCCCTGGGGTTGTGCCTTGGGCTGACGCGGCGGTCTCCGGAGGTCGTATCCCTGATCCATGTCCGCGCTTTTGGCCGCCTGCGCCGCTTCAGGGTCGAAGGCCGCGTCGTAGTAGGCGAACCGGGCCGCGCGTGCTTGCCGGGAGTCCCACCCGTGCGCCACCCGCAGCTGTTCGGCGGTCTCCTTCAGACGCGGGATCATCCGGTGCGCCTCGAGCTCCTGGGTCTTCTGTCGCTGCTGCTCATGCACCTGTGACCGTGTGCGCTGCTGGGCGGGGCCCTGGTGGGTTCTGGGGGCTTTCTCCAGCCCGTAGGCGTCCTCCAGCGCACTGGCGGCGTTCTGGGCCTTCCTGCGGTCGTGGGACCGCGACCAGAGCTGTCCTTCAAAGTCCACGCGAGAGACGACCAGGTGCACGTGGTCATCCCCATGACGGACCATCACCCACGGGTGGCCCTCAAACCCCATCGACTCCGCGAACGACTGACCCGCATCCGCCCACTGCGCATCCGTGAGCCGCCGGTCCCCGGCGGTGTTGCGCAGGGAGCACTGCCACACCGGTTTCTTCGCCTCAGGGCGTTTCTTCAACGCCTGACGCATCAGCTTCACCCACTGATCCGGCTCCGTGTGGCCCTCATAGCCCAGGTTCCCACCGATCACTCGGCCCCCGGTGTAGGTGCGCCCGGCGACCTCGAAACGGTGCTCATTGGCCCGGCCTGGCCCATGCAGATACGCGGCGATATCCCCGACGCGGGTGCCGTTGGTGATCTTCGCGATCATCACAGCACCATCCGCAACGCCTGGAACTGGGACCGCACCTCGTCCAGTGCGTCCGCGTCCACGGCCCCGCCCTGATTCGCCACCCGAGTGAGCTGATTCAAGTTGTTCCCGATCCGCACCAACTGCCCCTGCACATCAGCAGACACCGCCCCAGAATCGACAGCCTGCTGATTATCCAAAGTGCCTAGCAATACCTCCCGGCACCACCGCGAGAGCTGCTTACGCCCCGCTGCCTCCGCTGCGGCCTTCAACCGCGCGTGCTCGCCCTCGGACACCGCCAGACCAATGCGCTTGGTGCGCTCATGCTCCCCAGCCTTCGGACGCCCCGGCCGGTAGGCAGCAATCTCCGCCGCCTGCTCACGGCCGGCCGCTAGAACCGGATCAACCGGTGCCGGCAATTCGGCCGGCACTTCTTCCGACACCCGGTGGGCGGGTGCCGACTCGGTGTCCGGGGGACCTTTGAGCCAGTCGAAAAAACCCACCGGCCACCTCCTTCACGAACCCGCCCCACGGGTGAGCGAAGGACCGCCAACCGAAGGGTTGGCCGCCCCCGGCAGGGCGAGGATTTTTCCGGGTCAGTAGGCCAACGAGGAACGAGTGGTGCGGCCTACTGTCACGGAAAAATATACCTCGCATCCGTGTGTGCGTGCCCGACGGAGGAGGAGACACAGCCGCGCGCACACGGGGCGTGGTGGGGTGTTGGGAGTGACCGACGCAGGAGGACAGAGCCGCTCCCAACACCCCACCACGCATCGTCCGTAGCGAAGCGGAGGACGATAGCCGGGTGGACACAACCAACCTCACCTCCCTTGCCGCCCTAGCCATTGCCTGTGTCGCTTTCCTTGTCGCAGTTGCAGATTGGCTTCAGCTAGGCCGAGAAGCACCGTGGGAAGCCACATGGGGCGAAGACGGCATCCTGGTCTTGACTCGGCGGCACTACTGGCCGGTGTGGATCGAGAGCTTCCTCAACTTTCATGGCGGCGGAGTATCCGTCGTGAACGACGCAGCGGCGCCGGTCGCTCTTATGAGCCGTAACTCAACTGTTGTCCTACGCATAGGCCCAGGCGGAAGGGGTACCGCTCTGAATGTCTTCTACCGTCGGGCAACGATCTGGGAGCTCTTGAAGAAGCGTCTAGGGCGCCTTCACCACAACCCACATTGGTCCTTCACAGCGATGAGTACAGACCATTTGAGCTGGTCCACCCCTGTGCTCTTTTCGGGCCTCCAGGAGTAGGCGTTTCGGAAGTGGGAGTGCTGCGGTCGCCCAACCTGGCGCACTTCGGGGATAAAGAAGCATGCCTTCGGGAGGGGGGCGGGAAGGGGAATCTTCGAAACAGTGACACGGAGCCTCGCGCAACTGGAAGCGTCCGTTCACCCGTAGCATCCAGATCACCCACCGCGCCCATTTGGATTGCCATCAGGAGGAAATCGATGAACTGCACCACGTGTGGAAAGCAAGCCACTGGCTTGGTACCCATCCTGGTCACCAAGCCTAAGTCGATGAGTGATATAGCGAAGTTGCCTCTGTACTCCTTCTGCCGGGAGTGCACGTTGGAGGCAGAGAAGCCCTACCTCAGCGCAATAGCTCTGCAAATGGTTGAGGATCAACGAAGCGGAGCACGGTCTGACCCGAAGGATGTAGCCGCTATCGCCGGACAACTAGAGGGGATGCATTCGAATGGGGGGCAGACCACGTGGGCCTGTCTGTCGGACTACTACGGGGTCGAGTAGCGGAGGTAAGGGGCCCAGAGAGCGAAACATCTGACTTGGTTCTGCGAGATAGTTTCCCCCGGGTGAAGTTTATGGCAGGGTGGCCTCATGATCGAGACGCGTGAGTGGGAGCAGCTGTGGCTGCCAATGAGGCCTCTGGCGTCGGACGATCTACGGGCGGGCATCTACCGCCAGTCCCGCCCCTCGGCCCTGACCCGGCGCTACATCGAGGCCAACCCGCACGCACTATCGAACCTGCTGGTCGTAGACATCGACCACGAAGACGCGCTCATGCGCGCACTGTGGGACCGCAGTCCCCGCAAAGAGCGCCCTGGGTGGCTTCCCAACGCGGTCATCGAGAACCCCACCAACGGCCACGCACACGCCGTGTGGGCACTGGCTGAACCGGTCACGCGCACTGAGTACGCCCGGCGTAAGCCCCTGGCCTTGGCCGCCGCCGTGGTCGAGGGACTGCGGCGAGCCACCGGTGGGGATGAGGGGTACTCCGGTCTGATCACCAAGAACCCCACCCATGAGTGCTGGGACGCCTCCTGGTGGACCGATGAGCTCTACACCCTCGGTTACCTCCGGCAACGTCTGGAGGAGCTGGGCACGATGCCCGCCCCGTCGTGGAAGCGCACCAAGCGCCGCAACACCGTGGGCTTGGGCCGTAACTGCTCGATCTTCGAGACCGCCCGCACCTGGGCCTACCGCGAGGTCCGCCACCACTTCGGAGACGCAGAAGGCTTCATACACGCGGTCTACACCCACGTCCACGAACTCAACGCCGAGTTCCCCGAGCCGTTGCGGACCTCAGAGGCCAACGCGATCGCCAAGTCCATCAGCACCTGGATCATCACCGAATCCAGGCTCTGGGCCGACGGGCCAGCCGTCTACGAAGCCACCTTCACCACGATCCAGGCCGCGCGGGGTCGTAAGGGCGGCGGCAAGAATCGCGTCCAGGCACAAGCAGACTCAGCAGAGAAGATCCGGGGGGCCCTTCAATGAGCTACGAACGCATCGACCGTAACGGTCAGAGCATTACCGAGCTGGCGGAAAAGACTGGCTTGTCTCGCGCCACGATTGCTCGTCACACGTCGCGGTCGCGGGCGGAGTGGTTGGCGCAGAAGGCTGCTCAACGGGAAGCGATTCGTGCCTACCACGACGAGGAAGGCCACTCCTGGACCCAGACGGCCAAGCACTTCGGTCTGGATTACTCCACGGTCAAGCAACGCGCCTACCGGGCACGCAAGGAACGCGCCGCTGAGCAGGAAGAACAAGCCGAACGCGCCACCGCCTGACCAGAAACAGTTAGCGCCCGATTCCGTGGCCGTGTTCTGGCCCGCGGTGTGTGCGGTGCGCGGCCAGGTGCTCGGGCCTCCCCTGGGGTTGTGCCTTGGGCTGACGCGGCGGTCTCCGGAGGTCGTATCCCTGATCCATGTCCGCGCTTTTGGCCGCCTGCGCCGCTTCAGGGTCGAAGGCCGCGTCGTAGTAGGCGAACCGGGCCGCGCGTGCTTGCCGGGAGTCCCACCCGTGCGCCACCCGCAGCTGTTCGGCGGTCTCCTTCAGACGCGGGATCATCCGGTGCGCCTCGAGCTCCTGGGTCTTCTGTCGCTGCTGCTCATGCACCTGTGACCGTGTGCGCTGCTGGGCGGGGCCCTGGTGGGTTCTGGGGGCTTTCTCCAGCCCGTAGGCGTCCTCCAGCGCACTGGCGGCGTTCTGGGCCTTCCTGCGGTCGTGGGACCGCGACCAGAGCTGTCCTTCAAAGTCCACGCGAGAGACGACCAGGTGCACGTGGTCATCCCCATGACGGACCATCACCCACGGGTGGCCCTCAAACCCCATCGACTCCGCGAACGACTGACCCGCATCCGCCCACTGCGCATCCGTGAGCCGCCGGTCCCCGGCGGTGTTGCGCAGGGAGCACTGCCACACCGGTTTCTTCGCCTCAGGGCGTTTCTTCAACGCCTGACGCATCAGCTTCACCCACTGATCCGGCTCCGTGTGGCCCTCATAGCCCAGGTTCCCACCGATCACTCGGCCCCCGGTGTAGGTGCGCCCGGCGACCTCGAAACGGTGCTCATTGGCCCGGCCTGGCCCATGCAGATACGCGGCGATATCCCCGACGCGGGTGCCGTTGGTGATCTTCGCGATCATCACAGCACCATCCGCAACGCCTGGAACTGGGACCGCACCTCGTCCAGTGCGTCCGCGTCCACGGCCCCGCCCTGATTCGCCACCCGAGTGAGCTGATTCAAGTTGTTCCCGATCCGCACCAACTGCCCCTGCACATCAGCAGACACCGCCCCAGAATCGACAGCCTGCTGATTATCCAAAGTGCCTAGCAATACCTCCCGGCACCACCGCGAGAGCTGCTTACGCCCCGCTGCCTCCGCTGCGGCCTTCAACCGCGCGTGCTCGCCCTCGGACACCGCCAGACCAATGCGCTTGGTGCGCTCATGCTCCCCAGCCTTCGGACGCCCCGGCCGGTAGGCAGCAATCTCCGCCGCCTGCTCACGGCCGGCCGCTAGAACCGGATCAACCGGTGCCGGCAATTCGGCCGGCACTTCTTCCGACACCCGGTGGGCGGGTGCCGACTCGGTGTCCGGGGGACCTTTGAGCCAGTCGAAAAAACCCACCGGCCACCTCCTTCACGAACCCGCCCCACGGGTGAGCGAAGGACCGCCAACCGAAGGGTTGGCCGCCCCCGGCAGGGCGAGGATTTTTCCGGGTCAGTAGGCCAACGAGGAACGAGTGGTGCGGCCTACTGTCACGGAAAAATATACCTCGCATCCGTGTGTGCGTGCCCGACGGAGGAGGAGACACAGCCGCGCGCACACGGGGCGTGGTGGGGTGTTGGGAGTGACCGACGCAGGAGGACAGAGCCGCTCCCAACACCCCACCACGCATCGTCCGTAGCGAAGCGGAGGACGATAGCCGGGTGGACACAACCAACCTCACCTCCCTTGCCGCCCTAGCCATTGCCTGTGTCGCTTTCCTTGTCGCAGTTGCAGATTGGCTTCAGCTAGGCCGAGAAGCACCGTGGGAAGCCACATGGGGCGAAGACGGCATCCTGGTCTTGACTCGGCGGCACTACTGGCCGGTGTGGATCGAGAGCTTCCTCAACTTTCATGGCGGCGGAGTATCCGTCGTGAACGACGCAGCGGCGCCGGTCGCTCTTATGAGCCGTAACTCAACTGTTGTCCTACGCATAGGCCCAGGCGGAAGGGGTACCGCTCTGAATGTCTTCTACCGTCGGGCAACGATCTGGGAGCTCTTGAAGAAGCGTCTAGGGCGCCTTCACCACAACCCACATTGGTCCTTCACAGCGATGAGTACAGACCATTTGAGCTGGTCCACCCCTGTGCTCTTTTCGGGCCTCCAGGAGTAGGCGTTTCGGAAGTGGGAGTGCTGCGGTCGCCCAACCTGGCGCACTTCGGGGATAAAGAAGCATGCCTTCGGGAGGGGGGCGGGAAGGGGAATCTTCGAAACAGTGACACGGAGCCTCGCGCAACTGGAAGCGTCCGTTCACCCGTAGCATCCAGATCACC
>NYUD01000020.1 GCA_002683825.1 Planctomycetota bacterium
CAGCAACAACGCCTTCAAGGTCACGCCGGGTGGCGCAGTCACCCAGATCATCGACGCGACCGGGGACGGGGCGGGCAATACGCTGGACGGCCCCCAGGGCATCGCCGTGGACGGCTCCGGAAACGTCTACGTGGCGGGGTTCGGTAGCCACAACGCCTTCAAGATCACGCCGGGTGGAGCCGTCAGCGAGATCATCGACGTCACGGGGGACGGGGCGGGCAACACGCTGGACGGCCCCCAGGCCATCGCCGTGGACGGCTCCGGGAACGTCTACGTGACGGGGGCCAACAGCGACAACGCCTTCAAGATCACGCCGGGTGGAGCCATCACCGAGATCATCGACTCTTCGGGGGACGGCGCGGGCAATGCGCTGGTGATACCCCTGGGCATCGCCGTGGACGGGTCCGGGAACGCCTACGTGACGGGCTTCTCCAGCTCCAACGCCTTCCAGGTCACGCCGGGTGGAGCCATCACCGAGATCATCGACGCGACCGGGGACGGGGCGGGCCAGGCGCTGATGGGATCCCAGGCCATCGCCGTGGACAGCTCCGGCAACGTCTTCGTGGCCGGGGCCAACAGCGACAACGCCTTCCAGGTCTCGCCGGGTGGAGCGATCACCGAGATCATCGACACGACCGGGGACGGGGCGGGCAACCTGCTGTTCTTCCCGGTGAGCATCGCCGTGGCCGGGTCCGGGAACGTCTACGTGGCGGGCAGGGACAGCAGCAACGCCTTCCGTCTCCGGGCGGACGGTCCTCCCTTCCAGCTGACCAACGCTCAGGACCTGACGGTCGGCTTCTAGGCCCGTGGCGGACGGCGCCGGGAAAGGGCTGCGCCCGGGAGCCCGAGAACAGCGCGCCCCATCCCCGGATCCCTCCCGGCCCCGGGGACCGGGTTCACCGGCGAGGCGCCCTCGCACAGGCCGGCGCGGTGCCGAGCGTCCCGGGTCGTTTTTGCGCCTGGCGCGAAATCGGCGGACCACCTGGCCTGGCAACAGGTCGGGTAGCGTCTGCGGGGGGAGCCACGGGATCCCGAATCGAGGGAAACCGGTCACGGCCGGGTCGGTCGCGACATGAGGGCTCGACCCCCTCCGTGGGTGGAGAGGGTGAAGACGCCGACACCACCACCGACCTCGGAAGAAGGAGAACGAGCGTGAAGCGATCCGACCTGGCACTGGAACAGCCCGCAAGGCAAGCGTCCGAGGGGAACGGCCCGCCGCCTCCGCAGGCCGCGAGAGCCGGGGGCCTGTGGAGTGAGAGCCTGCTTCCGGCCCGGTGCGCTTGCCGGGGGGTCGTGCCAGCGCCGTTGAAGCGAGTCGTCATGCAAGAACCCGCTCACCCCGGGTGGACCGGCGCTTCTCGTCTTCTCGTTGCGCTCGTGTCCGCCGTCTTTCTGGTGGCGTCCATCGGCGCTGCCCAGATCACCGAGATCATCGATGCGACGGGGGACGGGGCGGGCCATCCGCTGGATGATTCATATAGCATCGCCGTGGACGGTCTCGGGAACGTCTACGTGGCCGGGGCCAACAGCGACAACGCCTTCAAGGTCACGCCGGGTGGAGCAGTCAGCGAAATCATCGACGGGACGGGGGACGGGGCGAGCCATGCGCTGTCTTACCCCCGGGGCATCGCCGTGGACGGATCCGGGAACGTCTACGTGGCGGGGTACGCGAGCCACAACGCCTTCAAGATCACGCCGGGTGGGGCAGTCAGCGAGATCATCGATGCGACGGGGGATGGAGCGGGCAATCCGCTGAGTTTCCCCTTGGCCATCGCCGTGGACAGCTCCGGGAACGTCTACGTGACGGGGTTACTGAGCGACAACGTCTTCAAGATCACGCCGGGTGGTCTCATCAGCGAGATCATCGACGGGACGGGGGACGGGGAGGGCCATGCGCTGCTCGGACCCCGGGGCATCGCCGTGGACGGTTCCGGGAATGTCTACGTGGTCGCGGCCAACAGCTCCAACGCCTTCAAGATCACGCCGGGAGGAGCGGTCCGCGAGATCATCGACGTCATGGGGGACGGGGCGGGCAATACGCTGAACGGCCCCCAGGCCATCGCCGTGGACAGCTCCGAGAACATCTACGTGACGGGGCTCAGTAGCTCCAACGCCTTCAAGGTCACGCCGGGTGGAGCGGTCAGCGAGATCATCGACTCTTCAGGGGACGGGGCGGGCAATACGCTGGACGGCGCCTGGGGCATCGCCGTGGACGGATCCGGGAACGCCTACGTGACGGGCTTCACCAGCGACAACGCCTTCATGGTCACGCCGGGTGGAGCCGCCCCCAAGATCATCGACGCGACGGGGGACGGAGCGGGCAATACGCTGGACGCCCCCCTCGGTATCGCCGTGGACGGATCCGGGAACGTCTTCGTGACGGGGCTAGGTAGCGACAACGCCTTCAGGATACCTGTTCCCCGGGTGTGCGGATCCCCCGCCTCGGTCGCCACCCGCAGCGGCGGTCTGAATCTCAACGCTTATAGCGCCGGCCCCCCCGCGGTGGGCAATACGGTCCAGTTCAACGTGACCGCCAACTACACCTTCGGTCTCATGTTGGCCTACGGCGGATCGGCCTCGATCCCCCTGGCCAACGGTCAGGTGGTCCTTTTCGATCCGAGCAGCGCGTTCCTTTTCAAGACGAGCATCACCGGCCTCCCGGCGGGCTCCGCCACGGTCTCCGCTCCGGTGAACCCTGGCCTGTGCGGCTTCACCGCCTACACGCAAGTCGTCCTGTTCGGCCCCACCTCCACGAGCACCGAGATCGTCGACATGACGGGGGACGGTGCGGGCCATACGCTGATGACAACCCAGTCCGTCGCCGTGGACGGGTCGGGCAATGTCTACGTGGCCGGGGCCAACAGCAACAACGTCCTGAAGATCACGCCGGGGGGCGCAGTCAGTGAGATCATCGATGCGACGGGGGACGGTGCGGGCCATACTTTTTTCGAGCCCTATGGCATCGCCGTGGACAGCTCCGGGAACGTCTACGTGGCGGGGCGCGGTAGCGACAACGCCTTCAAGATCACGCCGGGTGGAGCCGTCAGCGAGATCATCGACGCGACGGGGGACGGTGCGGGCCATACGCTGAACGGCGCCTGGGGCATCGCCGTGGACAGCTCCGGGAACGTCTACGTGGCCGGCGCCAACAGCAACAACGCCTTCAAGGTCACGCCGGGTGGAGCCGTCACCGAGATCATCGACGCGACGGGGGACGGGGCGGGCCATGCGCTGGATCTACCCGTGGCCACCGCCGTGGACAGCTCCGGGAACGTCTACGTGACGGGGTTCCTGAGCGACAACGTCTTCAAGGTCACGGCGGGTGGAGCCGTCAGCGAGATCATCGACGCGACGGGGGACGGGGGCAATGCGTTGTGCTGGCCCAGGGGCATCGCCGTGGACGACTCGGAGAACGTATACGTGGCCGGGTCTTGCAGCAACAATGCCTTCAAGGTCACGCCGGGTGGAGCCGTCACCGAGATCATCGACGTGACGGGAGACGGGGCGGGCAATACGCTGGCATTGCCCGTAGGCGTCGCCGTGGACAGCTCCGGGAACGTCTACGTGACGGGGCTCAGTAGCGACAACGCCTTCAAGGTCACGCCGGATGGTGTCATCACCGAGATTATCGACGCGACGGGAGACGGGGCGGGCCATGCGCTGGATCAACCGGTGGCCATCGCCGTGGACATCTACGGGAACGCCTACGTGACGGGGGCCGCAAGCGACAACGCCTTCCGTGTCCAAGCGGACGGTCCTGCCTTCCAGCTGACCAACGCTCAGGACCTGACGGTCGGCTTCTAGGCCCGTGGCGGCCCCGGGGCCGATGTCGGAGAGTCGTCGAAAGCGATACACTCCTCGAATGGTTACGCTCGGGACGACCGCTTGCTTGCTCTTCGGTCTCGCCCTCGGTGCGCAGGAACCCGGGTCGGATCCCGGCTCGCCGCCCCAGGAGAAGAAGAAGCCCGTCAAGGTGGACTGGCGTTCCCCCCGGTCCCTGGTCAGCAAGGAGGGCGGCGCCGGCACGGAAGCGGCGCTTCGCAACGCCCTCACCTGGCTCGTCAACCACCAGAATGACGAGGGGTACTGGTCGGGCGCAAAGTTCACCGACGAGTGCGCCCGGTTAGGCGACGAGCCGTGCGAAGGAGTCGGTCAGAGCACCTACGACGTCGGCTTGACCGGGCTGTGCCTTCTGGTATTGACCGGCGCCGATGCGGCGGCGAGTCGCGGTGGGTTTTCCGAGGAGATCGAACGCGCCGTGGAGTGGCTCCTCGCACAACAGGGCTCCACGCGGTTGATCGGCGTCCGAAGATTCCACGACTTCTTTTACAGCCACCTCATCGCGACCTACGCGCTCTGTGAAGCCTACGAGCGGATCCCCTCCGATGAGGGCAAGAAGCGCGTGCAGGACGCCGTCAAGTACATCATCGATGCAGGCAACCCCGAGGGAGGGTGGCGCTACGAGGTCCCGTCGGTCGGAGATAGCGACACGTCCATCACCGCCTGGGCGCTCGTGACCCTCGGCACGGCGCAGAAGCGCGGCATTCTCGATACGCAGTGGGCCATCGATGCGGGCTTCAAGTGGATCGACGAAGCGACCGACGCCTCCAAGAGCGGCCGGATCGGGTACNACTNNCGCGGCTCNCTGTCGNCACGGACCCCTGNCAATNAACACTTCCCGCGTGANNACACGGAGGCCATGACGGCGGCCGGATTGTGGGCGAGGTANTTCGTCGACCGTATCGAGGGNCAGACGGAACTGGTCGAGAAACAGGCGGCCCTGATCCTGGCGTGCCCGCCCGAGGAGATCGCGTTCGATCCCGACGGTGAGACCTACCTGGGAAACGATGTCTACTACTGCTATCACGCCACCTACGCGATGTTCCAGAAGGGCGCAAAGGCGTGGAAGAGCTGGAACCGCAACATGAAGAAGGTCGCGCTGGGAACGCAGCTCAAGCGCGGACCGGCGAAGGGCTCGTGGAACCCCGACGGACCCTGGGGCCACGCCGGAGGGCGGGTGTACCAGACGGCACTGATGGCGCTGTGTCTCGAGGTGTACTTCCGCTACCCGCGTTTCAGCAAGTGATCCTCGAGCGGGCGAGAGCGGCCTGCGGGGACCCTTCTCAGAAGAACGTCAGTTCGAAGGCCTCGGAGGCCGACGCCGTTCCGTTGGGAGAGTTGCGGTCCAGGACGAGCCATTGGCCGAACCACTGCGTCCCGATGACGGCCGGACCCAGCTGGGTCAGGTCGAAGACCAGCGCGCCGTAACCGCCGGCGGGTCCCGTCCCGGCCAGGGGGAGGGCGAGGAAGAGGGAGGCGCAGACGGGGCGGGTCGTGTTCATTGCGGTTCCCATGGTGGCGGGTGTCCGGATAGCCAGGCGAGTCCGGAAATGGTCTCAACGAACCCCGGAATTCCCCGGATCGGTGGGGGAGCAGGAGACCGCCGGGAAAGTGAGCGTGGGGACCCCGTGCCTTTCGGCAAGTCCGTTGAAGTATGGTGGCGGGCCCGACCTGGAACCCGCACACCGGACAGACGCAGGCAAGGAGTCCCATGGAAAGAAGCGACGCGACCGTGCCCTCCGAAGACGACCCGCCGCCGCAAGCGGAGGCTTCGGCCCCCAGGTCACTCGGTCCGGGGCGGGCAGTCGTCCTGCTCCTGGGCATCCTCTTTCTGTACGTGGCCGGGGAGGTGGCCCTCGTCATGGGCGACCGCTTTGCCCTGATCGGTGGCTTCAACCTCTTCGTGAGCCAGATGCTCATCGCGGCTCCCCTCGCCGTCCTCGCATTGGTCGCCCTGAGGCTGCCCGTGGGCCGGTCGCTCGGCATCGAGAAGCCTTCCACCTCGTCCCTGTTCCTGATCGCCGTCTTCGCCGTCTGCAACGTGCTCTTCGTCTGGGGAGCCAACGCGTGGATCGCCGAGCTGCTCTTCACCCCGACCGAAGTGTTTCAGCAGACCCATGCCCTAATGGGGCTGTTCGGTGGAGCCGATACGCCGGTGGAGACGTTCTGGTTCTTCTGCCTCATGGTCATCGGGGCCCCGGTGTCGGAGGAGCTGCTCTTCCGCGGGCTGCTCCAGAACGCGCTCGTGCGTGTCTGGAAGCCGTGGATCGCGGTGCTCGTCACGGCGCTCATCTTCACCCTGGTTCACTTTCATCCCATTCGCTTCCCCGTCGTCTTCGAGCTCGGACTCATCCTGGGTCTGGTCTATCACCGCACGGGGTCGCTCTGGCTGGTCGTCCTTCTTCACGCCGTGACCAACCTCTGCGGCTTCTCGGTGATGAACATCGGTAGGTTGTACGAACCGCTTGTGAAGTGGTTGGAGACCCCGGGTGCAACAGCATTGGGACTCCTGGGTGCGGTGGGCTTCGGCTTTCTTCTGCTCCGGGAGGTGAGGAGGTTCCCCTTGCCGGACCGCAGCCTCCGTCCAGGCCGAATGCGCTGGTTCTACGTCCTGTTCCGGATGATCCCCCTGTGGGTGCTGGCCCCTGCGCTCGTTTTTGTCTCCTCCTTCTTCGCCTCGGCGGGATCGCGGGAACTCAAGCAGGATCAAGCAACGCTGAGGGGGTCCGTGCAGGAAGTCTCCAACCGGTTCGAGACCGTCGCCGCGCTGATGGAATTCCAAGGGGTGGTTTCCGAGCTTCGTGCAGAGGTCAAGCAGAACCGCGCCACGACGGAGTCCTTGAGCGCCTACCTCTCCGACGCCGGCGACAAGATCGAGGCGGTGGCGCCCGGTGACGAGGCGAGACCCAAGTCCGCCGAGAAGACGCCCCTACCCTGGGAGAGAGACTATCTCGCCTGGGTTCGGGAGCAGGTCGGTACGAGGTTCGACGTCGACATCCCCACTCCCGAATACGACGAATAGGGAGCGAACGGCCCGATGGGCGTCGGTGCACGAATCGCAGCCATCCACCGCTCGCCCTTCGACCGCGAGCCACGGTGTCGAGCGCGAGCGGCCTCCAGCCGCCGCGGCGGGCGTCTGCAAGCACGTCGATTGAACCGAACGGGCGCGCGCCTGCCTCAGAAGTGCAGCTGGAACTCCACGAGCAAGGCGCTTTCACGATCCTCACTTCCACCGTCCAGAAGGACCTCGTCGGCGTAGAAGCTCTGTACCCAGGCCGTTCGCACCATCACGTGGCGGTTTGCGATCCAGTCCAGGCCCAGGGAGACGGTGCGAATGCGGTCGGTAAACGTGGCCGGGACCACGAACCCGAGGCTCTCCGCGTCCTCATCGATGTGGAGCTGCGAGAGACGCAGGGCCAGCACGTACGCCCCTCGCCCCCGCCCCGTGCGAAAGTCAAAGGGCGAGTCCGGAGACACACCGGCGAAGCTCTTCGCTTCGCCGGTGAGGGTACGGGAGAGGGTCAGGTAGCCTCCCGAGAAGTCCACCTCGCCGTCCGCCGAGCTCGAGGACATCTCCTGGCGAACGACCATGTATTCGCTCTGCAGGAACCACGGGCCGTGAAACCAGGCAACCTCGGCGCCGATTCTTTCCTGGCGACCGTCCAGGGTGACGCCCGGAGCAAACTCGATGACGGGCAGACCGATTTCGTTCTCGATCGTGTCCCCACCCACCGCTTCTTCTTGGGATCCAAGGGTGGCGGAGACTCCGAGCTGCAGGTTCAAAAACCTCGAGTCGGTGCTCTCGACGAAGGGGTGCAGCATGAGGCGCGCGGCGACGTTATCGAGCCCGTCGCTCGCGCTGTAGAGCGCCGCGTTGTACTCCCAGCGCCCCGATGGGCTCTCCCCGTAGAGGAACGCTCCGTTCTCTTCAGCGGGCGCGAACTGATTCATGATCGAGAAGGTCGGAAAATCGATGTAGGTGCGGCTGCGCACCTCCTCGAGGTTGAAGGGGACCTTCATGCGGCCGAGCATCAGGAGGTCCTGTCCGCGGAAAAGCTCCGTCCCGAGCCACGCTTCCTCCAGCTCTACCCCGTCCTCGTCGAAGTTCGGTTCGAGGAGAAAGCGCAGCGCATCGAACCGGCCGCTCAGCTCGGGCCGCATGCGCTTCACGACGAAGTCGGAAGCGGGCTCCCGTTCCGGTGTGTAGCTGGCGACGACCTGGAAGAGGCCTCCTATCCGGAACTCGCTGTCGCCGTCCGCGGAGCGAATGAAGAAGCCGTCGTCGTAGCCGGTAGCCGGCTCGACGGCCTGGAGCTCGGTGTCCGGAGCGCCTTCGCTCTCCGTCTGGCCCTGTGCGAGGCCGTGCAAAACCAGCAGGGAGGCGAGTGTCAGGGGGCGTCTACTCCGACACATCGGGCGTCAGCGGGCCTTCCTCACGATTTCCGTGGGCGGTCGGGTTTACCGGATCTAGGCGCTGTCAGGTCAGGGCTCACTCTTCGTCGTCCTCGCGCTCTTCCCTTATCTCTTCCTCTTCCTCGCACTCCTCGTAGGACCGCCGCAGTTCCATCTTTTCCCGTTCGAGTTCGAGCTTCATCCACTCCGCTTCGATCTCGATCTCCGCACGCTGAGCCTCCAGTTCGAGCTCCATCCGCTCCCTTTCGAGCTCCATCCGTTCCCGTTCGATGCTCAGTTCAGCCGACACCTTTTCGATTTCCAGGCGCTCACGTTCGAGTTCCATTTGACGCTCTGCAAGCTCCCGGTGTTGCTCGGCCAGCTCACGGTGTTCCCGGCCCATGGCCCTTTTTTGTTCCTCCAGCTCACGGCGAGCCCTGTCGAGCTCTTCGCGGTGCCGGCCGAGCTCTTGCCTGGCGCGTGCGAGCTCCTCCCATCCCTCGCCCGGGTGATCCTCTCCGTATTCCCGACGACGGCGAGGCTCGTTCGCCCCCGTGCGGCGCCTCTCCATCTCTTCACCGTCCCGATCGTGGGAGTGATGGGCCTGCTCTTCTTGTCCTCGTCGAGGCCAGGAATCGTGCTCGACTCTCTCATGCGATTCCTGGTGAGGAACGAAGGTACATCCGGCGAAGGCGGCTGCAGCGAGGATGGATGCGAGCGAGGGGGTCATGATCAGCGTTCCAGGTGGGTTTCAAAGTGTGGATGGGGGGGCCGCCGGGCCGGCAGACCGATGCCCAGAGAGAGTCCTACCCCGTACGTGCTCCGCCGGCAATCCTCGGCGAGGTTCGTGTGGCAAAGTCCCGATCCGAAGCGCCATCACGGGACACGGCCAGGGGGTAGGGATCGAACGGGGGCCGTGTAGGGGACTGCGATGCCGGAGGGGTTCGGGTGGCACGGCGTCACACCTCGCTCGCAGACCGGACTCAGAGCTGCGCTCGATCGAGAATGGATTCCATCTCCACGGCATCGAAGGTCTGCATCGTCTGCGTCCGCACGGATCCTTTGGACGTCAGGTGATGCAAGAGGGAGCAGGCCGTGGAACTGTCAGGCGCCTCGAAGAGCACGAAGCCGTCATAGCTGCCCATGGTCCAGCGCAACTCCTTGACGGTCACACCGAAACCCTGAGCTTCCTCACGAAACGTTGCCGTCCGATGGATGGAATCACGGATCGTGCTCTCACCTTCTCTCGTCTCGGTGATCAGGGTCAGGAATGTGGGCATGATGTTCTCCAGTCCAGAGTGGGTTCGGGGAGTCTCGTGAGACGCAATTCTCTGCGCGCCGGAGGCTAACACGGCAGATCATGTACCGTTGTGGGTGCTCGCTCCATTCGCTGTTTGACCGCGGCGCACTGGCCAAGTAGCGCGTTCATCGCTATCGGTACGCACATCGCCATCGGTCTCTGCCAGCTCGGGCTCTACCTCGACCAGGGCGGCCTCGGTCGGGTCGACACGAGTTGGCGGGACATGGGCATGTCTCCCTGGCTCGGACGGAGATCGACTCAGGAAGGATCCATCACGCGACCCATGAACAGGATCGTGCCCGTCCGCCGGTCGCGGATCACAAAAAGAAAGGGCCGGTCGACGCGCATGAGAAGCGGCTTCTGCGGCTGCAAGGACGTACCGAGGAAGCCGAGCGCCGTGGCCGCGGCCGCCTCCGTGCCCTCCTCGTCGACCGCGACGAACGCCTTGTGCACGACGGCGCCGATGGAGAGCTTCTCCTCCATGGTGATCCCCGAGAAGTCGGCTCGATGGCTTTCGAACGCCGCCACCATCCCCAGGGCCTTCAGGACGGGAACGAAATCGAGCGTCGCCTCGTAGGTGAAGCGCGGCAGATAGAGGTGGAGCCGCACCGACTGCAGGCTGTCCATGATCGTGTCCAGCCGTTCGGCATCGATCGCCGCATCGAAAGCGTCGAAGGTGTCCGGTGCGGGCAGCAGCACCACCATCTCGATGCGATCGCCGAGGTATTCCAGCGACACCGCCTGACAACCGTTGCCGTCGGCATAGCGGGCGCCGCTGGTGCGCGACATCATCGCGACCTGCACGGTCGATCCGTCGTTGCGCGTGAAGGCCTGATCTTTCGAGTCCGCGTCGAAAGGGTCGGCCCACTTGCCCAGGAAGTAGACGGCGTTGCCCAGGACCAACCGCGTGTCCGGCGTCAGCATGCCCTCGGGGACCAGATCCTCGATCTTCCCGTTCGTCTCATCGCCGACCCAGGTGTTGATGGCGCGTCGGGCCTGCTCGCGGTGGGCGTCGTCCTTGAAGTCGACCAGGCCGAGACCCGCACCGTAGTAGTGCGCGAGCACGTCCAGAAAACCGGGCTGGAGCGCGAATCCCCGCTGGGCCCAGAGTCCGTTGGCGATGTGCAGCTTGAACCGATCGTCTCCGCCGTCGCCGGCGATGGCGAGCTCCAGCGCATTGAACGCGGGATTCATCTCGTCCGCCGGCAGTTCCACGTGCATCGCGCGGTACATCTGGGCGCGGGTGTCGCCCTCGGCGCCCGCCGCGGCCATCGCCAGCGCAAGCGCTACGCTGAGCGGTGAGTAGAAGATGTTGCCGTCGTCTCCTGCTCGAATCTCCCGGTAGGCGCCGAGCGCGAAGCGGTCGAGGCCGGCTGCGAGCCGTGGCATCTCCGCCATCGCGCCCGCGACCGGAAAGGCGCGAGGCGTCTCGGACCGGGACAGGCCTTGTTCCCCCCTGCAAGCGGCGGCGCCACCTGCAACCGCCAGACAAGCACAGAGCGTGATCGTCGGGATTTTCATTCCGTGTTCTCCATCCATACTTCGAAGCGAGACCCCCCGCCGGTAGAAAAAGCGCGCCCGTGACTCCGCCGGAGTGCGCGGCCACAGACGCCGAGGCGGGATTCGGCGGCGAGCCTGCGATTACCAGATGTGGTAGGCGTAAACGGCGCCCGTCTTTCCGTCGATCTTGTACCCGGTGTCGTAATCCCTCGCGCCCTCTTCGTTGCCGGCGACCGATAGGAAGAAGTGGCCGCCGAACTGCGTGGAGATCTGGATTCGATCCGGCCAGGGAATCTGCAGATCTCTCGGTGCAGATTCCATGCGACTCTTCACCGCCTCCAAGACCAGGGCTTCGGCTTCCCGGGCGCTTTGAGGGACGGTTTCAAGCTGGCAAAGGGGCTCGCCCCACCCCTGCTGATCGGCTGCAAAGGAGGTGATGCGTTCCCGTCCTTGCTCGCTGATCCGGCCGTCGCTCGAGGCCGTGGGAGCGGAACAGGCATAAGCCGTCAGGAATGAGCACAGCAAGAACAGCGGTAGTGCTCCTGTTCCGCCCGGCCGTGTTCCTTCATGGGCGGTCTTCATGGTGTTTTGATTCACCTCTTCTTCTACACGAACCCGAAGGATATGGATCGATCCACTTTGAGCCGGCGGTTCAGTCCCGCGGCGTTTTCACGGTTCCTGTAACGTCCGTGATGTCGACGTCTCCGCTTCCCGCGCGGGTGACCGTCACATTACCCTGCACGGTCCGCACGTCGATGCTTCCGGAGCCGTCGGAAATGGTGAGATTTCCCTGCATGCCGTTCACGGTGATGCTTCCGGAGCCGTCCTCGATCTGGGCGACGGAACAGCTGGCGTTCAACAAGGAGATGGAGCCCGAACCGTCGGTGACGCGCAGATCGTCGCCCTTCAAATCCGCGAGCTGAATCGAGCCGGATCCGTCGTCGATGTCGACGTTGCCTTCGGTGTTCTTGATCTGAATGCCGCCCGAGCCGTCCTTGATGGCGATGTTTCCACGGATACCGCTGATCTCGATAGAGCCGGAAGTGTCACTGACTTTCAGGGCCATCGGCCGCGGCACGAAGAGGGTGAGATCCACCTTGTAACGCTTGTCGGAGGATTCGGGTCCGTCGACCGTGATGATGGCGGTGGCGGCTGTGGCGAGTGAAACTATGGAGATCTCGTTCAGAGTCGCCTCGGAATCTGCGGCCTTGGTTCCCTCCAGACTGATCTTGTGCCGGTTTTCCTCGCCGATGATCTTCAAGAAACCGGCTCCTACCTGGATCTCGGCGACCTCCACGCCCTCGGAATTCAACTCCGATGCAAAGGGGGCCGAGAATTCAAAGGAGACAGAGCCGTCATCTGTCCAGGGAGCCCCGTTTCTGCAACCGGTGTAGCAGCACAGGGCCATGACCGCGCACGGCACGCACAGGAGACAAGATCCGAATTTCATGGTCGTCCTCCGGGCGGGATGTTCTATCCACGGGACAGGAAGTATTGCGGAGTCGGCAGGGTACGGAGTCGCAGGGGAATGTTGGATCCAAAGCGGTGTTTTTCCCGGCCCGACCTCGGGACAACCTCCAGGCTCGTCCTGTCCGAACTTCTTCTTCGTAGCTCTTTGCGGGGAGGCTTCCTGATCGATGGAGGATGTCGTCGGACCCGGGGACCCGAGTAAGAGCCCTGTTGTCAGTCGCCGGACACCGGGGCAGTTCTCACCTGTCGGCGCTCTGTCGCGCCTCGCCGGTCATCGGCACGAATCGCACCGGCAGCACGGAGCGCTTCGTGACCCCCGCGTCCGTGACCTCGATCAGGATGAGATCTTGCGATTGGTCGCCGACCGGAATGATCATGCGGCCGCCGATGGCGAGTTGTTCGATCAACGGCTGGGGGATGTGGTCCGGTGCCGCGGTGACCATGATCGCGTCGAAGGGCGCGTGTTCCGACCACCCGCGATAGCCGTCTCCTTCGCGGCCGTGAACGTTGTCGTAGCCGAGCTCACCGAGAATCGATGCGGCGCTTGCGGCGAGTTCAGGGAGGATCTCGATCGTGTAGACCTCTCTCGCGATCTCGCCGAGGACCGCGGCCTGGTAGCCTGAACCCGTGCCGACCTCGAGGACCTTCGCATCGCCGTCGAGGCGTAGTGCAGCCGTCATGAACGCGACGATGTAGGGCTGCGAGATCGTCTGCCCCAGCCCGATCGGAAGCGGGCTGTCATCGTAGGCCTGGGTCGCGAGGGATTCAGGCACGAACCGATGCCGAGGCACCCGGCGCATGGCCGCGAGCACCGCTTCGTTGTCGATGCCGCGCCGCTCGATCTGCCGACTTACCATGGCTGCGGCGCGTGGATCGAAGGGCCTGTCTCGGCCGGCCGCGGCGTCGTCGCTCGTGAGCTGGTTTCCACCTTGCACGGGCTCATCGCCACAGCTCGCGCAGGCGAGGCTCCATCCCGAGACGAGCGTCAGAAGAATCCATTGTGGCCCATTCATGCCTGGAGTTTCCGTGCAGGGCCCGACCATGCAACTCGACACTTGAGCACCCGGAGGGGCCGCCTCCACAGCCTACCGGCTGATCGCTCCTCGCAACAAGGGGGCCTCGGTGCCGGTGGAGCGGGTGGCGGCGGCGCTGGAGCTCTTCGCTCGCCCGAGCACGCTCCGACCGGCGCGGCAGGGACGTGGCCGAGGTAGGGCGCCGGATGGGGGTGAACAGGGGTCATCGACGCTTTCGGCATCGCGTTTGCCCTCGTCGTCGACACGCGGTCGCGTTCGAGATCGAAGCCCGCGGACCCCTTCGCAACCCGCCGGGCTGCGAGGGGTCGCCCCGAGCTCAGAACACGAAGGGCACCTTCAGGAAATCCAGTCCTACGGGACGGGAATCGGGACCGAGCGGCGTGCCCTCCTCGACCAGCTGAAAATCGATCTCGAAGCGGAAAAAACTGAGTTCTCCCGGTGCCAGGCGATTGAAGAGAGCGATGTCGGGCGTCCCTTCGACGAGCAGGTTTTCGGTGTCCGGAAGACCCCGCGCGTCGGCGCCCGTGGCTTCGAACCGGATCCGGATCGAGGAGCCCTGGGGAAGGTAATCCTCGATCCCGTCGGTCACGACGCGGAAGAAGCGCGGGATCAGCTCGTAGTCGATGGCTCCCGGCGGTTGGAAATCCGCGAGTACGCCGTTGTGGCTCAAGCCCGTCTCAAGCAACAAGACCTCGTCGGCCATGGTGGGGCGGCCTTCGTCGTAGACCGCATCGGTGACCACGAAGTCGCGCCGCAATTGGGGATCGAGACCGGATTGCAAGCGCAGGAGGAAGCCCTCGAGCAGGGCCGGTGTGCGCAGGTAGAGGTCGTTCGACAGACCGTTCTGGATTTCCAGGAGGGGCGCGAACTCCGTGTGCTGCAGGACCAGGCGCGTGCCGTCCCGGCCGATGGCCGCCGCTTCGCCCAGGGTTCCCCGGAGCAGCGGTTCGAGCTCTTGCACGGTCTCGTCCAGCACGGCGAGACTCCCGTCCGCCTCGGTTCCGCCGAAGCGAAAGCGCAGCAGGTCCGTTCCCCCGTTCGGATCTTGATCCGCTCCGGCCATCGGGATCCAGCGCGAGCGCGCCTGGGATCGCGGACCGAAAGTGGGGATCAACACGACCGGACGCGGCGAAGCGATCGCGTCGAGCGGGTCCTCCTCCACGAACGCGGCGGGGGGCAGGCGAATGGAGGAATCCGCGCCAGGTCCGATCGGATCGATCGGGTCGGGCACGTGCAACTGGATGACGCCGGCGCCGCCGGGGCCGCCGTGGCTGACCTGTTCGGGAAGGTGGTTCGAATCGGGACCGCGCCGCCCCGGCGCACCCAGTGCCTGAACGTGATCCCCGACTGCGAAGAGCGTGCCTCCATCGGTGAAGTCGATCTGCGTCGCCGATTCCAGGACGACGTGACCGCCCGAGCCGGACCCGCCGGTTCCGCCGACGTGGTTGATCTGGTTGGTGCTTTCGCCGATGCCGCCGCGACCGCCGTTGCTACGGATCAACCCCTCGACGCCGAAGACGATCGAACCGAGGGCCTGGATCGTCAGGCCGCCTCCTCCACTGCCGCCCGGACCGCCCTTCTCGTCGCTGCCCCGACCCCAGTTGTTGGTCAGGAAACTGCTTCGCGGAACGGCATCGCCGCCTGCGCCGCCGCCGGATCCGGCCCACAGGCGACGCAGCTCGCCGCGCACGATTTCGACCAGGTTCCCGCGCTCGTCCACGACCGGACGCAGCCCCCAGTAGTTGTTGGTGGGATCCTCGTCGACAAAGGCCGCCACGCCCGCATCGCCGCCCTGCGCGGGGCCGCTCATCGAGACCGCGCCGGTGCCCTGGGAGTGACCGTTCACGCCCTTGTCGGCGCGCTCATGCTCGGGAAGCAGCGCATCTTCTTGAAAGCGACCGCCGCCTCCGCCACCCGGGCGTCTGCGGTGCACGCTGCCCGACGAATAGCCTGTTTCTCCGCCCTGCCCTCCGAGGTTGCGTGTACCGAAGGGGCCGCCGCCCGTGCCGCCGCGCGGCGTGGAGTTCGTCGTGATCTCGCTGGCATTGCCGCCCATGCCGCTGCCGCCGTTGCCCAGCGCTCCGACCTCGACCTGGTCGCCCGTATTGATCGAGTTCACGTCGCGCCCGTTGTTTCCGGAGATGTCGATCGTTCCGCGAATGATCACGTCGCCGGTAGCCCGAATACGCGCCGGGTTCGGGCCGACGATATCCAGCACGGCATCTGGCAAGACGGTCAGATTGCGCACGTTCACGATGCCGTTCACCACGGTCTGCTGGCGGGTCATGTCCGCCGATTCGATCGTCGAGGAGATCGTGTTCAGCCGGAACGAGCCGTCGACCACCCAGTCGAAGGCTCCGCCGGGCCCACCGTCGCCTTCGAAATCGAAACCGGCCTTGAGTTTACCCCCGTCCCAGACAGCGGGCGGTGAGACGAAGAGCGCCGTGTCGTCACGGAAGTTGTCGAAGTCGAAGTTCTCGACAAAGCCGTCCGCGAGCTCGTCCGGCGGCTGCAAGCTCTCGAAGGCGACCCTTCGGGTCGTCCAGCTGATGAAGCCGAGGTTCGAGAAGGTCGTCTTGTTGCGTGCGATGTCTTCAAACCCCTCCTTCACGTTCGCGCGCACCCGGCTGGACGGTGGAAGCACTCCGATCGGCTGGATGCGAACCGTCGCCGCTCCGCCGACGCAGTTGCTGGTGAGTTCGATGTCCGCCTGAAGGCTCTGCCATGCCCCGCTTGCGTCGAGGTACTGAAGCTCGAGGAATTCCCCCGATATGTTCTCATTCGACGGATTCACGGGTTGATTGAATTCGATGATGACCGCGATCCTGGTCTCCGCATCGCTGTAGAGGTTCAACGGCGATTCGAATTCCGGAGGCGCCGGCCCCCCTCCCTGTCGCTCGAAGTAGACCCGCTGATCCGCATCCCCACCGATCTCGATGTAGCTGCCGGCGGGCCCGTTCGAGCCGCCGGGGCGCGTGCGGGGGATCGGCGGTCCCAGGACCGGGTCCAGGAACACGACCGAGGGCTCAAAGGACGCCGGTGTCCTGAAGGTTCGACGCTGGGTGATTTGCAGTGGACGACCGGATACCGAAAGGAGCGTGTTGCCGGTACCGCTGGAGGCTCCGAGCACGGTCAGGATGTAACGCTCACCACCCGGACGCAGGCCCGCGTCCGACAGATCCGCGAGTCGCGGACAGTTCGGCTGAAACACAACGTGCGTCGGCTCGGTTTGCAGGAACTCACCGGTTGCCGGTTCGCCCGTTACGGTCCGGAGCTGAATGGTGTTGTTGCTCACGGTCGTGAAGTCGACCGCAGCGCTGAAAATAAATTCGATCGGACGGTTGATTTCCCAGATCTCGTTATCGCGCACCGAGATGCCGGTCAGCTGAAAGCCCAGCCCGGATCCTGCGGAGCTCCCGCCACCGGACGAGCAGGAAAGGAGTGCGAAGGAAGTGATGGAAAAGAGAGAAATAATAAGTTCTTTGCGCATAGGGCTTTCCACAGTTCAAACCACGTGCCCGACGACGTGCGCGGCACCCGAATGCGCAGTCATTACGGCCAACACCTTCAAGCCGAGCGCCTTCGCGCGCTCGAAACGCAAACACAACGCACAGTGAGGGCCGTGCGAAACCGCGCTCGATCGGAGAAAGCGTTACCTCCCCTCGAGAAAGCGCTAGGCGAGGACGCCTACCTCCCTACCCCCGGGGTTCGAACTCCCATGCAGTGCCCGCCCTCCCGTTTCCGCGGCCGTCACAAACCAGGCCCCGGCCCAACGAGAGACCGGCCGAGAGCGGGAGGGACGGAAGGCCCTTCTGGAATGGGTGCGGAGCCGACTCCGCCGCAACCTTGCATGCAGCGGACCACCTGGGTCCGTTTCCTCTGCGACCGGCTGCGTCGGGAGAGATCGATCGGAGACAGAGAGAGACTGCGCGCCCTTTGGGATCAGGGCGAGGCCGCCTACGTCG
Source organism: Planctomycetota bacterium (assembly GCA_002683825.1). Taxonomy (GTDB): domain Bacteria; phylum Planctomycetota; class UBA1135; order UBA1135. The sequence goes on from NYUD01000020.1 coordinate 17,502, forward strand.
CCGAAGATCTCACGGCCCCGGGTGACGCGGGTGCATGGGGATCCGTATAGTGCCGTGGAGTCTAGTCGCGGCTGTGAGTCACTTGCATACGAGCGGTGGGAGAATGACATGGGCCTGATCAACTGGATCTTCGACATCTATCAGCACTCCAAGATCGACGAGGCGCGTGAGGAGGCACGACAGGCGCGCATGGAGGTGGCCGCCGTGCGCGACAGCAGGGGCGGCGTCGATGCCGAGCGTCTCGAGCGCGCGATCGGCGAGCTGGCGCTGGCGACGAAGACGCTGCAGCGAATGATGGTGGAGAAAGAGCTTTGCAGCTCGCAGGAGTTCGGAGACAAACTGAAGCAGGTGGATCTCGAGGACGGCCGCGCGGACGGCCTGGCGCCGTTCTAGATCCGGCGTAGGGGAGGTAACCGAGAGGTTGAACCGGGCAAGAACACCCACCTGGAGCGGTCCCCCGGGCCCAGGTCATTCCCGGGGGGCGACGGCTCCGGGTACTATTTGAGGTTTGTGCGTAGGCAATCCCCGAAAAATCGGATGGGGGGGCCGAGGATCAAGGCATTGACTGGCCAGGTGTGTTCCCTGCAGGTGGTTCGACCCGAACGGAGGGGTTCGCGGTGAGTTCTCGAGGTCTACCCGCACTGGTCGTCGTGCTCTGGAGCCATCTGCTTCGAGTACTGGGCGTGGAGGATTGCGAGGAAAAAGTCGATCGGGCTCCCGGTGCGATCGTGATCCGAGCGGTCCTGTTCCAGAATCGTCTGGAGGCTGACGAGGAGAGGGTCCTCGGTGCCTGGAAGGAATCCTCCCAGGGCACGCGCGAGCTCTTGAACCTGCTGCTCGAGGCACGCGTCAACCGGGCTCTGCACGAGGGGCTCATGGTCGAGGCGGAGCGGCGGGGACTGGAGCTTCCCGAACCGCTGCCCCGGATCGTGGTCGTGCGTCGCGAGCCGCAAGAAGCTCGAGGAAAAGACGGGCTTGCCGATCCGGCGCCGTCCTCTCCGACGGGGAGCCCCGAGCCGGCGCAGCTCGACGTGGAGAACTGGGCTCCGGGAGAGGGCATCGAAGCCCTGGTCGAGGGATTGGTGCTGGCGAACCGGAGCGCTTTCTCCGAGCTCTCGGAGACGTTCTCCGAGGATCTCGCAGTCGAGTTCCGTGTCGAGGGAGACGGTCTGGACACGTTGCTCTCATCCCCTCTGAGCACCTCCCTGCAAGTGGTCGAGCTCGAGCGTTCGATGCTGTCTCTCGAGGATCTTCTCCGGGAGGCGATTCCGGTCGAGGATCGTCCGGCGGCGGCGCACCGGGCTCCGGCCGAGGACCTGAGCGACGAGCTCTTGGGAGGCAAGTACAGAATCAAACGCCAGCAGGGCAAGGGTGGTTTCAAGACGGTGTACGAAGCCGTGGACGAGATGCTCGGCGCCCGCGTGGCCGTGGCCGTTCTCAACCCGAATCGAGCCCGCTCCACCAAGGCTCTCGAGAGCTTTCGCAAGGAAGCGCAACAGCTGACCAATCTCGAGCACGAGTGCATCGTTCGCTGGATCACCTACGACCGCACCCCGGACGGGTTGCACTACTTCGTGATGGAGTACCTCGACGGGGTCGAGCTGGAGGAGCTGATCCGCTCGGAAGGCCGCATCGAGCCGAAGCGTGCCGCGCGGATCCTCTTGCGCATCGTGGACGCGCTGCGGCGGGCCCACCACATGGAGGACGGTCAGACGATCCTCCACCTGGACCTCAAGCCGCAAAACGTCTTCGTGCTGCCGCCCTTGCGTCCCGGCGAAGACGATCGCGTCAAGGTCATCGATTTCGGTATCGGCCAGCACATCGGAGCCGAGCTGCGCGCGGAGGAGCAACCCAGCTACGGTTCGATCTTCGACATCCCGCCCAGCGACCTCGCTCGATCGATCGCGACCGCCGCCCTGCCCGAGACCGACGACGAGACCGGCAAGAGCCGCAATCGGGTCCAGAGGGCGCGCGGAGGCAGCCTGCTCTACGCTTCCCCCGAGCAGTGTGAACACCTCGCGGGCCATCCCGACATCGTCGCTCTCGACGCCCGTTCGGACCTGTACTCCCTGGGCATCATGGCCTTTCGCATGCTCACGGGTCAGTATCCGTTCACCAGCTGCGACACCGCTTTCAAGGCCGTCAAGAACCATCTGGAGGTCGAGCCGCGGACGGTTTCGAGCATGGGCTTCAGGGTTCCGCCCAAGCTGGCGGCGTTCGTCGATCGTTGTCTCGTCAAGGACCGGGACAAGCGCTGGCAGGATGCCGAGGAAGCGTACTCCGCCCTCGACAACATCGTCGATCCCCCGCTTCCCGTGGGGAAGATCGCGGCCGGCGCCGCGCTCCTCATCGCGGCGTTGTCGACCTTCGTGTGGTTCCAGCGTCCGACGCCCGAGGAGAACTTCCAAGTGCGCCGGCCGAACGGCGATCTGGTCGACAACATCTTGGTCGGACCACTCAGCCCGGGCTATGTGTTGGCCTTGCCCAAAGATCCTAAGCCGGGAGCGTCAGACCTCAGCGCCAGCGTCGTCGATCCGGAGACACTTCGATCGCTTGAGGACTGGCGAGTTGAAATCGTGTCCGGCGAGAACGAAGCCGGCGCCGAATCCCCGCAGGCGGCGCAAGGGGCCGGAGCCCAAAGGCAGCTCCGGCTCAGCCTCGTTCCGGACAAGACGCCGCAACCACAAACCAAGGGCCGCATCCTCGTCCTGGGGGATGGGCGTCGCTGGATCTCTCACGATATCAAGTTGCTCTTCGCTCCTGCACTGGAGCTGAAACTGCAAGTCGAGTGCGGGGGCGAGGCGGTGGTCCCCGGAACTCCCATCGATCCTCGCGGTTGCGAGCTGGCCTTCCAGGGTTCCGCAGAGTCGCCCGCCGAGTTGACCGAGTTCACGTTGCGCGAAGGAAACGAGGCCCTCTACGGTCCCGGTCCACCTCCCCCGGGTCCTCTGAGCCTGGGGAATCTGGGCCTGTCCATGATCGAAGGGGAGCGCACGCTCACCGTCGAGGCCGTCGATGCCGCCCGTCAGAAGCAAGAATTCTCCGTCGTCTTCACGTGTGCCGCCGAGCTTGCGGACCTCGCTGTCGGCTTGCGCCTGGCCAACAGCGCTCTCATCCCACTTGGCCCCGGGCAATTGCAGGCGTGCTTTCCCGGAGATGTCCTGGTACTCCAGGCGGAGAGAGCGTGCGAGGTGACGTTCTCCTTCGACGGTGGCGAGAAGTTCAAGCGCAGGCTTGCGCCGCAAAAACCAATTGCCGCTTCACTCGATAGCCTGGGCCTGTCCTCTTTGGTTTCGCAGCAAGCCGAGCTTCGTGTTGTCACCGGGGACGGGATTCGAGGGCGCAGACCCCGGACGGAGTCCTTTCCTCTCGCCGTTTCCGAGCTTCCGGAGCTCTCGGTGTACGTGGAGTATTCTCCGCCCGGGCAGATCCCGTCGGAGAAGCCCGAGCGGCGCCCGCTCTCTACGGAAGTTAAGCGTTTTGATACCTTCCTTGGGAAAGTTACGGTTGGCCGCGGATTGCCCGTCATCGTGGGGTCTCACGAGCTGGTTCTCGGCGTGCGACCGGAGAACGTTCAGAGCGTTGAGCTGGAGGTCGCTCTTTCCCCGGCGGTGCGAGAGGCGCACAGCGGAAGCGCGCAAAAGGACGCACCCTATGAGGGCCGGTTCCGTCTGAGCGAAGACGGCCCGAGGGGCGTGCACATCCGAACCTACAGCTCCGCAGGAGATGGCAAACGGGGACGCTTCATCGAAGAACGGGACTACGACTTCGAGGTGGATACCCGGCTCCCGTCGCTCGAGCTCGAGAAATCCTTCACGCGTGAGTTCGTTCGTCCCGAGGATCACCTGCTCGTGCGCTTCGGCCGGGAACCGGAGATGGAATCCCTGGAGTGGGAGCTAACGACGCCGGATGGAGAAGTGAGGTCCGGAGCATTCGACCTCGACTCCGCCGCCAAGGACAGCGGCGGGTTCGTGCATCGCGACACTTCCTTCTGGTCGGTGGACGTCGCGCCCCGGGAAGGGTCCTACGCGCTTTCGGTGCTCGGCGTTGCGAAGAGCGGGACAAAGAGCCGGAAGGGGATCTCCTGGAATCTCTCTCGCCGCGGCCCCCTCATCAAGCTGACGAGCCCTCGTCTCGACGACAAGGGCCAGTGGAATCTGCCCGCCGACGGTTCGTGGCCCATCGAGGTGCAAGTCACGGATCGCAACGGGACCCAGAGCGTCCTGGCGACTCTCGTACACGACGGCGAACGGGAAGAGCCCCTGAAGCTCGTCGCCAGGGATGAATCCGGTCTCTATGAGCTGGCTCCCGGCCGGCTTCCGTTCGTCGATGAAACCTGGTCCGGCCAGGAGGTCGAGATCGAGATCAAGGCCTGGGACCTCGCCGGCAAGCTCGGCGAGAAGCGAGAGAAAGCCCGTCTCCCCGCGAACCTGGTGATCCACGCCGATCCGATCCTCGTGTCGTCCGCGGGAGCACTCCCCCGGTTCTGGGTGTACGTCGGGTCCGAGGACTCGACCTACACCTTCGGCGAAAGCCGCAGCTCGCGATCGAGGGAACTGGGCTGGAACGTGGACATCCCGTCAGGTGAGTTGCGCCCGTTCTACGTCCAGGCCTTCGAGGTCTCCGAGGCGGAGTTTCTCGATTTCCTGTCGAAGCCGGAAGGCTACAGGGAGTCGGGGAACTGGCCGGCGGGCAGCGGGCCGAGTGAAGAGCGTCGCAGCGAACTCGTGAAGAGGCTGCAGGGACCGGAGCAGGAAGGACCCTCCTGGGTCGCCGTGACCGGGGTGAGCTGGGCCGAGGCGTCGGCCTATGCCGCCTTTCTGGATGCCCGCCTACCGACCCTTCTCGAGTGGGAGTACCTGGTTCGTGATGGGGGAGGGGGAGACACGTCTTCGAGCGCAGCTGCGCGGCAACGCCGCGAGATTCCCGCCAGGGAGTACCCGGGAGATTCCTCCCCACAACTCGAACCGGCGCTCGTGGGTTATCCGGCCAACCTCTGCGCCGGACCGAGAGAATGGACGGCCACCCCCCGGCGCTTTGCGCTGGAGGGCCCGGGCGACAGCCAGCCTCCGCACGAGCATTTTCAAGCCTACCGTGACCTGCTCACCGATCCGCCGTCGGTCTTTCACGAGATCGACCTCGATGGAGACGGGAGAGTCGAGCTTCTTGCAGGCTCTTCCACTCGGGGAGAGGTTCGTGTCTTCAGCGACCACGAGGTGAACGCACGACTCGTGGTTCCCGAGCCGTGTGATGGAATCGCGCGGATGGAGATGGACGCCGGCGGGGCGAGGCTGTTCGTGGAGACGGCGGAGGGCCGGACCTACGTCTTCGACCGTGACGGCGGGGTGCAGTTCGCGGACGAGCCCTCCGTCGTGGCAGAGGGCTCGTGGCCCGACCGAGGCCCGTTCGCCGGCCAGGTCCCTCTCGAAAGATGGGTCGTCTCCGGCCTCGAGGAGGGGGGGATCCCCGGCTACAGAAACATCCGCTGCCATACGGCCGAAAGTCCTGCCGAAAACATCGGTTTTCGCTGTGTACTCGATGCGGAGAAGGCTCGAACTCTGAAGATAAGTGGCGTTTTTAGCCGTTGGCCCTGATAGTGGAAGTTGTTGGGTTCCCGAATACAAAAGCTGGGCGGTAAGCACGTCTTCGCCCTGGCGGCCCTCGCCACGGCCTTTTCGTGTCAGACCACGGCGCCCCTCCCCGGTCCGCTGCCCTTCCACGCGGCACTCGCCCCCGTGGAGGCGCTCAACAACGAGCTCTCCATCCCGAAGGCCCGGGAAGCCAGCTATGCGAGGGCTCGAGAGGCGAGCTACGCAGAGCCTCGGGAAGCGAGCCATGGGCCCGGAGAAGGAGACGAGAGCGACGATGCGAAGGAGGTCCTGACCCTGCATCTGGACCCCTCGCGCGTCACGAAGGGGCTCGAGGACGCGCTGCGAAAGGGGTTCGCCCGGGTCACCGTCCTGGATCCTCCCCGAGAAGCGGACTTTGCCGGCCGCAGCGAGGATGAGCGAGCGGGGTACTGGCGCGAGAAGTCACTCGAGGCCGGTGCCGATCTCTGGGTGCAACCTTCGGTTTCGTACGAACCCAGGATCGAGCACCGGGCCAACGAGAAGTTCTGGCTGAACCTGCCTCTGTTCTTGATCGGCGGCCCCTTCTGCTATTTCGTCGCCGACAACACCTACAACGCCCGTGTGAAGCTCAACGCCGACTTCATCGACGTGACCAGCCCCCACGACGATCCCCTGAGCGGCAACGTGTTGCCCGTTCCCATCCAGGTGGATTTCAAGGGCACGGATCTGAGCTTTGTCGAACGGGCCGACGATGCCGGCGACTACCTGCTGTCGATCATCGTGCCGGCGGGATTCTTGTCGCGCGAGTCGCCGGACGTCGTCGAGGAGGTGCGGGACAAGATCATCGACGAGATAGCGGACCTCTTCGTTCGCGAGGTACTCGAGAACGATCGTTTCTTCTCCCGGGCCGATCGCCTGGCCGCCGTCGAGCTGGCTCACGCCCGGGCCGTGGTCCGGCGCGACGGGCAAGAGGTGGTCCTGGAGCTTCCCGTCCGGGCGAACCGCTTTGTCATCCGGGCGGGGGACGCCCGCATCAGCGATCTCGTGTCGAGGGAGGAGGACGCGGACGGCTACCACTGGATTCGCCGCCGGATCGTCGTTTCCCGGGACACCTCCCACATCCAGCTTCGTCTGGAGGATGCTCGCAGCGAGGGGCGCCGCTACACCTTGCGCATACCGGAAGCGAGCGCGGAATAGAACCCCGGGTCGCGCGCGCCTGAGGGGTCGCGGTCGACGAAGCTCTAGGGAGGCGGGCGCTTGCGTCGGGCCAGCTTTCGGTGCATGTGTTTGCGCAGCAGTGCCTGGGCGCTTTGGTAGGCGGCCTTGGCTTCCTGGACCGTTCGGTATCCCAGGGATTTGCGGACGAAGTTCCAGTCGCCCTTCAGGTAGTCCCGCGCCAGGAGGATCTCGCGGGCGCTCGTGCCGAGCCCCTGGACCGTCCGATCCAGAAGGTCCTCGACGGCCCGGCGCCGGTCGCGCTTTCGCGCGGGGGGGCGCGATGCGTCGTTCGGAGAGGACACCGACCGGCTCGTCACGATCCCGATCCTTTTCCTCAGGAGGGATTCCGACAGCTTCGCCAGCCAGTCGAGAACGGCCGCCGGCTGGCTGGCGTCCAGTTTCGCCAGGCGCTGGCGGGCGAGCTCTTCGGCCCCCGAGAAAAGGACCGAGGCCTCCAGCATCTCCTGGAGGTTCGTGGCGATGCGGATCGAGAGAATCCGCATCAAGCGGTCCTGGTTGAGCTCGAGCAGGGTGTCGAGAGCCTCCAGATCCCCCCCGACGAGTCGCGCTGCCAGGAAGCGCGTCGATGCGAAGTCGAACTCCCCGCAATCCCGGGGTTCGATGGCGGCGGCGGTGTTGCTTTCCTGGCGCATGGGGAGCCCAGGGGAGGAGTCGGCCTTTCCCGGAAACGGCACGCAGAAGCCGGGAAAAACAACGCCGCCCCCCGAAAGAAACTATTCCGGATGCTCCAGATGCTTGCGCATCTGCTTCCGCAGCTTCAGGTGGGCCCGCCGATACAGCCCCTGGGTGGCCGCGACCGTCGGTCGTTCCAGAAGGCTGCCTATCTCGTCCCACTCGCACTCCTGGTAGTCCCGCAGCAGGATCACTTCCCGGTAGTCCGCCGGCTCGAGACGCTCGACCTGCCTGTCGACCAGCTCCTGCAACTCGCTGCGGGCGGCCCTCTGTGAGGGGCTCGTCACGCCGGCCGAAATCTGGGGTTCGAGACTGTCGCTGGAAGGAGCCAGTCCGTGCAGGGAGACCTCTTTCCCGGCGCTCCTCTTCTGGGCGGAGAAGTAATCGACCTTCGAGTGCATGACGTTTTGCGCGATCTTGGCCATCCAGCGCAGGATGCTGGCCTTGCTGCGCAGCTCGAGCCCCTCGATCTTGCGAAAGGCGATGAGGAAGACCTCCTGGAGGATGTCTTCCACGTCGATCTGCCGCCGCAGCTTGGCGCCCATCTTGATGGCGATGATGCGCCGCATGCGCGGCTGGTAGCGCTCCAGGAGCTCGTCCATGGCCCCTCCCTCTCCGCCCTGCACCTTCTGGACGAGTTCCATGGAGTAGGAGAGCTCCGGCAGGGCGTCGAGGGAGTCCTCGAGTGTGTTCCTGTCCTCGGGTGGTTGGGCTGTGCTCAAGGCTTCGACCTCCCCGCCATCCTACTCCGCCCGCCCGCGGCCCGCGGGTCCGGGCGCGGTCCCCGGGCCGCCCTTCGCCGCGGTCGCCCCGATCCCGGGGCCGGCCGGGCCGGCCCGGGGAGCGGATCCCGCGGGGCGCTGGCGCCGATCTCCATGCTGTGAGAGTATGGAAACTCCACCCGCGCGACGAGCGATCGGGCACGAATCCACCCGCGCCACCGTATTCAAGGGGGTGAGGAGGAACTTGCATGACCCACTGCCCTGCCGTCCGCTTCGCCGTGGCTTTCGGTCGTCCGGCCCCCGGCCGGGCCGGGATCCCCGGGGTGGGGCGGGCCAGCGGGTCGCCGGCCGGCGCGCCCGCTCGACTTTTTCCGGCTTTCTTCGCGTGGACCGACCCCGGACCGGGACTACAGCGCTGACCATGGCGGACAGGAAAGGGCTTGCGAAGGCGTATCGGACGGTGGGCTCCATTGCGCTCGCCGTGCTGGGGGCGACGGGCTGCGGGCTCGGTACGGTGGGGGTTGCCTCGGGGGCGGGCGGAAGCGGCGGAGGCACAACGCCCGCGCTGGACTTCACGGTGGAAGACACCAAGGACTCTCCGGCGACGTTGCACTTCAACCCGAGCCAGGCCGTGCAAGTCTCGCTCTTCTACGATCTCGGGGCGGGCGAAGGCGAACAGGAGATGACCGGGCTCACCGTGCTCAGCGGCATGGCCGTTGTGTCCGACAACCGGGTCGCCCTTCCGCAGGGTTCGTCGAGCGTCAGCTGGGACTTTGGAACGCAGCTCGGAGACACGAGCTTTCGCCCCGGCGTGCG
>NYUD01000021.1 GCA_002683825.1 Planctomycetota bacterium
ACCTGACGCTCTTCTTCCAGTCCGACACCACCCCCGGCGACTTTCCTTTGGAGCCGTCTTTGACCCTGATGCTGCCTACGAACTCAAACCCCGAATCCGTCGCCGCCGCGGATTTGGATGGTGACGGAGACATGGACCTGGTCTCGGCGAACTCACAGAACCTGACCCTCTTCTTTCAGTCCGACACCAAGCCCGGGGAATTCGCTGACCCGGACACGCTGTCGGGCGACGGCCCGGTATTGGTCGCCGCCGCGGACCTGGATGGTGACGGAGACATGGACCTCGTCTCGGCGGCGAGTGGCGGAGCCAGCGATAACCTGATCCTCTTCTTTCAGTCCGACACGGCCCCCGGCGAGTTCATCCGCGACCCGAACCCGCTGTCCGTGACTTTCCCACAATCCATCATCACCACGGACCTGGATGGTGACGGAGACATGGACCTCGTCTCGGCGAACGGGAGCACCGGCGACCTGAAGTGCTTCTTCCAGACGTCTCCCGGGGTGTTCTCGCCGGACCCGATCTCGCTGCCTACGGGAGGCTTCCCGGAATCCGTCGCGGCCGCGGACCTGGACGGTGACGGAGACATGGACCTCGTCTCGGCGAACGGGGGCAGCGACGATCTGACGCTCTTCTTCAACGGCCGATGAGCACGCACCGACGCGGAGTCGCACGTCCGTGGGCCGTTCGAGAGGGCTGACGTGCGGCGTCGGACACATGGCTTCGAACCGTTCCTGAATCGGTGTGGTTCGGCGAACGGCCGGCGAATGCGGCTATCCTGAAGGGGGCCTTGGAATCGTGCCCGACGCCGTAACGTTTCAACCGGGTTCGCGGCCCGCGCGGTGACGAGGCGCGCGGCGCACGCGTCCTTCTCGTCGCAGCCTGATACCCTCACCCCCCGACACCCATGCGCATCGCCCTGGCAGATTGTTCGCAGCACCACGAAGGCGTCGCGACGGAGGGCGCGCTGTGGGCGGCCCTCGCGGAGCGCGGCGTGGAGTTCGAGCGCCCCGCGTGGGACGGCGAGGGTACGGACTGGGGCGCCTTCGACGCCGTCGTCGTGCGCACCACCTGGAACTACCACCTCGCCCGAACGCAGTTTTTGGCCTGGGTGGAGGCCGTTTCCGAACGCACGCCGATCTTCAACCCGCCGGCGGTCCTGCGCTGGAACAGCGAGAAGTCGTACCTGCGGGAGCTGGACGCGGCGGGCGTGGCCGTGGCCCCCACCCTGTGGCTCGACCAGGGTCGGAAAGCGGACCTCTCGAACCTGGTGGCGGAACGAGGATGGCAGCGCGCCATGCTGAAGCCCCTGGTGGGAGCGGTGGCCAGCGACACCCTGCGCTTTCGCGCCGACGAGCAGGACCTGGCCGCCGCCCAGCTCTTCCTCGACGGATGCCTGGAGCAGCGGGCCATGATGCTCCAGCCCTACCTGGCGCGGGTGGAGACGGGCGGCGAGGTCTCCATCTTGTTGATCGACGGCGAGCCGACCCACGCCGTGCGCAAGGTGCCGGTTCCCGGCGAGTACCGCGTGCAGGACGAGCACGGCGCCACGGACCACGCCGTGCCCCTCGACCCCGCGCTGGTGGACATCGCACGCCGCTGTCTGCGTGTCGTCCCCTGCGAAGAAGCCCCGCTCTACGCCCGCGCGGACTTCCTCTTCGACGACGACGGCCGGCCGCTGATCAACGAGCTCGAACTCATCGAGCCGATGTTCTTCTTCCAGCACCACCCCGCGGCTGCCGGCGTCTTCGCCGACGCGATCCTGGCGCGGGTCGGCGGCGGCTCCTAGACGCCGCGAGCCCCCGGGTCGGTGGATGGCCGTCGCGCCGGGTCCCACGGCGGCCCGGGTATGGACTCCTGCGGCTTCGGGGGATCGCACCCGGAAAACCTCGCAGCCTGGGCCGGGGGTGCACCGAAGCGTGGTCGCCTCCGGGTCGCAAGAGGGTTTCGGGGAAGGCCGGCAGGCCACCCGTCCCCCACCCCGAGAGCGAGCGGATAGGAGACCGGCCCGGCTGGTCGCAAGCGGCGGCGTTTCGTATCCTCCCGGCCGGGAAGGGGAGGGCGCGTGGCTTCGCGGGACGCGAGTATCGAGGCCGTCCTTCTCGCCGAGGAAGTACGCAATGGACCAGGCCAACGCCCATGCCCTAGCTAGCGAACGCAGGTTCGGAGCAACGGAGCGTCCCGACGCCTGGTGGTTGCAGCCTCTCGCCATCTTCTCGGGGCTCGCCGTCTACATCGTCTACTCGACCTGGGCCGCGCTTCAGGCGGAGCACTACCACCTGGGGGGCTACCTCTCGCCCTTCTACTCCCCCGAGCTCTTCGGCGACTCGCCGCACAGCTGGTTCGGGGCCAAGCCCGGGTGGTTCCCGGGCTGGCTGCCCTGGTCGCCGGCGATCCTCATCCTCTGGGCGCCGGCCGGGTTCCGACTGACCTGCTACTACTACCGCGGCGCCTACTACAAGGCTTTCTGGGCCGATCCGCCGGGCTGTGCCGTCGGTGAGCCGCGCAAGCACTACCGCGGCGAACAGTCCTTCCCGCTCATCCTCCAGAACGTCCACCGCTACTTCCTCTACCTGGCGCTGCTCTTCTTGATCTTCCTCTCCTACGACGTCTGGCAAGCGCTGTGGTTCGAGGATGCGGCGACGGGCGAGACGGTCTTCGGAGTCGGCGTGGGCACACTCGTCCTGGCCCTGAACGTCATCTTGCTCGGGAGCTACACCCTGGGCTGCCACTCCCTCAGGCACCTGGTCGGCGGCGGTATCGACGTCCTCTCCAGGCGTCCGACGCGCCTGAAGTGCTACACCTGCGTCAGCGGCTTGAACGAGAAGCACATGCTCTTCGCCTGGCTGAGCCTGGTCTGGGTGGGGTTCACGGACGTCTACGTCCGCCTGTGCTCCATGGGCGTCTGGACCGACTGGAGAATCCTCTGATGGGCGAGTACGAGAGCCACGACTACGACGTTCTTGTGATAGGCGCGGGCGGGGCGGGCCTGCGCGCGGCCATCGAGGCCTCGGCGCAGGGCGCGTCGGTCGGCTTGGTGTGCAAGTCGCTTCTGGGCAAGGCTCACACCGTGATGGCCGAGGGCGGCATCGCGGCGTCGCTGTCGAACGTGGACGAGCGCGACAACTGGCGCGTGCACTTCGCGGACACGATGCGCGGCGGGCAGTACCTGAACAACTGGCGCGCGGCGGAGCTGCACGCCAGGGAGGCGCCCGACCGCGTGCGCGAGCTCGAGGCCTGGGGCGCGCTCTTCGATCGCACGAAGGACGGGCGCATCCTGCAGCGCAACTTCGGCGGGCACGCCTATCCGCGACTGGCGCACGTCGGCGACCGGACCGGACTGGAGATGATCCGCACGCTCCAGGACCACGGCATCCACCAGGGTGTCTCGGTTCACATGGAGTGCACGGTGACCGAGCTTCTGACCGACGGCGACCGCGTCGTCGGAGCCTTCGGCTACCAGCGCGAGAAGGGCTACTTTCAGGTATTCCGCGCCGGCGCCGTGGTGCTGGCGACCGGGGGCCTGGGGCGCGCCTATCGCATCACGAGCAACAGCTGGGAGTACACGGGCGACGGCCACGCCCTCGCCTATCGCGCCGGCGCCGAGCTGGTGGACATGGAATTCGTCCAGTTCCATCCGACCGGCATGGTGTGGCCTCCTAGCGTGCGCGGGATTCTCGTCACCGAGGGCGTGCGCGGCGAAGGCGGGATCCTGCAGAACTCCGAAGGGCGGCGGTTCATGTTCGACGACATCCCGCCGCTCTACGTCAATCAGACGGCGAAGGACGAGGAGGAGGGCTGGCGCTATACCCAGGGCGACAAGAACGCGCGGCGTCCGCCGGAGCTTCTGACCCGCGACCACGTCGCGCGCTGCATTCTGCGCGAGGTGCACGAGGGTCGCGGCAGCCCCCACGGCGGGGTGTTCCTGGACATCGCCTGGATCGCGGACAAGCTCCAAGGCGCCGCCGAGCACATCAAACGCAAGCTCCCGAGCATGTACCACCAGTTCAAGAAACTGGCGGACATCGACATCACGAAGGAGCCGATGGAGGTCGGTCCGACGACGCACTACGCCATGGGCGGCATCCGTGTGAACGCCGACACGCAGATGTCGAACGTGCCCGGACTCTTTGCGGCGGGCGAGTGCGCGGCGGGGCTGCACGGGGCGAATCGGCTCGGCGGCAACTCGCTGTCGGACCTCCTGGTGTTCGGGAAGCGCGCCGGGGAACACGCCGCGCGCTTCGCCGCCGAAAACGGCGCGAGAACGATCGATGACGGCCAGACCGATGCGGCGGCGGTGGCGGCGCTGCGGCCCTTCGAACGCGCCGCGGCCCTGGGCCCGGAGGGCCTACATGGCGAGGGGCGCGAGGGGCCCTACGCCATCCAGCACGCGCTGCGGGTCGCGATGCAGGAGAACGTGGGCATCCTGCGCAACGAGGCGAAAATGCTCACCGCACTCGAGGAGATCGCGGCCCTGAAGACGAGGGCGGCCGGCGTCGCCGTCGACGGCAACCGCGAGTACAACGCGGGCTGGCACACCGCTCTGGATCTCGAAAACCTCCTCACCGTGTCCGAAGCGGTCACGCGGTCCGCGCTCGAGCGCAAGGAGAGTCGTGGCGCCCACTCGCGCACCGACCATCCCGACAAGGACCCCGAGGCCGGCCGCTTCAACGTCGCCTTGCGACGCACCGGCGACGGAGAGATGCAGGTGCGCCGCGAACCCATCGCGGAAGTGCCGACAGAACTCGCCGACATCATCGAGGAGATGAAGTGATGGCGAGCGCAACCTTCCGGATCTGGCGCGGCGACGCACAGCGGGGCGAGTATCGGGACTATCCGACCGAAGTCGAGGAGGGCATGGTGGTGCTCGACGCGGTGAGACAGATCCAGGCTTCGGACGCCAACGACATGGCCGTGCGCTGGAACTGCAAGGCGGGCAAGTGCGGTTCCTGCTCGGCCGAGGTCAACGGCATGCCCAGCCTGATGTGCATGACCCGGCTGAAGGACCTGCCGCTCGATCGGCCGGTCACCGTCCAGCCGCTCAAGACCTTCCCCGTGATCAAGGACCTCGTGACGGACGTCTCGTGGAACTATCGCGCGAAGAAGAAAATCGCGCCCTTCACGCCCTGCGAGCCGGACGCGGCGGACGGCACCTGGCGTATGGACCAGATCGACGTCGACCGCGTCATGGAGTTCAGGAAGTGCATCGAGTGCTACCTGTGCCAGACCGTCTGCCACGTCCTGCGCGAGCACGACAAGCACGACGAGTTCATCGGTCCGCGTTTCTTCGTCCACGTGGCCGCGCTCGAGATGCATCCCCTCGACACGCTCGACCGGACAGACGAGCTCCGCGCGGCGCACGGTATCGGCTACTGCAACATCACGAAGTGCTGCACGAAGGTCTGCCCGGAGGAGATCACGATCACGGACAATGCGATCATCCCATTGAAGGAGCGGGTCGCGGACAGGTTCTACGATCCTGTGCGCAGGCTCTTGCGGCTCTTCGCGGGATCGGGAAAGTCCCGGGACGCCCGGGGAGCAACGTAATGCATGACGAAGAACCGCAGTTCGAGCTCAAGCGGATCGCCAAGGACAGCGTCGAGGCCGCCATCAGGAAGGCGGAGCGCTACAGGTTGCTCAACGAACGCCGTGCGGCGGAGAGCATCTGCCGGGACGTGCTGGAGGTCGACCCGACGAATCGCAAGGCGATCATCACGATGATCCTGGCGCTCGCGGATCTCTTCCGCGATGGGCATGCGAGCATCACGGAGGCGCGGGAGCTCGTCTCCCGTCTGGAGGGAGACTACGAACGCGCCTACTACTCGGGGCTTCTTTGCGAGCGGCTCGCGAAGGCGACCTTCCATCGCAACGCGCCGGGCAGCGGAACCATCGCGTACAACGAGCTGCGGGAAGCGATGGAATGGTACGAGAAGGCGGAGAGCCACCGACCGGCGGGGAACGACGACCCGCTCCTGAGGTGGAATACCTGCGCGCGGCTGATCATGCAGCACGGCGAGCTGCATGCGCCGGCCCAGGATGATTTCCAGCCGTTCCTGGAGTAGGCCGCGGCGGCCGGGTGCCCCGGTCGTGTCGGCGGCAGGCCGCGGGCGGGATCGGCAGCTCCACGGAGCCTGTTTCGAGGCAAGGAAGTGAATGGGATCGCGCCGTCCGCATAGACTGTCGCGAAGAAAGCGAATTCGCGTTACCCGCAGACAGGAGTGTGCAGATGGCGTCTCGTACCCGAGGACTCACGGCGATCGCGCTGGTTTCGGTGGTTCTGCCGGCTCACCCGAGCGGGGCGGGACAGGTCGACGGTCAACACCCGGCGGCGAGCGCGTCCCCGAAGAGCGGGCTTGTGTCCGAGGTCTCCGTGGGCACCCCCCTCCCCGCGACGTCCGATGCGCAGGACTCTCCGGCGCCCCGTCCGCGCAGCGTCCTGTTCTATCTGATGGACACGTGCCGCCACGACCGCACGAGCTTCGACGGCTACGAGCGCGAGACCACGCCGTTCCTCGAGTGGCTCGCCGAGCGCTCGGTGGTGTTCGAGGCCTGCTACAGCCAGGCGCCCTGGACCAAGCCTTCCATGGCCTCCATGCTCAGCTCC
The DNA here is from genome assembly GCA_002683825.1 of Planctomycetota bacterium. Classification (GTDB taxonomy): domain Bacteria; phylum Planctomycetota; class UBA1135; order UBA1135. Next base: position 6,602 of record NYUD01000021.1, read on the forward strand.
CTGTACCCGTCCGCGACCGGCGTCTACCGGATGGAGCACCAGCTTTCCGACGAACACCTGACCTGGCCGGAGCTCATGCGGGCGAACGGGATGTACACCGCGGGTTTCTCCGCCAACATCGTCATGGGCAACGTCCTGTCCAACTTCGCCCAGGGCTTCGACCACTTCACCGAGGGGACCCTGGTCAACCGCGGTGATGCGATCCATTTCGCAAGCGGCTCGGCGAAGAAGCTCAACGAGCACGCCTTCCGCTGGCTCGACCGCACCGATCACTGGCCGATGTTATTGTATGTGCACTCGGTCGATCCGCACGAGGAGTACGAGCCCGAGCCGAGCTACCTGGCGCAGTTCGCGGACCCCGAGCGGCACCCGCAGTTCCGCAAGGAGTGGCAGAAGCTGCTCAAAAGTCGGCCGGCCATCCCGGGACTCTACGTCACCCAGGACAACTTCGACCGCACCGACGTCGACTCCGCATCGTTCATCGAGCACGGCAGCAACCTGTACGACGCCGACATCCTGGCCAACGACGAGCAGATGCAACGGCTGTGGGACAAGTTGCAGGAAGAAGGATGGGGCGAGGACTTCATCTTCGTCTTCACCTCGGATCACGGGGAAGAGTTCTTCGAGCACGGCGGGACCAGCCACGGCTACAGCCTCTACGACGAGATGATCCGCGTTCCGCTGATGATCTACGCGCCGGGACTGCTGCCGGCGGGGAAGAGGGTCACAACTGCCGTGCGTAGCCTCGACATCTATCCGACGCTGTGCGAGCTCCTCGGCTTTGACACCCCGGAGGGGCTCCAGGGTGAGAGCCTGGTGGCGCTGCTTTCCGGAAACGGGCCGACGGAAGGGCGCGAGGTTTTCTCCGAACACCGCGAGGACCCCGTCCTGCGGCGCATCGGAATGGGCTCGGGAGTCATGGTCAGCCTGCGGAGCGGGCGCTGGAAGTTCATCCTGAACCAGGAGAGCCCGCAGCAGATCGCCAGGCCTCGATTCGAGCTCTTCGACCTCGAGAAGGATCCGGGAGAGCTGAACAACGTCGCCGACGCCCACCCCGACGTCGTGAAACGGCTCGAACACAGGGTCGTGAGCTTCATCGCAAAACACCGCCGGGGTACGTCCGTGAAGGACTGGGTGAGCGCGGATGCGGAGGTCCTCGAAGAGCTGCGCAGGCTCGGCTACATCGGGGAGGAGGAAGACCAGCCGGACATCTGGGAGGCGATGGAGTCGCAAGATCCCGAACGGGTCCGACGCTGCCTGAAGACCGGAGCGAACGCCAACCAGCTGGACGAGGTCCTGGGCGTCAGTCCGCTTTCCATGGCGGCCATGGCCGACAACGTCGAGCTCGCCAGGGCCCTCTTCGAGGGCGGCGCGGACGTCGACGTTCGGAACAAGGACGGTTCCACGCCGCTCTTGGGGGCGGCCTTCCTCGGTCGGGTCGAGATGCTGGAGTTTCTTCTGGAGAAGGGCGCCGACCCAGACGCGAAGAACGCAAACGGCGACACCGTACTCAGCACCACCAAGGTCCCCTGGGACATCACCGAGTACATTGCGAGTCTTCTGCGGATCCGGGTGGCGCGCAACGAGGTCGAGGCGGGACGGCAAGAGTGCGCCGAGTTGTTGCGTGCGACCAGGAAGAACACAGACGATCCCACGACCCGGCTCTTCGAGGCCATCGCGTTCGGAAACGCGAAGGCGGTCGAACGGTCCCTGGCCGAGGGCGCCAGCCTCAAGGGCTGGGATCCGGAGAGCGGCTGGACCCCTCTTTTCCTGGCCGTGTTCCTCGGAAAGGAGCGTATCGCGCGACTCTTGATCGAGAAGGGGGCCAGGGTCCACACCCGCAACAAGGACATGGGATCCACGTTGCACGGCGCGGCGTTGATGGGCCACGTGTCGCTGATCGAACTCTTGATCGAGCGCGGGGTGGACGTCGACGTCCGGGATGGCGACGGCTCGACGCCTTTGCACGCCGCGGCCTTTCTCGGGCGTGTGAAAGCGGTCGAGTGTCTGCTGCGCGAGTCAGCCGACCGTTCGATGAAAAACAATGACGGGCAGACGGCGCTGGAGGTCACCCGAACCGACGGGGAGATCACCGAGTTCGTGATCCGCCTCCTGGAGCTCGACCTCGAGCGGGCGGAGGTCGAGAAGACCCGAGTCGAGGTCGCAAGACTCCTGGGCGGCTAGCGCGAAGACCGTCCGCCCGGCGACGGGACGAACGTCGAGGCGATCCGGATCTTCCCGGATGAGACCGCAGGGACGACGATCGATATCGCCGCGTCGGGTTCGCCTCGCCCGGGGACAGCGAGTACCATCCCATCCCGGACCGCGGCGTCGGGCCGAACTCGTGTGGGTTCGCGTTCCACTTCACCGACGGCGTCGAGTTCACCCGAAAGCCCTGGGGATCCGCCGATGACCTGTTCCGCCCGCAAGACGAGCGCTCTCGCATTCCTGCTCGCCGCAATGGCGATCGCCCAGGGGGCGTTCGCGACCGGCTGCCAGACGACGACGAAAGTGTCCCAGAGCCGCACGCGCTACTCGGGATTCCTGGACGACTACACCGATCTGAAACCCGCGACGGACTGGCTGCGGGCCTACGTCGAACCCGACCTCGACCTCGCCGCCTACCACAGCGTGATCATCGACGTGCCGGAGGTCTGGCTCACCGACAAGACCAAGGAGCACGTCAACCACGACAACATCGAGATGGCGATCGGCTTCTACCAGGCAGCCCTGAAATCGAAGCTCGGCGAGAACTGGACGGTGGTCACCGAACCGCAGCCAGGCACGTTGCGGGTCCGCACCGCACTGACCGATCTGTCCCCGGCTCACGGCGGGCGCAGCGCCGTCACGAACATCATCCCGGCGATCAAGCTCATCGACAAGCTTCAGGCACTCGGCAGCGGGCGCTACCTCTCGGCCGGCGAGATCGGGATGGAGATCGAGGTCGCCGACGGTACGAGCGGTGAGCGCTTCATCGCGGCGGTCGACGAGCGCGCCGGAACCGACGCGCTTCCGAACGTCGGCAGCACCTGGGGCGACGTCAAGGACGCGATGGACTTCTGGTCGGCGCGACTCACCACCCAGCTCCTGAAGCACGGCATGCCGGCGGGAAGCGCGGGCTCGAAGAAGAACTAGCCGCGGGCGACGCGGCCGTCCGCGCTCACTCACTCCCGACGGGCCGTCGGGCAACGGGTCGCTAGAACACCAGCCGGTGCGGCCGGCTGTTGCTGACGTGCTCGACCCCCGTGCCGCTGACCCGGCTCGCCAGAAGGCAAATCCGGGTGTGGCTGGTACTCTTTTCTTCGAGCCGGGTGATCATCCGCTCGGGAACAGACCTCGCTGAACTTCGAAGGAGTGAAGAGATGATTGCGCAGACCGCAGCGTTGACCCTGGCCCTCTCGATCCTGGCCTTCCTGGCCGGTCGAGCAACCGGCACAGAAGCCTCCCAGGAGGGCGAACCCCGGGAGGCCGGCTTCCCCCTCGCCACGCCGGGCAAGTTCCACCGGCTTCTCGATCCCCTGCAAGGCACGTTCACCGTCGAGGCCACCTTCTACGTCCCCGATGCAAGCCCCGTGAGCGAGACGGGCAAGATGACCAATTCGTGGGTCCTCGGCGGCCTTGTTCTGAAGCAGGCCTACGAGGGTGGCTTCATGGGTGTGCCCCTCGAGGGGTTGGGCTTCCTGGCCTACAACGACCGCGAAGGTGTGTATCAGTCGGTCTGGATGGACTCGATGTCCAACCAGATCAGCTTCGAAACGAGCGGCTCGATATCGAAGGACGGGCAAACGCTCACCTTCCGTGGCAGCGAGTTCAACCCGGTGGACGGAGGCGAGGTCCCGTTCCTCGACGTCACCGTCTTCGAAGGCAAGAACAAGCACACCTTCACGCGCTCCTACGTGGACGACGAGGGCAACAAGACCCCGGGGATGAGGATCGTCTACACCCGCGAGTAGCTCCTCGCCGATCCCCCGTCACTGGCTCGCAGGCCAGGGGTTGGTCGCGAACACGGTGAGCTCCGGGATGAACCCGCGATCGTCCATCTCCAGGGCCGCCAGCGTCGCGTGGGCGATGTCCTCGGAGACGAGCTTCCTGGCGTCCATGGCGCGATCGGGGTCCTTGCCTCCGAAGCCGGTCTGCACCTCGCTGGGGTTGATCTGGATCACGCGGATGTCGCGCGGCCGCAGCTCCGCCTGCCAGCACTGGGTCATGGACGTCAGGGCGAACTTCGTCGACGAGTAGGCCGTNCCGCCGGCNTAGCCCTTCCGCGCGGCGGTCGAGGCCATGTTGACGATCGCCCCGCCGCCGGAGCTCTCCAGGTGAGGAATGCACCCGCGCGCCATGAGGGCGGCGCCGAGGACGTTGGTGCGCCACATCTCCTCGAAGACCTCGGGGTCGAGCTCCTCCAGTCTCATGCGCCGTCCCCAGCCCGCATTGTTGACGAGCACGTCGAGCCCGCCGAGCAACTCGACCGCCTCGCTGACGATGCGCTCGGAGTCGCGACCGACGTCTCCCACAACACCCTCGACGCCGAGGCCGGCCACCGCCGCGCGCAGTCGGTCGGGGTCGCGTCCGTTGATGACGACGTGGGCTCCGCGGGAGCGGGCGGAGCGGGCGATGGCGGCGCCGATGCCGGCGCTGCCGCCGGTGACGAGGATGCGGGAGTTCTCGAGCTGCATGGGCGAAGACTCTTTTTCTGCGGTTCGGGCGGCCGGGCCCGGGGCCCGGGGGTTGGACGATCGATCCTTTTCGGCCATCGTACCCTGGCGGCCTCGAACTCCGCGGCCGCCCCGGAGACTCGAAACAAACCCCGAAAGGACAAACATGAGGCGCTGGCTGTTGTTCACCTCCGTGCACTTCGTCGTGCTCATGGTGTTGCTCCTCATCAGCTTCGACCTCTCCGCGGTCGACGGACTTGAGCCCAGCCTCGCCAGCCGGGTGGCGAGGCCCTTCGCGAGCGTCCTCGGCCAACCGGGGTTCCTTCTGTGGAACAAGGTGGCGTCCGCCAGCAACTCGGACGCGGTGGAGTGGGTGGTTGTCATCGCCAACAGCTTCCTGTGGGGCGCCGTGCTCCGTCGGCTGATCCCCGGGCGAGCCAGGGCGTCGGCGCACCGCTAGCAGCGGCCGGGGCTATCGAATTCCGGGCTGCGCCCACGGTGTCGAGGTGTCCCCGAGCCCGCGAACACGAGCTAGCGGGGAGAGGGGCCGGGTGGCCGACGGCGTACATGGACTCGGATCGCTCGACGCGTCCCCCCCCCGTTGGATGGACAGCCACCATGGACCGGGGCGCCGCCGTGCTTCCCCGCCCTGCTCCCCTCGCGTACCCTACGCGCGCCCACTCCCCGGCCCGAACGGCCCGAGCCGTGACGGCGGGAGGGGCGGACCACCGAACACACGGCACGCCCCTCCGTTCTCCCCCACAGGAAAGGCCTCGATGCAGTTCTTCTTTTGGAGCGGTGCAAGCATCGTCCTGACGTACATCGTCGCCACTGGGATCATCCACCTCGCGGGACACCCGCGGGGATTGTCGACCCTGTTCTTCACGGAGATGTGGGAGCGATTCAGCTTCTACGGGATGCGCGCCATCCTGATGCTGTTCATGCTCGCCGCGGTCGAGGACGGCGGGCTGGGCTTCGACACGGCCAAGGCCGGGCCGATTTACGCCATGTACACCTCGATGGTGTACTTGGCGACGGTGCCCGGCGGGTGGCTGGCCGACAACTTCCTCGGCCAGCGCAAGTCCTTGCTCTGGGGAGGGGTGATCATCATGGTCGGGCACGTGTTGCTCGCCATGCACGGTTTGACCTTCTTCTACTCCGGTCTGGCCTGCGTGGTGATCGGCACGGGCCTGCTCAAGCCCAACATCAGCGTGATCGTCGGGCAGCTCTACAGCGCCGAGGACAAGCGCCGCGACGCGGGCTTCTCGATCTTCTACATGGGCATCAACCTGGGCGCCTTCGGGGCGCCCTTGATGTGTGGCTACCTGGCCCAGGACCCCAGGTTCAAGGCCACGCTGACCGGATGGGGCTTGGATCCGGTCAACGCCTGGCACTGGGGCTTCGGCGCCGCCGCGGTGGGTATGTTCCTCGGGTTGGTCCAGTACCTGGCCACGAGTCACCAGCTCGGTAAAGCCGGTCTGGAGCCCTCGCCGCCCAAGGACGAGGCCGAGGCCCTCTCGCGCAAGCGCACTCTCAACATCGGCATCGGCGCGATCGTGGCCTCACTGGCCGCCGTCGGCGCTCTGGCGGCGACCAAGCCCGAGCTGATGACCCAGGGCAACATCAAGGTCGCCTTCACGATCCTCCTGTTCGGAACCGTGGTGGCCTTCTTCGCAAAGCTGTTCCTGGCCGGCGACTGGACTCCCAACGAGCGCTCGCGCCTGGTGACGATTTTCGTCCTGTTCTGCGGCGCCTCGATCTTCTGGGGCATCTTCGAGCAGGCCGGATCGACGCTGACGATCTTCGCCGACGAGAGCACGCACAACTCGATCTTTGGCTACGAGTTCCCCTCCTCCTGGTGGCAGTCGCTCAACGCCGTCCTGATCGTGATCCTGGCGCCCGTCTTCGCCTGGATGTGGATCCGCATGTCGGACAAGAACCCCTCCTACCCGTTCAAGTTCGCCATCGGCCTGTTGTTCGCGGGCCTGGGCTTCGCCCTGCTCGTCGGGGGCGCGACGCTCTCCTCGGGCGGCATGCGCGTCAGCCCCCTGTGGCTGTTCGGCGTCTACCTGCTGCACACCATCGGCGAGCTGTGCCTCTCGCCGGTAGGCCTCTCCTCTATGACCAAGCTCGCCCCGGCGCGCGTGGTCAGCCTGATGATGGGCGTATGGTTTCTGGCCGCGTCGGTCGGCAACTTCATCGGCGGATCGGTCGCGGGTTACTACGAGGCCTTCGACCTGCCCACCCTGATCGGTGTGGTCGCGGCAACGGGCGTGGTCATGGCGATCGTCATGTTCGCCCTGGTGGGACCGATCAAGCGCATGATGAAGCGCAACGAGGAAGCCGGTGGTTCCGGTGACTAGCCACGAGAAGAGCATGCCGAACGACCTCTACATCGACCACGTCCGCACGCGCCGCGAGGCGGCCGAGCGGGTGCTCGCGGCGACCGGCTTCGAAGCGCTCGTGGTCGATTCGGGCCGGCCTTTCCGTTACTACGCAGACGACATGGACGCGCCCCACCACGAGGGGCCGCACTTCGTCCACTGGGTTCCCCTCCAAGGGCCGCATCACCTGCTGCTCGTGCGGCCCGACGAGCGTCCGCTCGTCGTGCGCGTCGCGCCGGAGGACTACTGGTACGAACAGGCGCCCCTGGGCTCGCCCTTCTGGGCCGAGGAACTCGACGTGCGCGAGGTCGGCACGCGCGAGCAGGCCTGGGAGCTGGTGCGCTCGGCGCTCGAAGGAGCCGCCTACGTGGGCGACGCGCCCGACGAGGCCCGCGCCCACGGGGTCGCGCCCTCGGGCCTGAACCCGGCCGCGATGGTGGCGCGGCTCGACTGGGACCGCAGCTTCAAGACCCCCTACGAGGTTGCCTGCATCGAGGAGGCCCAGGTCATGGCCGCCCGGGGACACGTGGCCGCAAAGGCCTCCTTCGAGGCCGGCGCCAGCGAACTCGAGATCCACCAGGCCTACGTGGCCGCGGTCGGCTGCGTCGACAAGGAGCTGCCCTACGAGAGCATCGTCGCCCTCGACGAGAAGGGCGCCATCCTGCACTACACCGGCAAGCGTGCGACGCGCGGCGGCAAGGTCCTCTTGATCGACTCGGGCGCGCGGCACCTGGGCTACTGCTCCGACATCACGCGCACCTGGACCCTGCCCGGCGTCGACCCCGTCTTCGCGCGGCTGGTCGAGGGCATGGACGAGCTGCAGCAGGGGCTCTGCGAGGCGGTGCGTCCGGGTCTGGGCTACGTCGAACTGCACCACAAAGCCCACCTCTGGATCGGGGACTTGCTGCACGAGGTCGGGATCCTGGGTGTCGGGGGCGAGGAGGCCTTCTCGAAGGACCTGACGAGGCCCTTCTTCCCCCACGGCCTGGGCCACTTCCTCGGCATCCAGGTCCACGACGTGGCCGGCCACCAGAGCGACCGCTCGGGGGGAGTGGTAAAGGCGCCCGCCGAACACCCCTTCCTGCGCACCACCCGCACCATCGAGACCGACCAGGTGTTCACGGTGGAGCCGGGGATCTACTTCATCGAGATGCTCCTGCGCGAGCACCGCGACGGGCCGCACGCGGGGCTCCTCGACTGGGCCCTCGTCGAACGCATGAAGGGCTGCGGGGGGGTGCGCATCGAAGACAACCTCCTCGTGACGCGGGACGGCCACCGCAACCTGACCCGGCCCCACGTGTAGCCGCCCTGCGCGCGCTCGCCTGCGGCCCCCACCTCCCCGGGGGGGGGTGCACCGGCGGGACGAGCGAGTGCGCCGGGACCTGCTCGCCCTCGTCCGGGCCGGTTTGCCCCCGCCCGCCCGATCTCCGCGGGCCCTTCTGATAGGCTTCCCGGCCTCGAGCCGTGCCCCTCGCCCCCGCGGCCGTGGATCCGGGGGACGCGGACCCCGTTTTACGGCCCACCCCCGAGGGCGGGTTCCCGCCCAAGAGCGAAACAGGAGCCGGTGAACCCCGGCACGAGCACATGAGCCAGAGCGAGCATCGACCCTACATCTCGGCGGACCGCTCCCTCCCGGAGCTGACCTTCCAGGCGGTGGCCCTGGGGCTCGTGCTGAGCCTCGTCATGTGCGCCGCGAACATGTACGTCGGGCTCAAGGCGGGCATGACCGTCAGCGCCGCCATCCCCGCCTCGGTGATCTCGATGGGAATCCTGCGCGGACTGATGAGGCGCGGGACCATTCTCGAGAACAACGTGGTCCACACGATCGCCTCCTCGGGCGAGAGCCTGGCGGCGGGGATCATCTTCACCGTGCCGGCGCTGGTGATGGCGGGCGCCTGGGCGAACTTCGAGGACCACTACTGGGAGATCACCCTGATCGCCATGGCCGGAGGGGTCATGGGCGTGGTGATGATGATCCCGCTGCGCAAGGCCATGATCGTGGACCAGAAGGAGTTGAAGTACCCCGAGGGTGTCGCGTGCGCCGAGGTGCTGAAAGCGGGCGACCGTGGCGGGGCGGAGATGATGGGGATCTTCGGGGCGCTGGGCGTGGGCGCCGCGTTCAAGATCCTGGTGGACATCGTGGGGCTGTTTCAGGGCGCCGTAGAAGGCGCCTGGAAGGTCGGCAAGACCGCCATCTACGCCGGCACCGACATCTCACCCATGCTGATGGCGGTCGGCTTCATCGTCGGCTGGGAGATCTCGGCCCTGGTCTTTCTGGGGGGCGCCATCTCTTTCGTCGGCGCCATCCCGTTGATGGCCTGGGGAGCCGACTTCGGCGACGTGGCGCTGAGCGATGGGCTGATGGGGATCTGGGACAACAAGATCCGCTTCTTCGGGATCGGCGCCATGGTCGTGGCCGGCCTCTTCTCG
>NYUD01000007.1 GCA_002683825.1 Planctomycetota bacterium
ACGAGGTCTTCGTAGAGAGCGAGCCCCCGATTCAGGCTCCGGAGCCAGGTCTCGAGGAACGAGCTCGGGGGCCTATCGGCGAGAGGCTCGTACGTCCAGAGCAGCTTCCCCGTCTTCAGATCGTTCGCGAAGACCTGGCTCTGCGATCCGCTCTGGAAGATTCGTCCATTCCTGATGAGAGGATTGCCAATGAGCCCATCCCGGGTAGGGAGATCGATCGCCCAGGCGAGCCCCAGGTCCGACACCGTCTCGGTGTTGATCTGGCTCAGGCCGGAGTGGTGCTGCATGTCGGGAGAATTGCCGAGCAACTCCCAGTCCGTGGACTCCGCGTCGCTCGCGCCCATCGCATCGCCAGTGCCCGCGATTGCGAGAAGCCCGAGCAGGACGCTGGTCACGGCTACCCGAGGCCATTCGAGATTCATTGCTGGATTCTCCTGTAGAGGGGGCGGGGGCCGACCGGTCGCCTGACGGCCGGTCCTAGCGCGAAGGTTCGAGCCGCAGGAGCTGATAGGTGCGGGCCCGGCTCGCGTCGTCGAAGAGCTCTCGGGTCGCGTCCGCCATCGCCTGACCAGCGATTTCGGGGTCGAGGTAGCGGTCGTATTTCTCTCGGTAGGCTTGCATCACGGCGTCGGTTTCCGACTTCGCCTCGACGGGCACGGCCCGCACCGCGTAGCTCGCGTCGCCGATTCGGACCCACGCCTCGGGTGTCGCCTCGATCCGGCTGAACCAGGTCGACTCGCGCCAGCCGAAGACGTACAAGCCGTCGTCCGTTCCGGCGTACCAGATGCGGACCACCCAGGGCAGCGCGCCCTGCGTCGCGACCCGAATCTCATCTTCCGCATTGACCGTCGCCCAGCTCGCCGGAGGGGGACTCTCCTGGCCACCGAGCCGCATGCCCGGGAAAAAATCGATGGGGCCGAGCGCGTACACCGCGAGGATCGCGACGACGAGGAGCACCGCGCCCCATCCGAGGATACGTCCGACAAGTCTCATGAGAACTCCTGCAATTCCCCCGCTCAGGGCTAGCCGACCTCGCCCGTCACGGGGCTCCCCTAGAAATTTATCTTAGCGCCAATACTCGGACGTTGTGCTGGAAGCCAGCTTGAATGTCCTATCCCCCCGACTCTGATGATTGAGAGGAGTTCATTTCGATGATCTATGACTCTTACTCTCGAGAGATGCAGCACGACCCGTACCCGACCTATCGGCATTTTCGAGACGAGGAGCCCTGTCACTACAACCCGAAAATGGATTTCTACGCACTCTTCCGGTTCGAAGACGTTTGGGAAGCCTCCTTGGATTGGCAGGGCTGTGCAGAAACTACCGCAAAGCTAATCGGGAACGCGCTGGTCTATCTCTCGCGGGAACCATCGCTCCGGCAGCGAATTCGGGATGAACCTCAGTTGATTCCGCACGCCATTGAGGAACTCTTGCGATTCGACGCTCCCTCGCAGTTTCAAGGACGAACCGCCGGCCGTACCCTCGGAATGCATGGGGTCACGATCCCAGAGGGTGCGCGCGTCGCATTGGTGACCGGAGCGGCCGCCCGGAAGGCGACTACATGCCGGTGGCCTATCCGCCCAACCGCCCTCGGCGAAAGCGCGGGAGTACTCTCAGGGGAAATCGTGAGCCTCGTCCCTTTGGGACCAGTACTCGTCGTCGAAGTCCGCCGCGAGTTTTGTGGCCTCAGCGGCGATGCGCTCGAGTCCGGATCGATTGAGAAGTCCATGGGTCTATCCTAAACAGGTAGATTCCGAGCAGTCCAATCCTACGCGATATCAGTACGCAGGTTTTCCCAGAACGGCTCGAGGCAGGGTGCTACGCGCAGCCTTGGATCGATGTTGCCCGGGCCGATCAGTCTGTCGATTTCTTCGTGCAGGTGGTAGATACGCCGCTCTTGGTAATTGAGGGGTACCGAATCGAGAGCACCGGATGCGATTGAGCGCTGCATCGGGGCGAGATTCATGAAGTCCTCGTTCATCACGGCGTCGAAAACTTGGACATAGTGTTCCCATGCCTGCTGCACTTCGGGGGTCTCATCGGCCGGTCCGTAGAAAGTCCATTCGACATCGGTGGTCTCCGCATCGACAGGCCAGAACAAGATGAATGGAAAACCGATTGTGTCGAGCGGCGTGATCAGGTTGGGGAACAAGCTGTAAGCGGGATTGGTGTCAAAAAATAGCGGATCGAGACCCGGAATCGTCGGTAATGGCATGGCCTGGTTGCGCTGGCGTTCTATGGCTTGCTCCCACTTTGGTGTGACCATTCGCGAATGACCATTCGCGAATAACCCCATCGCGGATCCGCGATGATCGAGCAGTTTCGAGACGGAAGCGGGGTGGATTGTCTTTACGTGGTAGGTCTCGAGGAACGCGTCGGCGACGATCTTCCAGTTGGCGTGCACACGCTCGATCCGCGTGCCGTGGGCGCGCAGTTCGCGCCCCCCAAGCGCCGACCACTCGTCTGCGACCGGACCGAGCCACTCGCGGAGTGGCGGCGCTGCCGGATCTTCGTTCACGAAAACCCAACCGTCATACACCTCACAGCGTACTGGCTTTAGGCTGCGCTTCGATTCGTCGAGCCTTGTGAAGTCGCGACGGTCTGGCACCGCGGCGAGCGTGCCGTCTAGGTCATAGGCCCAGCTATGGTATTGGCAGCGCAGGCGCTTCGCCGCGCCGCAGGGCTCGCGCACCACTGGCGCGCCGCGGTGTTGGCAGGTGTTGAAGAAGCCGCGCAGCACTTCGTCATGGCCGCGAACCAACAACAGTGGNGAGCCGGTGCGGTCGAAGGTTNGAAAGCNNCCGACNCCCTCNAANTCCTCGTCGCGNCCGACGAGTAGCCACGATTTNTTCCAGATGTGCTCGCGCTCGAGCGCGTAAAAAACCGGATCCGTATAGCGCCCAGTGGGGATTGGATNCAGCGCGGGAAAGNCCNCCGGCGGTCCCTCGCGTTGCCACTCGTAGTCCATCTGCGCGCGGATGCGCGCCGCCCACGCAGCTTGATTCATCGCTNNCTCCTCCCGCAACAGGGCTCCCTTATGGAGTTAACATACCGCCCATACCCGGACNTTGTGCCAGAGCCCAGCTTNTATGTNCTATCNCCGACCTCACGGATTCGCTGGAACGACACAGTGGTTCTCGATCTTCGCNTCGAACGTATTCATGTCGTCATGNGAGGTACAGCCGGGAACNCGCCCATNAATGAGATCNGCGATGTTGTCCGGCACCCACTCCGTCACNGCGATCGTTCGCTTCACAGGCTTGGGGTTCGAAGTGGAGACGACATGGCCGATGGGATGAAGCGGAAAGTCCGCGAGGTGCGTGAACTCCAACTCGACCTCGTACTGGCCGCCATAGTCGATGTGGAGNCGCTCGGGNAGCCCGGCCTCNCCGAAAGTCGGCGTCGTCACGGCNCTCTGGCANCCGCTACTGACCTCATCNTGGATCAGGTGACCACAGTCAAAGGTGTAGGGGGGCTTCGCCGACCACGCGTAGCCGCCGTCGAAGGTGCCGTCCTCGTACTCNACGAGCCACATCGTCCAGTGCTTCTCGATCTCGAGAAAGGCCTCGGTCAATACCCAAGGCGTTCCCGGATCGGCCCAGACGTAATCGAGCAGACTCAACCCGAACACCGGATCCCCGTCCACGTGACCTTCGACGAGGCCCGTCTGNCTCTGGTGGTAGATCGGGCAATCGATTCGATCCTGCACGGGGATGCGGAAGAACACGCCATCCCCATGGTGAGTGACGNTGAGATCGATCCTCCCGTCGAAATCGACCCAGTGGTANTGTCGCGGATCCATGATCAGGTGTCCGCCACTCGGGAAGCGGAACTCGAGGCGATCCCCNGCGTCCTTGTACTCGTATTGATGCCAACTGCGCAGATCGCTGCCGTCGATGAGGAGCGGCGACGAACGCGACGTGAGACCNGGCTCTCGGATGACGCTCGCGTCCGAGATCGAGATGGTGGGTTTGCCGCCGCTCCCGATCGTCAGCATGAACCAGTACCGATTGCCAGACTCTCCGACGAGCGCCTGACACGGCCAGAANCCGCAGATTCCGAGCTCCGAGCGCGGCGTGAAGTCGGGCTTGTAGTTCTCGAGCGGAACCGGGGCTGTCCAGATCTCATAGCGAAGCCTGTTCAGGTGGCTCATCGGGATGCTCCATGGGTGGGCTTGAAGGTGAGGAAGAGCTCGTTCAATCCTTGGATCACGAAGCTCGGGAACGGCTCGAATTTGTTTTCGGGCGCGAACTNAACGTCGTCGAGGCGAGCCAAGAGCTGCTCGAANGCGATCCTCGCCTGCATGACACCGAGGTGGAGCCCGATGCACTTGTGCGGGCCGTAGCCGAACGCCATGTGCCGGCTCGCGTTCTTNCGGCGGATGTCGAAGACGTCGGGATTCTCGAAGCGACTCGGATCTCGTCCGGCAGACGAGTAGGCGAGGAACANCATCGCGCCCTTCGGCACCCTACAGCCCATGACCTCGGCGTCGTGGTTCGCGATTCGGAACATGCCGTGGACGGGCGCCTTCAGACGNAGACTCTCTTCGAGCATGTTCGGAATNAGCGACCGGTCGTCCTTGACGAGNGCGTACTGATCGGGATGGCGAAGCAGCATCTCCCAGGACGAGGTCAGGAGCTTGGCCGTCGTCTCGATNCCGCCAGTGAGGAGCTGNCGAAGNATCGACAACATCTCGCCGTCCTCGAGCGGAACGTCNCCCTCGTCGCTCTTGGCCACCATCGTCGATATGAAGTCATCCCGCGGTTCCGCGCGTCTGTCCCTGATGACCCGATCGAAGTACTTCGCAAAGCTCGTCATCAACGAGTGGTTNCGCGCGTGAGCGTCCGGGCTGAGCCCGCCCGGCNTGCCGANTGGCGNNATGTGGGCNAAGGCCCAGTCGACGAACTTCTCTTCATCCGCGATNGGCACNCCAAGCAGGGCTGCGATNGTGACGACCGGGANCTTCAGGGCNAACTGACTGACGAACTCGACCCGCCCATCCTCGATGAATTCATNGATCAGTCGATCCGCGATCGACCGGATGTCGTNCTCGCGAGGCCGAAGCNCTGNGGGAGAGAACGCGCGCCCGGCGAGGCGCTTGTGCCGGGAATGAACAGGCGGGTCTGCNCTGAGCAGCGCCGGNTTCAACGCACCCTCCTCNCCCGACACGGCCCGAGACGAGAAGTCGTCCGTTCGNNNGGTGACNTCTTTGAGGGCGTCGTAGCCGGTCACGACGTAGAGGTTCAGCGGCTCNACGAGGGCAACCGGGGCGATGGCGTGCAGCGCCCNNAAGGCTTCGACACTCTGGTCAAGAGCCTCTGGCTTGAGGAGGAAGAAATCGCGGATAATCGCTGACGCGTCGGACATGGGGAGTCCCCTAGGGTTGTCTATCCCAGCCTAATCGCCGGACTCCGTGACGGCTTCGATCGAGCCTTCCGGCGCTCGGGCGACGAACTCGGTGAACCGGCCGGTCGCAGCAAAGATCGATCCGCCATCGAGATCGACGGTCTGTCCCGCGAACATCTCGGCCGCATCGGTGCANCACAGTGCGANCGCNTCTGCGACGGGGCCTGGCTNGTCGATCACTCNACGCGGATGCATCCATGCGAGCGCGTTCATGACGCGGTCGTAGACCGGGCCGAGCAGGAGCTTCGGCCCTGCACTGTGAAAAGTGGACGGGTTCACGCCGATCACGCGGACTCCAGTCCCGGCGAGCTCGATCTCGAGATATCGAACCAACATCTCCATCCCGGCCTTCGCAGCGGCGAGAAGTCCGTGCGCTGGCCCGTAGGTCCGCGTGTCGATGCCGGAAACGGCAATGATCCGGCCGCCGCCGCGCTCCTGCATTCGCGGAACCGCGCGTTGGACCGCGGCGAGAAACCCCGTAATCGTGATGGCGAACGTCTTGTCGACGTGGTGCGGCTTGATGTCGAGGAGCGGCTTGAAGGCGGTGGCCGCCGCGTTCGCAATAAGGATGTCGACGCCCCCGGGCCCGTCCGGCCCCTCGATCCAGTCGAANAGTGCGTCGATCGACGCGGGTTCGCCCATGTCGAGTTGGCGCACATGGCAGCGNCCCCCGGCCGCCGCGATCTCCTTCGAGACGGACTCCGCCTCTTCCGCCTGGCGGTTGTAGGTCACGATGGGCACGGCNCCCACGCTGGCNAGGCGAATCGCCGTCTCCCGGCCGAGGCCGCGCGAGCTNCCCGTCACCAGCGCGATCCGGCCCTCAAGATCCGTCCGCAACCCNGTCGANTCANTCNTCATGACCCTTCCTCCAAAATCTTCTCCGCCTTGGCAGTCATTCGAGCCCATCGAGCGCTGCCTGTTTCGCCCAGCGGTAGTCGGCCTTNCCGTTNGGCGCCCGNTAGACCTCGTCGACGAACACGACGTNACGGGGCGCCTTGTANCCGGCGATCTGNGACTTCACCGTCGTGATGATGTCGTCCGGGTCGGTCGGCTCGCNCACGGAGCACACGAGCGCNACCGCCTCGCCGAAGCGTTCGTNCGGAACGCCGACGGCGTTCGCGTCGATCACNGTGGCGTGCTNNCGCGCCGCCACCTCCACTTCCTCGGGGTAGATCTTCTCGCCNCCCGAGTTGATGCACATCGAACCGCGGCCGAGAAGAGTGACNCGACCATCNTCCGCGATGACGGCGTAGTCGCCGGGCGCGGTGTACCGNACACCCTCGACGACCGGAAATGTCGCGAGCGTNTTCTCCGGGTCGNCCCAGTAGCCGCGCGGNTGAGGCCCGGCNGCGGCCAGGCGNCCGGGCTGGTCGCTGCCCCAGGGCAGCGGTTGGCCGGTTTCGTCGTCGAGAACCACGACGTTCGGGAGCGCCGTGAACACGGCCGTCTCCGGAGGCTCATCGCCGGGCATCGTCATCGCGATCGCAAAGGGNCCNCCCTCGGANGCGCCAATCATGTCGACGATCGCCGCCTGGGGCATGGCGGCCTGGAAACGACGCTTCTGNNCGNNCGANAGCGTNGCACCNGTNGAGGNNATCCGCTGCATCGACGANAGATCGCGGCNGNAACTCNCCNCACCNGGCTCGAGNGCNTCCGTCATNGGGCGAGCGAAGGCGTCGCCNACGATCGACAGCTGNGTGACNCGGTGCTTCTCAACGAGTCNCCACAACTCGTCGGCNTCGAAGGAACGCCCCCCGAGCAGNACGACGGAGCCGCCCATCACGAATGCCCCGATCGCGAGAAAGAGTGCCGTGCCGTGCATCAACGGCGGNGCACAGAGCATCACGGGGCTCGAGCCGCTGTCACGTAGACGCGCCGCAATCGCGCCGACCTCGTCGACGGTGGTCGGCGCCTCGACCCCGGCGGTGCCGTACTGCGCGATCGCGAGGGCACCGAACAGATCGACATGTCGCCAGGTCACGCCCTTGGGATTGCCAGTCGTGCCACCCGTGTAGAGCATGAGAACGTCTTCGCCCGACCGATCGATACGCGCCATGGCCGACGCGGCGTCGCGGACCTCGTGATACCACTCGGCACCGCCGAGCAGCGGCGAGCCGTCGTCGACCTGCAGGAGTACTCGGACCGTCGGCATTGAAGAACGCGCCTCGTCCACGCGATCCGCGAGCGATCCGTGGAAGATGAGCACCTCGGCTCCAGCGTTGCCGCAGATGTACGCGAGCTCGGGAGCCTTGTATCGATAGTTCACGTTAACCGGAGAGGCCCGGAGCTTGAACGCCGCGTACGTCGACTCGAGGTACTCCGGGCAGTTGTACATCAACTGNGCNACCCGCGTNTCNNGCTNAACGCCGCNGTCNCNNAGGCCNTGNGCGAGTCGNGCNGCNCCGCGNTCNAGNCTCTNCCAGTCGNNGACNTGGTCNCCGACCACGACCGCGGTTGCGTCGGGCGCCGCATCGGCGAGCGCCTCCCAGAGCGTCGCCCANTTCTCGTTCGGACTGCTCATCGTCTCTCCTTACCGNNCGGCCCTNTGNCNCCNTCGNAANCGAAGACTGNTGACNCCNCGGAACTGCACCGAGTCGATCATCTCAAACGAATGGCCCTCGAACTCACTCNTCTGAAGCAGGGGAAGCAGTTCNTCCAGTGCGATGCGTGCCTCCATACGCGCAAGCGCCGCCCCGATGCAGAAATGGATCCCGAGACCGAAGCCCAGATGGCCCGCCGTGTTGCGGTCGAGATCGAACTCTTCGGCATCCTCGCCCCAGTGCTCCGGGTCTCGGTTGGCCGAACCAGTGAGCAGGGTAACGATGCCGTCCTTCGGAATCTTCGTGCCCGCGATCTCGACGTCTTCCTTCGCCCTGCGAAAGATGTACTGGACCGGGGTATCCCAGCGCAGCGTCTCTTCGAGCAGCGCCTCGATTCGGGAAGGATCTCCGACCACGCGTTCGTAGACGTCCGGGCGCTCGATGAGGACTCGCACTGCGTTCCCAATCAAATTCGTCGTCGTTTCCGAACCCGCGAAGGTCAAGACGCCCGCGAAACCCAACGTCTCCTTGGGAGTCAGAATTTCCCCACCCTGCGCGCGCGTCAGTTCACTCACGATGTCGTCCCGAGGCGCTGCTTGGCGCTCGGCAATCACGCCTGCGAGATGCCGGCCTTGCTCGAGCCCAGCCTTGGCGGCCCCGCTTTCGACCGGATCTACGGATCGAAGGGACCCGGTCATCGCTGCAGCGAGGATCGTCGCACGACGCTTGAAGTCATCGCGGTATTCCGGGCCGATCCCGAGCACGTGGGCGATGATCGTCGGAGGAATCGGTGAAGCGAGATCGGCGATGACATCGAACGAGCCTGCGCTACGCATTCCTTCCACCGCCGCCCGGGTCTCCTCCTCGATGATCGGGCGCCACGACTCGACGCGTCGCGGTGTAAAGGCGCGGTTCACGATGCCGCGTAGCCGGGTGTGATCCGGCGGATCGCAGGTCACGATATTCCCGGGCATTTGAGGCACACCGGGCTCGGACTCACGGCCACCGCCGATGGCGAGGACCTTCGCCATGGCATCGTTCGAGAATCGATCGGGATCCGTCAGGATCGATGCGACGTCGTCATATCTCGCGACGACAAACATCCGCGACGCCTCGGCCCAGTATACGGGCGCCTCCTTCCGGAGCTTTGCATAGTCGGCGTAGGGATCGATTCGACACTCCAGGGAGAAGGGATCGTAGTCGATGCTCATCCTTCGCCCCGCAGCGCGGTACGCGCACCCACCTGATCGGTAATGGCGCGTACACGGGTGACAGCACCCCCCTCCACCGCCACCAACCCGACACAGTTCATCGTCGTCGTCTTCCCAACCAAAGTGTCATCGACCCGGGGCCAACCCGCGGTATAGGAGCCCGTCTGCGTGATGTGGAACGCCACACGATCACCCGCAGAGAAGAGATCGTTGATCTCCACACTCTCGACATCGATCGGAGAAGGCGCGAGTTCTCCGTACCACGAACCGTCAATCGTAACGTCGCGAGCCTCCCGCAGATCCCCCTTCACCAACCACGCTCTTGCGATCTCCTCCGCGTCCGGATTCGAGGGGACTGCGACGGTGGAGACCCACGGATCCACATGAGGTGGCTCGAGCGGCGCAACCTCACCCGAATGGAGCTGAGCCTGCTGGGCAAGGAAGTCCTGCTCGACGTAGTTCTCAAGAAGCT
>NYUD01000022.1 GCA_002683825.1 Planctomycetota bacterium
ACCCCCCGGACCCCCCGGATCCCCCGGATCCCCCGGATCCCCCGGACCCCCCGGATCCCCCGGACCCGGACCCGGACTTCGTCCTTGAAGTCTCGCCCGGCATGGCCGGTCGGACCAACACGCTGACCACCGAAGACGGCACCGAAGGCGGCCTGACGGCTTTCGTGTTCGGTTTCCGCCCCGGCGACCGCACGATCCACCTGAGACCGTGCCCCATGGGCATTACCCTCGGCATGCTGGACCCGCATCTGGTCGGCTTCGCAACGGTCGTCGACGGCTCCTCGACCGCCAGTGTCTTCGTACCGGGCGGCCTCATGGGCGTGAGCATCAACATGCAAGCGATCGACATGGCCTCCTGCGAGACCAGCGATCTGGTGAACCTCACCTTCTAGCTCTGCTACCTACGCGTCGCGTTCAGACCGCTCTGTCCGGGAGTCCTCGGCCGGCACCGGACGTTGCGTGCCAAGATCGCTCTGCTTCGATCGTCGAAAAGGCCATCGGCGCCGACGCATGAAGAGCCACCCGACGCCGACGACGGGCACCGCCAGAAGCCAACGCATATCGAACGCCGCCGGTGGAGGGGACTCAAAAATCGCAACGTGAGCCAGCCCGCATGCCCGGATGAGCGAGGTCAGGTGCATTTCCGCAAAGCGCGGATCGTCGCGCAGCTCGCTCCGGGCGCGCTGCAGCGCCTCCGAGGGGGCGGCTCCGCGCGCGAGCTCGCGATGAAAGACTCGCATGAGAAGCCTGCTCGAGTGAAACTCGACAGGGTAGGGCGACAACACGACGCAGCTGGCTCCGGCAGCGAGGAACGCACCTTCGAAATCGGCCGCGCCCCAGTCGCCCTCGCGGCTGGGGCCCTTGGCCGTGCTGCATGCGGTCAGGGCGACGAGCTCCGGCGATCGGATGCGATCGACGTCGGCGCAACGCAGGAGACTGTCTTCGGCCGTCGGTCCGCCCAGGAGCAGCATCGCCGGGCGTTCCTGTTCGAGATCCGCGGCCCCATGCGCGACGATCTGCAACACCTTGGCCCTTGCCAGGGACGCGGACTGCAAGGCGGCGGGACGCGCCTCGGGACCATGGAGGAACCGTATCTCGCGCCCTGAATACGCGGCGGTCATCTCGCGTGCCGAGGTTGCGTCCAGCGGCAGATCCTCCAGGCCGAAACTCGCTCCGAACGTCTCGTGCGGCCTGGGGTTCGACAGCATCCAGATCTCCGCTTCTGTATCGCCGGCGCCGCGGGGAGGAGCTTCTGCACGACGACGGGCCAGGGCGAGTCCGGTGGGCAGGGCACTGAGGTAGCCGACGGCGCACCGGTCCCCTAGCCGTTCGCCGTCTTCCAGCGGCAGGTCTTCGAACGGCAACAGGTTTGTCAGCTCGTAGCCGATGACCGTGAGATGCGTCCAGCTCCGGATGCGGGCGCGCGCTTTTTCGGGTAACAACAGACGCGCGTTTTCCTCGAAGCATTCCTTTCGCCCACTCAAAAACAGGTCGCGGGCCTCGCCGTCGCGCGGAGGAGCCCTCAGGTAGCGTTGGATCAAGCGCTGCTGGGATTCCTCGAGGACGTGATCCGCGGCGAGAAGGAAGTGATCGAGATTCTCCCCGTCGAGCAAAAAGAGATGGCTGCGTTCGGTCGATGGAACATAGACCAGGAAGCCGTGTCCTGAAGGGCAAAGTTCGTCCCGGATCTCTTCGATCGTCGCCACCTCGGTAGACTTGCGAATCGATCGTACGATCGAATTGAGTTCCTGCGCTCGCAGCAGGAATTGAAAGGCGGCCCGGCGCCCCGGTTCACCCGGTTGCAAGGCCTGGGCCAAGAGCATCAACTCGCTGAGGACCTGTCGTTCTTCGCGGTACTTCAAGAAACCGAATCCGCCTGGACGCAGTGCCAAGCGCCCCCGAGACTCCAGGAAATCCAGATACGCCTTTCCGAGTTCGGTCAGCGCGGATTCCAGAGAATCCCGCGCATCCCCGGATTCGGCGGCCTCCCGAGCGAGGCGCGCTCGCAATGTCCAGCTGATAGCGTGGATGATCGGCGACGGGGAACTCACTCCCTCGAACAGAGCGCGCTCGATGTGCTCAAGGGCTTGCGCCGAATCTCCCGCAAGCATCGCGGCTTCTCCGAGTACCAGGTGGGCGCGTCGAAACTCGTAGAATTTGAGCTGCATCTCGAGGGCCTGCGACGTCGCTTCCTCGGCGGCGGCGAGGAACGAAGGATCGCGGCGAGCCAGATTGATACGGGCCACCCCCGCACGCACGAGAAGTCTTCCACGCTCCTGCGCAGTGCGCGGATACCTGCGCTCGTCCTCGAGCATCTCCGATATGCGCTGATCGGCTCTTGCGTATTCTCCCCGTGCCAGCAACAGATTGGCTTCGATGAAATCCGCATGCCGTATCGCGCTCAACCACGGTCCCAGAACTTCCCGCTGGCGCTCGTGCCATAGCGTCGCCAGGTCGACCAGACCGCAGAGCAGGTAGAGGCTCGCTCGCTCACCGTAGGCGAAACTCTCGTACAGATCGGAATTCCCCGCAGAAGCGATGCGCGGCATCAGGGCGTCGAGTCGTTCGAACGCTTCCTGCCAGTGCAGGGTTTCCCGCAACACCTGGATCAGCATCAGCTCTAGGGAGAACAACGCCCCCTCGTTGGAGCGTTTCCACAGCTCAGACAGGCGCGGCTCTAGCACCTGGATCACGCCCGCACGGTTCTCCCACGCTTGCAACAGGTTGGCGTAGCGGACCAGAGCGGGAATGAGCTTTGCGGGGGGGGCCTCAGCCGCCTCGGCGGCAAGCAAAGCCGTTCTGAAGGCTTCGATCGGGTCGACGTCTGTCGAACCAGAGCGGATCAAACGCTCGGTCGCCTCCCACAACTCGAGACCCAGCTCGGGATCCAGTTCTCCTTCGAGAGCCAGGGGTCCGAGCTCCTCGTAAAGCCCGAGTGCAATCTCGAGGTCCGACTGGCCTTCGTGCGCCGGGCCCAGTGCGAAGAAGATCAGCGCGAGGCCAAGACCACGTCGGAGACCAGTTCTCTTCCGTCCCGCGCAATGACGCAGACCTCGACCCAAACGCGATCCGGCAGCAGCTGGATCTCGTTCGTGGAGGGGGTCCATTGTTGCTCGGTGGTGCGATGCTCCAGGAGAGGCGCGTACGCAAGTGCGGACTCCGCAGCATCACTTATCTTTATCCGATACTCGCCTCCCTCGGGCAAGTCCCCTGTCCACAGGAAGGGTTCAAAGGCCTCCACGGTGCCACGCGGATGGACGAGTTCGACCTGCTCTCCGCCCATCCAGACGGGTTGGAGTTCCTCGGCATCCCCCCCCTGAGAATCGAGGTAGACCAGGAACATCAGGCCGGCGGCGAGCAGTCCGCCGAAGAGAGCGATGCGCTGGTTTCTCGCCCCCAAGAAGCGTCGCTGCCAGGTCAACCCCACCGATCGACGGAGTCGGCCCTCGCCGGGAGCACCGATCCAGGAACGAGCGTCCTTCTGTGTTCGCCTCGCCTCCTCGGACGTCTCGTCCAGGAGTCGTCTGACGGAGTCCAGTTCTACGAGGCGGGTCCGGAAGCTCTCGTCCCGCCGCGCAAGCTCGACGACGGCAGCCTCGTCTTGCCGACAGTCCCCGACGGCGACCGCTTCGAGCAGCGCCCGGGCCTTGGAAGACAGTTCTTCGTTCACGGTTCCAGCTCCTCCTTGCGGGTCATGAGGATCGTCCGCAGGTGTTCGATCCCGTGGTAGTAACGCGACTTGGCGGTGTTGGGAGAGATCTCCAACAACTCACCGATCTGGTTGAAGGTCATCTGCTCGAAGTGCTTGAGCCGAACCACGTCTTGATCGGAAGGGCTGAGCTCGTCGAGAGCCCGATAGACGAATCCGTAGTCCGTCGCCTCTTCCGCCCGTACCTCTTCCGCTTCCTCCAGTGCAACCGTCCGCGGCCGGCGACCGGCGCGGCGAACGCGGTTCATCAGGTGGTGATAGCAAAAGGTGTAAACCCAGGTCTCGAGCGAAGAGCGACCTGCGTACTGGTGGCGTTTGCGCCAGACGGAGACCAGCGTCTCCTGGGCGAGATCCTCCAGCTCGACATCGTCCAGAACGCGCCCCAGGCGAGCGTTCTTGGCGGCGAGCATCCGCGGCACGCATCTGAGCCGTTCCAAGAGCTCGTTTTGCGACCACCAACCCCCACCCAGGCTCTTTTCGACGAGTTCCATATCAGCGCGGAAGGAGTTCTCCGCACCCATGGGTGTAGGTGAAGCCATGAACGGTTGATGAATTCGCCGGTTTCTTGAGGGCGGGAGAGTATAGGAAGGACGCAAAAATTCTCAAAAAGGCCCGCCCGGTGTGCTCGGGGCGACATCCACCCACAGGGGCGAGCTTTCGCCCCCATCCACGTTCCCCATATTCTCATGGGGAGTGGGATCCGCCCCGCGTCCGCTGACGAGCGGCGCGGGGTTTTTTCGTGATCCAAGAAACGACGTGCATCGCCGATCCTGGCGAGGCCCGACAACGGGCGCTCCAACGCTGCGAGAAAATCGGAGAAACCACCAACCCTCCCGCGAGTGCGTACATCCCCGACACGGATCCCGCTCCCTCCAGCAAGCTCACACCTTGGAGGAGCCATGTTCATCGATCGACGAGACAAGTTCGCCGCGTTTCTTCTCTTTCTACCCCTGATCTGGCTCGCAGGGCCGATCGCTTCCGCCAGGAAACCGCAACTACCCGGCCAGGTCACGCCCATACCCCGTCCCGTGGGCAAGGACTATCGAAAACTGACCGATAGCCAAAGGAGTTTCACGAATTTCAACGTGGAGGTCGTTCGCGGGTTCTTGCTGGAAGACGTCGGGGCATTGGTTCCCGACGTGTATGCCATCCATGCCTACGAGAGTTCGCTCGTGTACTTCCAGGGGCTCGCTCCAGAGCCGACCCAGCGCTGGCGCACCGTTTCGAACCCGGTGTCGATCGCCGCGTATGCCGAAGACCTCCTGGTCGTCGGCCAGGGCAACCACGCCCTCGCTCGACACGATCTCCCCGACGGAGAGATCATCGATCTCCTGGCCCTGCCCTCGGAACCCGCCGACATCGTCGTCGACACGGACAACGACGAGGCCTGGGTTTCTTGCATGGGCGACGATTGTGTGGTCCAGATCGATCTGTCCTCGCCGATGCGGATCAAGAAGATCTGGAGCTGGGACGAAGGGCTCGAGCTGAAGCGGCCGCGCTTTCTCTTCTTCGATCCACAGACGCCGTCTCCTGACGACAATCTCGTCTACGTCGCCCCGATGGTCTCGGGCAACAACACGATCTTCAAGTTCAATACAGGCCCGGGCCCCGACATCGTCGACGGTACGTCGCTACCCGCAGGCGGCTTGCCCGACGAGGATCTGTTCCGCATCTCGACCGGGCCCGACCAGGTCGAGCCCGTGATTCGCGCCGCCGGTTCGCTGCTCTTCGGACACGGCAAGAACCCCGTCACCGGGGACTACTGGATGGTGGGTCTCGATCACCTCAATCTCGAGCCGGGCATGCTGAGCGAGCCGACGGTGCGTGGAAAGTTCGCCATGAACCAGCTGGCGATCACCAGCGCGGCACTGTTCTCGGCCGGCGGGAGCCCTCCGCCCGAACCCGATTCGATGATCGACCTGGACGACTACGACGTCGCCGCTCCCGGCGCCCAGTATCAGAGCGATCGCTCGGTCTCTTTCCCCTATGCCCTCGCCTTCGAGCCGGGCACCGGTCGGGCGGCGATCGCCGCTTCGACCTCTCCGCTGGTGGTCCTGACGGATTCGGCCGGTCAGCGCGTGCAGGAGTTCCAGCTGCAATCCAACACGAGCGTCCACCGGGGAGCCGTCGCCCGCACGCTCGCGTTCTCCAGCGCAGGGCTCTACGTCTATTGCCAGGAGACCTCGAACATCCTCGCCTTCCGCCTCACGGGGGGCCCACCGATCGTGTCCCTGGGCCTGGGAAACGACCCCACCCCGGATCCCGTCCGGCGTGGACGCCGCACCTGGTACGACGCCACGAGATCGCTGGACGGTCGCACCAGTTGCAACGTGTGCCACCCCCAGGGCGGCGCCGACGGCCTGGCCTGGCTGATCTCCAACGACCCGGTCGACGAGAAGGGCAACATGGTCACGCAAACGTTGATGGGCGTCGAGGACAGCTTTCCCTACCACTGGCGTGGCGAACGCGACCTCGAAGCCTTCAACGGGGCCTTCCCCGGACTTCTGGGCACGGCGAACAAACTGGACGAACAGAACGGCGAGCTGGCCGACTTCGTCGAGTTCGTCTTTTCGCTGACGCCCCCGGCCAATCCGCTCCAGAACGGGCGGATGGACATCGATGCCCAGGGACGGTTGGTCCAGGACCTCGACCGGCGCCTCAAGAGCCGCTCGATCCCCTTCGATCTGGGCGAAGGGCTCATCCCGACGGGCTTCTTTCCCCACAACCCGCAGCAAGGAAACCCGGTAATGGGTGACGACGTGTTCCACGACATCCCGATCGTTTTCGGGCGCACCTGCCAGGAGTGCCACCTGAATCCGACGGGGACCAACGGAGACGTTCTCAACGACGGTGCAGGGCCCATCAACTCCGCGGCCGTGTTGAAAGTCGCCCATCTCGACACGCAGCTGCCGCTGAAACACCAGCCGATCGTGCAGGTCGACTTCGGCGCCGGTCCGACCGAGCCGCGCAACCTGCTCGGCTTCGGAACGTCCCACAAGGGCAACCGTCACAATCTGTTCCACTTCAACCTGCGCTTCTTCCCGGCGATGACACCCGCGCAGATTTTCGATCTGACCGCATTCGTGCACATGGCCGACCACGGGGTGGCGCCCAGCATTCACTTCGCGGAGCGTCTGCACCCGGGCTCACCCAACTCGGCCAGAACGAGGATTCGCAAGTGGCTGCTGGCGCAAGCGCGGCGGGACTGGGTCGGCGTCGTCGCCTTCGGGACCTTTCCCGATCGCAACGGCAATCCGGCACGCATCCACTGGGAGTACGACCCCGCGACGCGGCGCTTCCTACCCGACGACGCGGTCCTGCAGAACCCGCAGCCCTTCAGCGCCTTCCGAGACTTCGCCAATCATCCCGAACTGGACAACGTCTTTTTGGGCGTCCCGCCGGGGAACGAACACCGCCTGGGAGTCGACTTCGACGACGATGGGCTGGACACGGGAGAGGAGATCGCCGCTGGAACGGACGTCTGGAACCCCGATACCGACGGTGACGGATGGCCGGACGGCTACGAGATCGACAACCCGGGTGACCCGCTGGATGCAACCGTCCCGCCGCAAGACGTGACGATACCGCAGCTCGTGGGGCCGGTCCGGCTGGATTTCGCGAACGCATCTCTCGCCAAGCTTCACTTCGAAGCGGACGAGCCGGTCACGTGGGAGATCACGTTGACCGCCCCCAATCTCCCCACCATCGTCGAGGATCGCCTCACGGCGGACCGGACGCACACCGCCGTCGTTCAGCGGCTCGCTCCATCGACGATCGGTTTCAACTCGCCGGTCGACGTCCTGGTGCAATACACCGGAACCCTCGTTCTGCGGGATCTCAGCAACAACGCATCCCCTCCGATTCCCATCCCCCTGATCACGACGGAATCCCAGATTCACAACGGGGCTCCCGACAACCTGGTGGTGGGCCTCTTGGAGCTCGTCAACGAGGTACGCACACCCACTACGTATGCGGCGACGGCCAACTTGCGGATCGACTTTCGCGAGCAAGCGCCTCCGCCGCTGCCTGCCGCAGGCCGGGTGATCGTGGCCCAGTTGTTGAAGCAGCAGGACAACGGCCACGACTGGGACATCGTTCCCGCAAGTGACATCACGCACGATGCTCCGGCCTCCGATTTCGGCTTCGGCCCATTCGGCCTTCCCTACGGACAGACGCCGGGGCTCTTGCCCGGGCCGTTCATGGTCCTCAACCTCACGGATCTCCTCGGCCTGCAGTCGGTGAACTTCTCGGTGAGCCAGCTGAACCCGGGCCAGAAGGTCATGTTCAACGTGCTGGCCGTCTTCGAGGTCCCCGGCAACTGGGATCCGATGAACCCGGTGCTCCCGCCGAACCAGGTGACGCTCGACGAGTACCAGTTGCCGGCGACACCCGGCGACAACCGCAGGATCGTGAGCGGCTAGTAGACCTCGCTGAACGCCAAACGCCGAGGCTGTGCCCCGGAGATTCTCCGGGGCACAGCCCATGGGGTGGGCAGAGCGTCCCCTGGCTTCCTGGACGGCCTCCTGAGGTGGGGGAAGGGCTTTTCTTGACGTGCGAGCCCCAGGGGCAAGAGGTTTTTGCCAGAATCGATCAACCGTTGGATGTACGGGGACACTCCCTGTCCGAAGCCCCCTGCCCGCTCTACTTCGAAACGCCAGGATGCCGAATCAGGACGCCTTCCCCATGAGAACGATGTATGACGTACCCCCGACCACAATAGCGGGCTTGTCGGTATCCGCAGCCGTCCACGCGCTCGCGCTCGCCCTGCTCGCTTCTCCGACCCAGGCCCAGTTCGACGGCGGGAACGCCCACTCCTTCGATCTGTACTCGGAAACCGGTGAGATGGGCGTCCCCTCCTCCTCGGCCAAGGGCCACCTCTTCGGCGACCTGGGGATCGATGTCATCGTGCTGTTCGATGAGACTCCGATGGTGTTCAAGGCACCGGAGGTCTACCGCTCGCGCTCGGATCTCCCGGTCGTGGCGACCGACCTCGCGGTCTATCCACGCTTTCCCGCCAGCCCCGATTGGATCTTCGTCGTCGGCCCGGACGGCCTGACCCGCTGGATCTGGGACGGGGCGGCATTCGTCGACAGCTCGCCGGTGGACCAGAGTGGCTCGCCCTGGCTCGGTGCCGTCGACATCGGTACCGCCGACATCGACGGAGACGCCGACATGGACCTGTACGGCGTCAACGCCGCACGCGACCGGGTTCTCCTGTCGCGTTTCGTCGCCCAGGTCTGGGACAACACCATCTCGACGCCCATTCCCCAACCCATCCTCGCCGTCGAACCGGTCGAGTGGGACGCGATTCCCTCACAAGAGCTTGCGGTCCGAACGGCCGGCTGGCTTTACATCGTGGACTACCTCGGCAACGTCATCGATTTCCAGCCGATGGATCAGAGCGGCGAACTGATGCGTGTGATCGACGTCCCGCAAGCCACCAACCAGGCGCTCTGTCTCTTCTTCGACGGTCCCCTGGGACCGCACCAGCGGCTGGACGTGGTTTCCAGCGGTCTACTGCACCAGTCGATCGATCTCGGCAGCCTGGGAACCGTGGGGCTCCAGCTCGGTGATCTGGACCGCGACCTCGATACGGATCTCGTGCTGAGCCACACGGACGGCGCGACGCTCCAGCTCTGGAAGGCCGATCTGGTCGGGGGTCTGCTCAACTTCTCACATACCGCCACCGACGACATCGTCGTCACGGGGTGGACTTCGAGCCAGCTGAACGAAGCGACCCCCGCCGTGGCGGACTTCGACCACGACTCGGATCTCGACGTGGTTTTCGCACCCGTCGGCGCCGATCGGATCGACATGAACGCCAACGGCACGTTCGACGAGACGACTCTGATGTGCAGCCTCAAGGAAGTGTCGATGGACGTGAATTCTTCCGGAAATGGGAGATTCTTCGTCACCTTGAACGTCCCCGCCGCCGCCCAGCCCAACCCGGTACCGAGCATCTGGACCGACGTCATGGTGGACACTTGGCGCCAGCCGCGCTTCGACTACTTGATGGAGCAGGATGCGTTCGACGCCACGGACTGCCTCCCCATCGTCAGCGGCGAGGTGATCGTCGAGATCCAGACGACGTATGACCAATGGTTCGAGGACATCTTTCACATCGAAGTCCACCTGGTCGAACGCCAGGCCGGAGTGACGATCAACCAGGGGCCGGGCTACACCGCCATGATCGGCCTTGCGCAACCGATCCTGGCCCTGTGGGAGATCGAGGGACTGACCAACGGCGGAGGCATGCCCGAGTTTTTCTTCGTGGTACCGCCCGAATTCCTTTTCCCCTACACCGGCGGTACGCCGACGCATATCCGCGGTCAACAGACGCCGGGTGACGGTGGGATGAGGCTGCCGGGGATGGGGAAGCCACCTATTCCGCCGGCCCCGCCCCCCTCTCCCCCTGGCACACCGAACCCGCTCTTCGACGGCCACGAGATACGCTATGAAACCGGTGACTCCGAGGTTTCGGGAGGCGGATCCGGGGGCTTGCCGGACATACCCGCGTGGCCCACCAACTACCCGCCCATTCCCCCGCCCCCTCCGTGATCTCGCGCCTCTAATGGCGCTGGGCCAGGCCTTGGAAAAAGGCCGTGCGACGAGGTCATCGCCGCACGGCCTTCGGTCGGTGAATCGCTGATGGTGTGCTCAGAAGGTTCCGACGACTCCGCCGGCGGCGGAGGAGAACCAGGGATCAAGCAATCCGGCACCCAGGGGTAGGTCGCCGAAGACGAGCGACTGGGCGAACCAGGGCATACCTACCAGGGCGCATGCCGGAGGCACCGCGGCACTGAAGGATGCCGGAATGCCGCCCCCCAGGTGGGGAGCAGGGAAGAAGTTGGCGATGAACCCACCGCCTACCAGGAGTTCGGAGAATCCCGCAGGCACACCGAAGAAGGCGAGGCCCGCATCCAGGACCAGACCGGCGTTGTTCGCACGCATGAGGATGACCCAGGGGCCACCTGCGCGCACCGCTTGTGGGATGAGGGTCGCGGTCCAGGCCCCTCCTATCACCACGGTGCTGGTGACCATCGTGTCGAGATTGATGCCGATGCCGTTATAGGAAAAAACGGTGGCGGCCGCCGGCGGGCAGCCCGGTCGCAAGACTTCGAGAGCGTTCAGGTTCTCGTTCGGCGCCAGTCCGAGGACCGGTGCGGGTGTGTGGGGAGCGAAAACTCCGGCTCCCACGCGCACCAGAACGTCGCCGTCGATCGCACCGGTGAAGGACACGCTGTACTGAAGCAGGTGCGTGCTCGGCGGAGGGGCCAAACCCGCAATGCTCGGACCGACGATGCCCGGTGCGATCACGCCCCCGCCCGCACCGATGGGCCCGGTGGAACCGAGACAGTTGAGCGCATCGAGGTTGAGATTCGGGATGCCCAGGTTCGCGGCCGTTGCGGGACCGGCACCCGCGAGCGTGGCGACGATCGGGACACCACCCATGAGATCGGAGTAAAGGATGGCTCCAGGGCCCGCGCCGATGAATCCCAGCGTGGGAGAGCCGGGCCTCAGCGAGAAGTAGACGCCCGTGGCGAGCATCGGATCACCGTAGTCGAAGGCGTCGAGGTCGATGCAACCCCCGGCCACGCAGGGGGAGGGCCAGGAGGCATTGTTCTCGTCGCCGGTCCCCGTTCCCGCGGCATAGCCCTGGCCCGGGGGCGCCAGCAGGTTACCGGCGGCCGCGGTCGGGTCCTGAACGAAGATGTCCCCGCTCGCGGACGGGGGGCCGCCGGGCGCGGTGTCGATGGCGAACTCGAACGCAACGCCGGTGCCGGGCATGCCCATCGTCATCAGATCCGGCGAGAAGACGATGGTATGCAACGCTCCGATGTCCTGGTCGTCGCCATAGGAGAGGGCGTCGATCTCGTCGTTAGGAAGCAATCCCATGGCGGCCATGGGAATCGCGACCACGGGCACACCGGGGAACGCTTCGGTGAGGATTCCAGGCGGAGCGAGGCCGGGGGTCAGGAAGCGGTCGTGATCGAAGCTGGTCTGGGCCACGGTCGTGGCCCCGAGGGTGAGAAGAAGGGAGAAGGAAAGGGTGGCGTGCTTCTGCATGGCTGGCGTTCGGAAAGGGGATTGGAATTGCGGGGGCAATCCCCCACCTCACTTACCGAAGCGAGAATCCCCTGCGGGGGGGGGCAGGGAAAAATTCCTGCGCCACAGAGCAGGGGAAAATCGGTGTTGGTGCACCGATAAGGGGGGGTCGGAAGTCCCCGGCTCCCACGACCAGAGGCCCCTACCGCCTACTGGTCGGGGCCATCCATCCCGGTCATCCGGACCAAGGGCTCATGAACGCAGGAGGGTGCACAAGGTCTCGAATCGTCTTCCGAGGCGCAACATCGGTGATCAACCGCCGAAGGACTACGTGGGTCCGTGGACCCCCACGGGCTTGTTCGCTTCCTCCATGAGGACATCGACAAAAAGGACGATTCGCGGTGTCTCCCCTTCGTTGGCGGCGCCGTGCTCGATTCGTGGATCGAAGCCGACACAGCGGCCCATTTCGACAGACAATTTCTGCTCCCCTACCTGGAGCCAGGCATCCCTGCCGGCCTCGAGAGCCAGGTGGAACCGGAGGAAGCGGGGGTCCTGAGCATCTCTGTGCGGTTGTAGCTGCGTCCCCGCCTCCATGTAGAGAAAGGCGGAGACGAGCAAACCAGGGATACGTTCTATCACCGCCCGCGTCCCGGGGCACTCGCGAGCATTGACGTCGAACGAAGCGGCGCGCGCGGGATCCAGCGCGTCAAAGAGCCCGAAGCCTACCCAGCTTCCTCGTTCGATCAGGTCGTTGGCGATGCTGATGTAGCGATCGGAGGAGATCCGACGCATCTCCTCTGCAACCTGCGGAGCATGTAGCTCGAGGTAGGGAATGACCGGATAGCAATCTGCGCGCAAGAACACGGCAAATAAAATAACATCCTTCGGCGAAGGCCGTCATTTTTCGCCGGTCGTGACATTTAGGAATAGCTCTTCGCAAGCCATCCGATGATCACGGACGACGAGAGATGCCCTGGGGCAACGATGAAAAAAGATGCCGAGTACGTCATTCGCTCCTATCAGCCGGGAGATGAAGCGGCATTACTCGCTCTTCACAACAGCGCCTTTGACGGTGCCGTGCCGCGATCCCTCGAACACTGGCGCTGGCGCTTCTTGCAAAACCCCCTGGGCTTTCCCGAGATCACCCTGGCCATCAACGACGAGGGTCGTTGCACCGCCGTCTACGCCGCCATCTCTCACCACCTCCTCCTGAACGGCAAGCCGATACTGGGGGGACTGCAGACGGACGTGGCCATCGCCCCCGATCACAGGACCGGGCTCGCCGGCGGCCGCCAATTCGTCTCGGTGGGCAAGCTCTTTCGCGAGCGCTTCGTGACTCCACAAACCGGAGTCGAATGGGGATTTCCCGAACCTCCCCTCCAACGCATCTGCATACGCTACTTGAAGGTCGGCGTTCTCCGCGACGTGGTGTTCCTGTGCCGCCCGGCCGAACGCAAGCTCTCCTTTGCGTGCCCGGAACTGGAGACCCACCGGGTCGAGCGTTTCTCCGGCGAGGTGGACGAACTCTGGGATCGCTGCAAGTCCGACCACGTCCTGGCCACGATTCGCAATGCGGCCTATCTCAACTGGCGCTATGCGGATCATCCCGACATTGACTACGGGCTGGTCGAGGTCCGCGAGCCCCAGACGCGCCGGTTACGCGGAGTCGCCGTATTCCGAGAGGGCGGCTGGGATCACCAGTTGCTTTCGATCATGGACTGGCTGTGCCCCTTCAAGGACAGGGAGGTCGAAGCCCGGCTACTACATCATCTGGCCCACGAGACGAAAACGCGGGCAAAGCTGTACCTGATCGCATGGATGCCCTCCCCCGGCCCCGTGTTCCACCGGTTTCAGCAGGACTACGGCTTCCTCGCCAAGGTAACGCCCTTCCAGGAATCCTACCGCAGCTGGAGCAAGGGCGCCGATCGTCGCTGGCTGGCCGACCATTGGTATCAGACGATGGGTGACATCGACTTCTTCTGAGATGCGCTTCGGTATCGACCTTTCGATCATCGTCGTCAACTACAACACCGGCGAGCTCTTGCTCTCCTTTCTCGAGTCGCTCTCCACGCAGACGACGCTGCGCCTGGAACGGATCGTCGTCGATAACGCTTCCACGGAGGATCCACACCACTTTCTGGAGACGGCCGAGGGGCTTGCGGATCGAGTTCTGCGTTCGCCCGAGAACCTCGGATACGCCGGCGGCTGCAATCTGGGGCTATCGGAAGCTTCCGGCCGCTTCGTGGTCTTCGCCAACGCGGACACGCGTGTTCTCGGTCGCGCCCTCGAGACCTTGGTGAAGCATCTCGAAGCTCATCCGAAGACAGGGCTCGCGGAACCACGCACCTATCTGGACGATGAGAAGACCTTCTTCATTCCGGAATTTCGCGCCCTGGGCCTACGCGATCTCATCGATGATGCACTGCTACGTACGTTTCCGAACTGGGCTCGCGGGCTCCACCGCAGGCGACTGCAAGACAACCTGGCGTGCTGGCGTTGCAACGAGCCGCGCCGCCAAACGGCGCTGACCGGCGCCTTCATTGCCGCTCGCCGTGAGACGATCGTGTCTCTAGGCGGATTCGACACGGACTACCCGCTGTACTTCGAGGATCAGGATCTCTTCGCCCGCATGCGGCGAGCCGGGCACCAGCTGGTTCAGATCCCTGAGGCCGAAGTCGTTCACTACGCCCACCGCAGCACCATCACCGACCTGGAGAACGCCGAGGCCCGGTACGCGGCAGGACGCCGACGTTATCTACGCCGCCACTGCGGTTGGAGCACGGATCTCTTCGACCGCGGCTTGGCCCGTATCGAGCCGCTCGTGGCCCGCTTACATCCCAATTCGAGCTGGTTGAGGCGCTTTCGTGACCTCGGCGAACTCACGGAGGCGCCCTCGTTCCCCATCGAGGGCTCCGGAAACCACGTGATTGAGCTCGCGATCGATCCCTATTTCGTCTTGTCGGCCGGCGCCTTCGGCTCGGGAGAAAGGTTCTTCATTCACCGGGCGGCGTGGAACTCGCTCCTTCCAACGGCCTACTACCTTCGCGCTTGGGACGCTTCGGGCTCGGAGCTCCGGGCAGCGTACCGTTTCCGGAAACTCCAGGCTCCAACGGCGGGCGCGGATTGAAGGTGTCGCCCATGAACGTCTCGATGTGATCACGATTCTCGGGCAAGACCTCTTCGTGGGGGCCGATGCCGTCGTCCGTTGCGTGGGGCATCGGGTGACCGAACCTATCGTTCAGCCACTTCTCGAAGGGGAAGCGGTAGAAATGCCTGCGGATGCGCCAGCGCGCCAAGGGCCTCAAGAGCATGAGAAAGCGAGCCCAGAGAGGCTTGTCGGCAAAGGCCTTGTCCACGTCGATCAAGAGTGCCAGTGGCGCGTAGAAGTAGTAGACACGGCGCAGGACGGGCTCGTAGCTCTCATCGATCCAGAACATCCGGTCCGGTTCCATGTCCGTCACGGGGAAGTCTGCCAGCTCTTTCAAGGAAAGCTCTTGCTGATCCTCTCTTGAAAGCTCTTTCCATACATCGTCGACCGCGGAGTCACCTCCGGGAACCGGGGTGTAGCGGAACATCTGGAAACGAACCGCGTCGTGGCCGAGGTCCAGAAGCTCGTTCATCAGGTCGAGCGTCTCGTTCAGATCCTCCTCCGTCTCCGTCGGAATGCCGAACATGAAGTTGGCCTTGATACGAATGCCGTAGGTCACGAAGCGACGCACCGTCTCGGCCGTCTCGTTGACCTGTAGGTTCTTGCGGATGAGATCCGAGAGCCGCTGGGACCCGGCCTCGACGCCCATCTCGATCTCTGTACAGCCCGACTTCCGCAGTAGGCGGACCTGTTCGTCCGTCATGGCGCGCAGGTTCTTCTGACGCCCGAGCACCTCGTAGCGCACTCTGAGCCCGCGCTCGAGGATCAGCCTGGAGATGGCCTCTACCCGCCGGACATCCGCGCAGTAGTCGGTATCCATTACCTTGAAGGCACGGGCACCGAGACCTTGAAGCGCTTCCATGTCGTCGACGACCCGTTCCGCGGGCAGGGCGGTCCAGCGACGGGGGTCGAGGCAATAGATCGCGCAGAAATTGCACTCCCCCGGACAACCCCGGCTGGTGAAGAGGTTGATCCAGCCGTGCTGCAGGATGAAATGTCGTATCCCGACCTTGGCCCAGGGGATCGCCACGGTCTTGCGAATGTCCGGCAGGTGTCCCTTGGGATTGCGCACGATCGCCCCGTTCTCACGCGCATAGACCCCGGTCACACCCTCCATGCCTTCTCCGGCGAGCAGGCGATCCGCCACTTCCGGTGCACAGAAGTCTCCCGGTCCGACGATGGCGATGTCGAAATGGGGTGATTCGAAGACCGAATCGGGGAACAACGAGGGAAACCACCCCCCCATGACGATGGGAACGTCCGGTCGCGCCGCCTTGATCTCTTGCGCAATCGCCAGGGCGTTGCGGAGCTGGTCCCCGAACTTGGTACCGATTCCGACGAACAGTGCACCGGGAAGATCACGGGCGAGCTTGGCCCGCGCCTCCGGATCGACGCGATCGTCGATGGCGCACACCTCGTAACCCGCGTGCATCAACGAACTGGCGATGGCAAAGATGTCGAGCGGCGACCAGAGAGGCCATTGAGGGTCCTGTAGCTTGGGAAACACCAGGATCACGAGTCCCTTCGGCTCGTCGACGAGTTTCATTCGCATGGCCGGCCGCCTTGCCTCTCACGCTTGGGGGAACTCTTTGCGAATACCATCAGTTCAAAAATCAGGTCTCCGGTTCGAAATCCCTCGTACAGCCGTTGCATGTGCTGCATCAGCTCGGAGATCTCCTGTCGAACCCCCGAATGCCGCCCGCGAAACAGGGCCACGAGCTCTTCGCGACGCCGTTCGGCTTCATTCAGAAGCCACGGCAAGGTCGGCATGGTGTACCTGGTCAGATCGAGCCTCTTCTGGACGTCGAACCCCATGGCCCCTGCCACGTCCGTGACGGAATCGGCAAGATGACAAGGAACCCTGCTCCACGGCAACGAGGGGACGAGTGCGACATCGAGAATGACCAGTCGCCCCCCCTCGTCCAGCAGCTTGGCGCAAAGGGAAAAGAAGTCCGGCAAGGAAGGGAAGTACTGCATCGCCTCGATCATGAGGAGCCCTCCGAAACGCATGGTTGCTCCGCCCACGCGCAGGGGCCCCTTCGCTACGAAGGATTCCAGGCTAGTCTCAAGAAAGTTGGCCGGAGAACCGCGAGCCCTCGATCGTGCGAAGGCGATGGACGCCGGACAGGGATCGATACCCAGGACGTCGAGCCCCGTGCGCGCCAAGAGATGGGTCGTTCCGCCGAGCCCACAGCCGATGTCCAGGACTCGGGCGGATGGCGAGAAGTGGGAAGCCGCGGCCCTGGCCATGCGGTCGAGGGCCTGGGGCAGCTCTTCCTGCCGTTCGAACAGGCCGTAGTGGTAATGCCCTGTCCCGGTCAGGCTCTCGAACAGATGCAGGGGCTGGGGCAAATCGAGGACGCCGCAGTGCTCAGGGTGCGGCTGCATCTCGCCCGGGCGCCGACGGTATCCCGGAGACAGAATCGTTGGCTCTTGATTCAGCGATAGAGAAACCGGATCGACCATTTATAATTGCGACCTGCTATAGCGGGTTCAAGGAAAGCCGGGGAATCCAAGTGTGGTGCTGTGCGCCCCGCGTTGTGGACACCGCGTCTGCCTCGGATCTGAGGGAGAGAAAGCCCGTCAGTACCCTTTTCGATGTCGACCTTCGCACCGCGGTGACAGAGAACTCGAAATTGCCCGCCCGTCCACCTCTTACATGGGAACAGGGGCGAAGAGAACGGTTCCCGTCATCTCCCGGTCGTTGGCGGCGCAATGCTCGATTCGGCGAACGAAGCCGACACATGGGCCCATCTCGAAGAGACAATCTCTTTTCTGCGACCCTGAGCCAGAGATCTCTCCCCGGCTCGAGGACACGGTGGGACCCGAAAAAGCCGGAGTCTTGAAAATCGGTCTCGGGTTGCAGCTGCGTCCGCGTCGGAGAGAATGTGGTGGCCTCTCGAACTCCGGATTCTCCATGCTCCGCTCCAACACGAAAATCGCCCTCGGAATCATCGCGGTCGCAATCGCTCTCCTCGTGGGGGCTATCTCCTTTCTCCGCACTCCGCATCTAGGAGAGGAATTCGAGAACATCGGAACCGAAGTGGGCGCGCGCGAACTCCACGAGCGGGTTCGACATCTTCCAACGGACATGGTTCTTGTGCTCGTCCCTCCAGGGCGCTTTGAAATGGGCACGCCGGAGTCCGAGGCGGATCGCGATGGGGACGAGGCGCAACACACGGTGGAGATCGACTCCCCGTTCTACCTGGCCGAGACCGAGGTGACGGTGGGGCTCTGGAGCCAGGTCATGGAAGAGCCGGCGGGGGAAGGGGAGGAGAACGCCGAGCTGCCGAAGAGCGGCGTTTCCTGGCACAGAGCGATGGAGTTCGTCAATCGCATGAACGCACAGGGGGAAGGCGGCTGGCGCTTGCCGACCGAGGCTGAATGGGAGTACGCCTGCCGCGCCGGGACCTCCTCGGCCTTTTCGTTCGGCGACAACATCACGACCGACCAGGCGAACTACGACGGACACTATCCCTATGCCGGGGCGGAAAGAGGCCTTACAAGCGAAGGCCCGCTTCCGGTTCGCAGCTTTCCTCCCAACCCCTGGGGACTCTACGAGATGCACGGCAACCTCTGGGAGTGGTGTGCAGACCTCTATGAATTCAATTACGGCTCCAGACCGGGTGGTTCCAGTACCTCCGATCCGGGGGCGTCGCGCACCATGCGGGGAGGCTCCTGGGTTTCGCAGGCGAAGAAACTGCGCTCGGGATATCGGGACGGATATCCCCCGAACAGCTCGGGGCCGAAGTACGGCTTTCGGGTCGTGAAGTCTGTCGCTCCATGAACCGCCGCCCTCGGGCCCGGACAGCTTTCTCAAACACGGTCTCGCTCCTAGGGCTCGCTCAGGTAGCGCTGGATGCCCTCCGCAAAGACGCGGTGTGCGGGGGGTGCGGGGTGCTGGTCGGTGGGGTGCACCCAGAGCTGGGTCTCGCTGTAGTCCTCGAGCCCATCGACAAAGGAGAGCATCGGCTCGAGGAGGTCGACGAACTCGATCCCGGCCTCCTCGCAGAAGCGACGGACCTCTGCGTGCAACCGGCGGTAGGGGTAATCGCCGGCAAGCCTCGTCATCATCGGCAGGATCGCGATCAGGAAACGAATACCGCGCTCGTCGAGACGCTCCTTCATCTCGACCAGCGCGGCACGGCGCGTGGCCCACACACCTCCTTCATGCGTCACGAAGAAGGCCTCCTGCTCCTTCAGGAGCTCGGGGTCCCTGGCCTGTCGCCGTTCGTAATTGCGCCGGCGCAAATGCAGTTGTAGTCGCAGGAGGATCTGGGACTTACCCCCGAGCCACGGCTCCCGCAGGGCGGGAGCCAGCTTGGCCATGGCGACCGAGCGGTGGATGTCGTTCAGGCAGAAACCAACGACGACCAGGTCCGGTTGCAGGGACAAGCCCGTCTCGGCGAGCCAGGCGGCGTAGCGCGTGGGCTCGTGGGCTCCCTCGGCCAGCCCGGCGTTGATCACCTCGACCTGGGAGTGGTGTTGCGCTCCCAGGAGAGACTCCAGCTGCTTCACCCACGTGTCCTGCTGGCGAACGCCCATTCCGAACGTGAACGAATCGCCGATCGCAAGCACACGGAAATCGCCCGGGGTTCTGGGTCCGATCTCCTCGTGGCGCAAGCCGAGGGAATTCGAGCGCACGGAAACGCAACCCTCGCCGTCGAAGTAGGCCCACCGGGGGCGGTCGTAGCAATGACGCATCGAAAGCGCACGTCCCTCGCCCTTCGGCGAGCGCGCGGTGGCCTTGACGATGTCGGCCAGTGGAGTCCGGTTGCCCTCGGCATCCAGGATGATCGACTCGTCGAAGGTGATGGGAAAGAAGAGTCGCAGGCCGATCTCCCCCGACGCGACGGCCAAAAAGACGCCCGAGCCGAGGGCGATCGCCAGCCGAAACGGTGTCCTGGCCCCGTATGTCTTCCGCATCCCCATGGCGTTGGCGAACCCCGCCCGCTGCTGTTGTAGCGTCTGAGACCCAGGAGATCCAAAGGGCTGTTCTTCCGCCGGGCTCCAACCCCGTGGCCCCGACCTGAATAGTCGCAGTGAGGGCCGGGGAGAGCGAAAAAGACCTTCCCCGGCACGCTCTCGAAGCGCAGGCCGTAGGTTGAGGGGCACATGAAATCCCTCTCCCGCATCGCCGGGGTGGCATCCGCCTTTCCCCCCCACTCGGTCGACCGCACCCAGGCGACGGCCGTGTTGACCAGGCTCTTCCCGGACGAGGATCCCGGCTTCGTCGCCAACCTCGTCGAGCGTTCCGGGATCGCCGAGCGCCGGCTGGCCCGGCCGGTGTCCGAGGTGCTCGAGAGGAAGGACTTCACCGAGCGCAATCGGCGCTACCGATCGGAAGCGCTCGAGCTCGCGCTGGGCGCCGCACGCGGCGCACTCGACGCCGCCGCGCTCGACGCGGCCGAGGTCGACGTGCTCATCGACGTCTCGTGCACGGGGATCGCGATCCCTGCCCTGGACGTAGCGATGTCTCCCGAGCTGGGGCTGCGCCCCCAGGTGACGCGCATCCCCATCGCCGAGAGCGGCTGCGCGGCCGGAGCGCTCGGGCTCGGCCTGGCCGACGCCTATGCGCGTGCAGGCAAGACGGTCCTCGTCGTCGCGGTCGAGCTCTCCTCCCTCACGCTCACGGAGGACCGCTCGCGCACGAACCTCGTGGCAGCCGTCCTCTTCGGTGACGGCGCCACGGCGGCGATCGTTCGGCCCGGCGCTTCGGCCGCAGGTGCAGGGGAGGATGGGGCCTGCCCGCGGCCGCGTATCCGCGCCTGCTCCTCGTACCTCATCCCCAACAGTCAAGAAGCGATGGGGTTCGACGTGGGAACGCACGGCCTGCGCATTCTCCTGCAGCGCGAGCTGCCCGTTCTCGTGCGAGAAAACCTGGTCCCCGTCGTCGAAGCCTTTCTGGCCGCCAACGACCGCTCGCGCAACGACGTCGGGCTGCACCTGATCCACCCCGGCGGGCGCCGGATCCTCGACGCCTATGAAGAGCTCTTCACCCTCGCCCCCGATGCGCTGCGCCTCTCGCGCGCATCGATGCGCCGCTTCGGCAATCTCTCCTCAGCCTCGGTGCTCAACGTGCTCGAGCTCGCCCTGGAGGAGGGAGCGCGGGTCGCACCGGACCAGTGCGCCCTGCTCCTGGGGGTCGGGCCGGGGATCTCCCTCGAACTCACCCTGTTCGACTGGCCGGTAGAGGGGCGCTGAAGGTGGAGCTACGCTCGGTCCTGACGATCGAGGTCCTGGTCGGCCTGCTCGTTGTTCAGCGACTCCTCGAGCTCCTCTACTCCCGCCGGAACCAGCGGCGCTTGAGCGCGGACAGTCGCAGCGCCGACAAGCGCGGCGCCTGGGTGGCGATGGTCGTCCTGCACGCCCTCTGGCTCTCGGGGTGCGCGGTCGAGGTCCACCTCAGGGGCGCGCCGACTCGAGCCCCCCTCTTCTGGGGCGGCATCGGACTCCTGGCCGCGGGTCAGGCGCTTCGTTGGTGGGCCATCGCCACCCTGGGCTCGGCCTGGAACGCGCGCGCCGTCGTCGATCCGCAGACGCGGGTGGTGACCAGCGGTCCCTACCGTTTCGCGCGCCACCCGAACTACACCGGGCTCCTCCTGGAGCTCGCCGGACTCCCGCTCGCCACAGGAGCCTGGGTCACCGCGGCGCTGACGCTGCCCCTGCATCTGGTGGTCCTCTTCCGCCGCATCCGGAACGAGGAACGGCTGCTGCGCGACCTCCCCGGCTACGCACGAGAGATGGAATCGAAGGGGCTTTTCTTTCCTCGACTGCGTCCGTCGCGCACGCGATGACGGCCCACACCACAGACGTGGCCGTCGTCGGCGGCGGACCCGCGGGAGCGGCCGCCGCCCTCGCCGCCGCCCGGGGTGGCGCGCACGTGATGCTCTTTGAGGCGCGTCGCGACATCGACAAACCGTGCGGTGAGGGCCTTTTGGCCGGAGGCGTCGAGGCGCTGGAAGAGCTCGGGGTGGCGGTCGCCGGCCATCCGTTCCGCGAGCTGTGCTACGTACTTCGCGGCGGCGGCGAGCTGCGCCTTCCTCTCGATCCGCCGGGCCTGGCCGTCGCACGCCCCGAGCTATCAGGCGCCCTGACCCGGGGCCTTTCTCGCGCGGGCGTGACGGTGCGCGCACGCGCGGTACGCGTCGAGCGAGCGCAGGATGCATTCCTTTTAAGGGACGGCAAGGAAAGCCGGCGCGCGCGCACGGTAATCGCTTGTGACGGAGCCCACGGCCGGACGGCGGCCTGGCTCGGACGCTCCCACGGCCGGACCCGACGGCACGGCATACGCGCCCGCATGCGGGCCTTGCAACCCTTCGCGGGCGTCGAGGTGCATCTCGGAGGAGCGTACGAGCTCTACCTCACGCCGCTCTCGAAGACCCTCGTGAACGTCGCGGTGCTGGGGCACGGTCGACCCCGCTCGGGGGCTCTGGCGGAAGCGCTGCGCGCCCATCCCCGGGCGGCGGAGAAGCTCGGAGAGATCGTCACGCCGCCGCGCGCCCAGGCCCTGTCCAGCACCCGACCGTCCCGCTCGTCCGCCGGCGGGGCCTTCCTGGCCGGCGATGCCTGCGGCGCGGTGGACCCGATCCTGGGTTGCGGCGTGACGATCGCCCTGCGCTCGGGTCGCTTCGCCGGCGCTTCTGCCCTGCGCTACCTGGCGGGTGAGAATCCGGCGCGCATCGAGCGCGACTACCGCCGTTTCCTCGCACGAGAACTGCGGCTGCGGCGCGCCCTCGCGGCCGCGCTCGCTGGCATGGCGCCGCACCCCGGACTGCTCGCCCCGCTCGCCGCCATCGGTCGACGCGCCCCCGGGCTCCTCGCTCCACTCGTGTCGATCGCCACCGGAGTAAACGGACGTCGCCCCTTTGTCCACGCGCCCACCGGGTCCCGCTAGTCCGCGTCCCTCACCTCGCGAGCGGTATCGGCCTGGATCGTGGGCCCCCGGCGAAATGGTCGAACACTACCAGCGGTCCTTCTCCGGGTCGTAGACGCTCGCCGCGGTCGGAGACGGTCCGTCGCCCAGCACATCGCCACCGAGCACGAAAAGACGTCCGTCCAGGGCGACGGTCGCCGGCATGACGAGGAGCTCCGGCGGTGGCGCGACGACACTCCACGCGTCGTCGTGCGCGTCGTAGCGGAAACCACTCGCCGATCCCAATGCGTCGTCGCGCTTCTCACCGAAGCCGGCGAACACGTAGAGCCGATCGTCCAGCACGGCCCAGATCGCGAACTTGACCCACACCGGCTCCGGAGGAGGCGCAGCCGGGCGCCAGCGGTCCCCGTCGAGCACCCAGTGCTCGGCTGTGGGTTCGAAGTTTTTGACGCGCAGGCCGCCGACGACATGGAGTTCGCCGCGCAGCTCGGCAACGAAGTGGAAGTGATCGCCCGGCGAAAACCCGGGTAGCCCCGGAAGGTCGGCGACCTCGCCCGTGTCCAGGTCGAAAGCTCTGACGCCGCTCTGCTCGACTGGATACCCGCCTACGGCGACGATCCTGCGCCCGATCAGCGCGGCGCCGAAGTGTGTCCTGGGAAACACGCCCTCCGCGAGCACGACATCCCAGCGGTCCGCGGCGCGGTCGTAGCGCTCGATGGAGCTGCCGATCGCGTACAAGGCGCCGTCCGCCACCACCGACGAGAAGAACGACTTGCCCTGGTTGAGCGAGGCTCCGCGTCGCCACGTGCCGGCGGCGAGGTCCTGGATCCGTGTGTGGGTCATGCCCCTCTCGTCCGCACTGCCCGAGTACCCGCCGAAGACGAAGAGATCGTTTCCGATGACGTGCGCGCGGTGCCCGTGGCGGCTTGCCGGAAGGGGCTCGATGCGCCGGAACGCAGGCGCCGCCCCGGTCGGGGCATCGTCGCGCAGGTCCCGCGGACCCGTCCCGCAGCAACAGAGCAGAAGCGAGAGAAGGAGCATTCGCACGCGACCCATTACGCCGGCATCGCCCCTCGTGCTAGTCATCCGAGGGAAAAAATCGCGGAAAGTGACCCGGAACTTTGCCGGGCGGATCTTCCGTTTTCGAGGCCCCAGCGCAGCCCCGGAGATCGGGAACTGTGGTACTCATTCGCGATGAGTCGCTGGGTGTGGATCGCGGTCGAAGCGATCGTTTCGGAGCGTTTCATGTTGCCCCTCTTGTCGCTCACCGTCAGCTTCACCGAAAAGAACCCCGGCTTCGTATGGGCGTGCCGAACATCCACACCGATCTTGACGGGCATGATCGTTGCATCCCCGAAGCTCAAAACCCTCTCGGGGCTCTCCCGTGAGAGCGTGTGCTCATTGCTGATCCGGACACCAACTACCACCGACTCTCGGCTGATCCGGCTACGCACTCTGACCATCTTCACAAGGACAGCTCGTGCTCGTAGTTTCGGATGTAGTCCTTTCGATGAGCCTTCTCCGACACCCGGGAACAGCACGAGGGGGTGACCACCATGCGCCTTCGGATTCCGATCTCTTACCTATGTGCGAAACACAAGGCATCTATACACATCCCCTTGTCGCAGGAAATCTCTCGAACCCTCGCGGGTCGACTTCCGGCACTCCCCCGTCCTGGCGATGACATTCCGTTCATCGAAGTCCCGCGGTGGGAAGAAGAGCTGGAGGAGGGTCCGTGATTCGAGCAAAGCATTGAAAAATAAAGATTATGAAAGTATCCAAGTTCTCGTCCCTCCTTTTGAGTTGTGTCTTGTTCTTTTGTGTCCCCGTCTTCGGGCAGGGTCCCGTGGTCCTGATGGGTATCGACGGAGAGGACGGAGGA
The DNA here is from genome assembly GCA_002683825.1 of Planctomycetota bacterium. Taxonomy (GTDB): domain Bacteria; phylum Planctomycetota; class UBA1135; order UBA1135. Next base: position 24,662 of record NYUD01000022.1, read on the forward strand.
ATCGGAGGCCACGGTCCGACCGGTGCCTACTCGGCCACCATCGACAACGGGCTCCTTGCGAACGTCACGAACGCGGGCTCCGGGCTCCTGGTCCTGGGTGGGGGCAAGAACCCCTTCGATGACGTCACCCAATTCTGGGATGCCGTTGCAGCCGACATCGGTGTGAGCGTCACCTATGCGAATACGTTCTCCGGTATCATCGGCCAGCCGTTTACGGGCTTCGCGGTCGTCGCCGTCGCCAGCTCGAGCTTCGAGACCTCCTCGGGCGGCCTTACCAACGCCGAAAACGACGCCTTGACCGCACGCTCGAGCGATATCGCCGATCACGTCAACGGAGGTGGCGGACTCTTCGGCCTTTCGGCGACGGGTCTCAGCACACCCTACGGATACCTGGGCGTGGTCGGAGCGTTCACATTCAACTTCCCGCCCGGGTTCTCCGACGTGACGGCAACGGCGGCGGGACTGGCCGTGGGGATCACCGACACGAACCTGGACCTGTGCTGCTGGCACGATGAGTACCTCGCCTTTCCGGGCTTCCTGGAGGTCCTTGCGACCAACAACGACACGAGCAACCCGTGCGCCCTCGGCGGGAACGAGGTCGTCATTGTCAAGGGCATCGCCTTGACCCCGCTCTCCGCGCAGATCCCGGTCGGCGTCAACTGCGAGGTCACCGCCACCGTGGCGGACGACCTGGGAAGCCCGATCGTAGGGGCGACCGTGAACTTCGAGGTGTTCTCCGGGCCGAACTCCGGGTTGGTGGGAACGGGTGTCACCAACGCGAGCGGCGAGGCCTTTTTCGCCTACACAGGGCTCACGGCCGGCCTCGACAGAATCAGGGCCTGCTTCACGAACGGCGTGGGGAATGAGATCTGTTCCAACACCGCGGAGAAGGAATGGTTGCAGACCTGCCTTACGCTCGATTTCAGCACCGAAGACGACTTTACGACGCCTCTGGCGAATGGACAGGACATTTCCGTGCCTGCGGAGTTCGGCAAAATCGTGAGTATCTCCGGCTCGGGTCCCAACGGAGGCCCGGCCATCTTTGATTCGACGCAGGGTGGGCCGAACGCCTTCAGCCAGGATCCCGACCTGCTCATGAATACCGGCAACGTCCTCATTCTGCAGAACGACAACAATCCGCTGGTGACTCAGCAGACGACGCCTGGAATCTTCGACCTGCCCAACGATGACCCGGAGGGCGGAACGCTCGCCTTCACCTTCTCCTCCCCGGTCGCGCCCATGAGCCTCCGGCTCGTGGATGCGGATATCGACGGCGTCCCCAATGTGGTCGTTCTGACGGATACGTCCGGACGCAGCCGAACGTACTTGATCCCCAACGATTGGACCGGAGACCGGATGCTGAACCAACCCGGAATGGGAACGCTCGACCTCATGACGATGGCACCGCAGCTCGGTTACGGCTCGACGACAACGGCGAGCGAAGTAGCCGGCTTCGACGTGACGAGCGTGACTGTAATCGAAGTCAACATGGCCGGATCCGGCGGGGTCGATGATCTGAGTTGGTGCCCGTCCAACTTCACCGCGACCCGATCGCACGTGGCGTTTCGCAATGGATCGAACGTCAACCCCCAGACCCTCGCCAGCTGGAGTTCGCCGCTGGTCGGAGGAACCTGGGTCACGGGTCTCGACTGCCGAGGTCACACGAGCGATGCAGCGCACCTGATCGTGAGCGGCTATCCCCACGCGGGAGTGGTCACGCCCTACGGTGAATTCTTGCTCGGAGGCAACATCCTCCTGTCTAAGAGCCAACTCCACTTCAGCTCCATCGCATACTTCACGATCCCCATCCCCTCCGACGTCGCACTCCATGGACTGCAGGCCCACGCCCAGGGTGTTTGCATGGGCGGACCGGGCCCGCAACTGTCCAACGCGATGGACTTTGTGATCGGCTTCTGAGCATCGATCGAATCGGCCTGAATCATGGGCAAACACGCGCCCACCCAACCCCGTTGAGACGGGCCCGGGTGGGCGGTCCTTCTCCCGTGTCGTCTCTGGAGCCTGGCGTTCCAACCACACCGTCGTCGTGTTGGACATGACCGCCGGCGTGCCGTTCGCCGCAAACAGGACGGCCTGGGCGAAGAGGGAGAACTGCGCCAGACTCGGATTCACGGGTAGGAAGGTCTCGAAGGTTGCCGCCGGCGAGATCGCCCCGGGTACGACGCCGATGTGAGTCGCTGGAGCCGGGGAGGTCTCGATGAGCCGGCCGAAGATGGGCACGTATTGCCGATCGAGGGAGAGGACCAGGAAGACCGCGTCTCCCGCTGTCCCGCCCGTGGTGCGGAGGCCGATCCGGGCTCCGGCATAGGGCACGGACGGAGCCGCGACGTCGTCCGCTTCCAGTGTCCGTGCGGGGAGGCCCACGGGGAGCCCGGCCCCCCTGGCACACCGCCGGGAATTGTGATCTTCTGTCGTCCCGGCGGGAATCGATGACGCAATCAGAGCACAAGCGGCACGGGAACGGCCCGATCTCCGATCTCGAGCTGGCCCGCCGTGTCGTCGAGGGGCACCCCGACGCGCAACGGGTGTTCGCGGAACGCATGCGCTGTGTACCCAGGATGATCGCCTGCCGAAATCGAAGACTCGGACGCCCCCTGAGGCCGGAGGAGCTGGAGGACCTGACCCAGGAGACCCTGCTGCGGATCTGGCGCAAGCTGGGCGCCTTCGAGGGCCGCGCGACCCTCGAGACGTGGGTCCACCGCTTCTGCTACCTCGAGTTCTCCAACCACCTCCGCAAGCACGGCCGGCAGATGCCGCAAGCCTCGTTCGAGGAGGAGGACGCCGTCGCTGCACCGGCCGATCCCGACGAGTCGGCCCAGGTCGCCCATTACCTGCGCCACCTGCCGGAACGCGAGTCCCAGGTCCTGCACCTGCGCTTCGCGGAGTCCCTCGAATTCCCCGAGATCGCCACCGAACTCGGGGTCTCCGTCAGCACGGTGAAGACCCATTGCTACCGCGGGCTGACCAAACTGCGCGAGATGCTCGCGCCGGCCGAGGAGGAACGTCGTTGAGCCACTCCCGCGATCCCGAGAACGAACAAGAAAGCCGGGAGCATGCGTTGCTCGAAGGGCTCCTGGAGGAGACGACCGCGGGCGCCGAGGAGGCCGACCCGCAGCTGCGCCGCCGCCGTGCCGAGCTCGAGCCGATCGTGAGAGCCCTGCGCGCCTACGGAGAGAACGAGCGGGAAGCGCTCCTGGCGGAGGCACGCAACCTGGACCCGCCGCCCCACGAGGACGCCGCGATCGCCCGGCTGCTCGAGGAGATGGACGCCGCCCGCCCCGCTCCGCGCCGGCTCGCGCCGCTCGCGTGGCTGGCCGCCGCGGCGGCGATCGCCTTGACCCTCTTCCTGGCGCAGCGCGACGGGCCGCCCGAGCCCTTCTACCTGGGGGCCGGCGGCGAGCTCGATCTCGAGCTCGCGCCAGCGGGCGAGACCGGGGCGCCGGCGGCGCTCACCTGGCTCCATCTTGCACCCGGGGGCAGCTACACCCTCGAGGTCCGACGCCTGGACGCCCTCGACGCCGAACCCCTCGTGCGCGTGGCCGACCTGCTCGAACCGCGCTGGCCGCTCGACCCCGGAACCCTCGCAGCCCTCCGGGAAGGCATCCGCTGGCAGGTGTACGTCTACGACGAGCTGAACCGTCTCGTCGGTTCGGCCTGGGTGGACGCGCGTTCCTCGCCCTGACCGGCCGGGGCGGACCGCGCGGCCCGGCGCCCACGGACGCGCCGACATCCACGCTACACTGGGGCGCTCCGGCGCCCGGACCCCGCTCGAGGCCGAGCGGTTCGCCCGCGCGTCCCCCACCCGATCTCCGCCGCGCCGGACGCCCGGATCCGAGACCCCGGAGACACCTTGAAAAGACACCCGCTGGGAGCCTCACGTCCACGTCGAGCGGAGCCGTTTCGTCGGCGCGGCGTCGGTGCGGGCGCTCTCCTCGCCCTCACCCTTTACGCCGCCGCTTCCGGCCCGGCCCAGATCGGATCGTGGGCCGAACGCGCCCTCGTCCTCGACCGTCGCGTGGCGCAGGGGGAGGAGCCGGAGGAGGCGGTCTGGGAACTCTGGGGGCTGATCGAGGAGCTGGAGCCGGCCGTGCTCGAGGGCGAGCTCGACCTCGAGCGCGCGTGGGCCTTCGCCGTGGCCGTCGGCCGGCTGGCCTGGCTGCCCCCCGACCGCCGCCCGGGGGGCTTCGAGGCGCGCGAGCTGCTCGAGCTCGCCTGCCTCGGCGCCGACCGCACGGGGGACGTCGACCTGCGGGCCAACGCCCGTCTGAAGCTGGGGGAAGAGCTCCTGCACGGAGCGGGCCACCCTCCGGCCTTCGAAAAGGCGCGCGAGGTGTTCGAGACCGCCCTCGAGGAGCTCTCCGACGCGCGCGGCGCGCGGCCCTGGCTCTTGTTGTCCCTGGCCAAGCTCGAGCGGGACTTCGGCTCCCCCGGCCAGGCCCTCGAGCTGGCGGAGGAGCTGCGCGCGGTCCTTTCCGGGGCGCGCCCGTCCGACCGTCCGCTGCTCGAGCTCGCGCTCCACGACCTCTTGGTGGAGGTCGAGATCACGCTCGGCACGCCCGACCGGGCCCTCCTCCACGTGCGGGTCCACGAGAAGCTCGCGGAGGAGTCCGGCGACGCGACCTACGTACTCGACGCGCGGATCTCTCGCATCCAGGTCTTGCTCGCGGCGCGGCAGTGGCGACGGGCGCACCGGCTCGCCGACGAGGCCCTGGAGTGGCCGGCCGCGCGCTCCTCGTCCGAGCTGCGTTCCGAGCTCCTGTTCGCGCGCGGGCGAGCCACACTCTTCCGCGGCGGCCCGGGGAGCAAGGACGTGCTGCACTCGATGGTCGACGACCTGCAAACCGTGGCCGGGGACGAGAGCGTCGGACTGATGCTGCGTCTCAACGCAAGCGTCGCGTCGGCGGAGGGCCTGTGGCGACTCGGCGCGCGGGCGCGAGCGCGGGAACGCATCGCCCAGGCGCGGGCCCGGCTGGCCGAGGTCGCGGGAAACGCGCCGGGCGAGGGCTTGAGCGAGTTGAGGTTTGCCCTGGACGGTCTCGCGAGCCGCATGGCACGCACCGAAGGGATCGGGCGCGCCGGACTCGAGGCGTTGCGCACGCAACTCGGGCGCGCGCTCGAGGATCTGCTCGCACGCTGGGAGGCGACGCCGGTGCGCCCGGGGGGGGTCGGCTTCCTGCACTACGAGAACCGCCGGCTGGTCGCGGTCGAGTCCGTCGAACTCGCCATCGCCCTCGACGGGGAGCGGGGCGTCCGCGCGGCCCTCGAGCTGCTCGTCCGGCTCCAGGGCTACGGGAGCCTCGCCCGCGCGAAGCGGATCCCGCCGCGGCTCCCCGACCCCTTCGACGGCCTCGTCGCGGCGGACGTCGGGTGCCTTTTGTTCCTCCCGGGGCTGCACGCCGGCCACGTGTTCGCCGTCGATGCGAGCGGCGTGGCGCACGGCCGACTCCCGGGCTCACCGCGGCTCGATGAGCTGCGTCGCAGCCTGGTCGAGCGGGTCATCCAGCCGCCCCCCGACGACCCCGTGGCGCGGGCCTGGCGCGCGCCGGCGCGCGAACTCGGCCGCGCGCTGCTGCCGCCCGCCGTTCGCGCGCGTGTCGGCGGCTGGCGCGCGCTGCACATCGTGGGCGGCGGGATCCTGGGCTACGTGCCCTTCGAGCTCTTGCCGCTCGGGACGGACGACGGGGACGAGGGGGAGCCGTTGCTGGGCGACGCGCTGGCCGTCGACTACCTGCCGTCGGTGCACGTGGCGCGCCTCCTGCGCGACCGGCGCGCGCGCCGGACGGAGAGCGCGGGGCTGGACCTGGCGCTCCTGGCCGCGCCGAAGATCGAGCCGGCCCTCGCCGAGCGCTGGCCCGAGGCCGTGAAGATCCCTCTCACCGACCGCCAAGCGCGAGTGCTCCTGACACCCTTCGACGACGCGCGGGCGTGGCGCGGCCCCGACGCCAGCCTGGAGGCCCTGGCCGACCCCGCCGTGGCGGGAGCGCGCATGCTCCACCTGCTCACCCACGGCGTCGAGGACCGCGAGCGCGTCCATTCGATCGGGCTCGTGCTCGCCGGGAGCGCCGAGCCCGTCTGGTACGAAGAGCTGGCCGCGCAGGCCTATCCCCCGCTCGTAGTCGTGACCGCCTGCCGGGCCGGGAGCGCCCACCTGCGCCGCGGCGAGGACGGCGTGGCCGACCTGGCGGGCGCGATCCTGTCGGGGGGGGCGCAGGTCGTGCTGCTCTCACCGGCGCGTCGGGAGTTCGGGGTAGCGCTCGAACTGGCGACGGACTTCCAGGGCGCGCTCGCCGACGGCGCCTCGGTGGCCGAGGCCCTGCGCCGCGCCCGCCGCGCGCTCGCCGCCCGCCCGGGACGGGCCCACCCGTTTCACGGCCTGGTGCACGCGGTGGGCTGGGGCGCGGCGACCCCGTTCCCCGACGCGCGCTGAAACCCTACCACCAGGGAACGCTCGGAACCCCGCCGCTCGTGGGGAACGGTGGCACGTACGGCACCGGCGACGCCGCGCTCGGCCACCCGAACTTCCCGCCGAACCACCAGAACTCCACCACGCTGGCGGGGTAGGTGACGTCGGAACCGACCAGCCGGATCTCGGCGACGAGGGACTCTCCCCCGGGTGGCGGGGTGGGTAATGCCACCTCCAGTGTCGCCGGCCACTCGACCGCATCCACCGCGAGATACTGACTGCCCAGGAAGTCCGGTTCGACGGTGTCGGCCGACGCATGGCGCCAGACAGTCACGTACAACGCATCCGCAAGGGGGGCGTCCTGGGCCCGGCCGATCGTGAACCGCGCGAACCAGTCTCGCATGAGGGAGTGCGTGCTGACCCCCAGGTAGCGCGCATGATGATCCACGTGCGAGCCGGCGTTCTCCAGACGTCGGAATCTCACGCCCTCCGCCGCCAGGAGGTCGGCGTCCCCGTCATGGTCGAGATCGTGGAGCAGGAGCTGGCTCGCGCCGGCGACCTGGAGCGAGTTCCCCGAAGGGGAAATGAAAGTGCGGCCCGGAAGGCCCGTGTGAAGGAAGAGCGCCGCACCGGCGTCCTGCGCAACGACGACGTCGTCGAGGCCGTCTCCGTCCACGTCCGCGACGGTGATGGACGACATGCCGTCCGAGCTGAGCCTGACCGCGCTCTCGGCTCCACCCGCGTCGAGGGCGCACAGGAAGGGACGGTCGTCCGCGTTGCCGGCGTAGACGGAGACCAGCCGTTCGCTCGAACCCTCGCGCAGGACGGCCAGGTGCGCCTCCACTGCGCTCGACGGAACGTCGAGGACGAGCGTGCCCTGCATGTCGAAGACACGGATGCCGGCAGCCGTCTGCACGGCGGTCTCGTGCAGGGCGTCGCCGTTCAAATCGACCATCACCACGTCCAGAACGGGCGCACCCAGGGGGATCGGCGGCAGGTAGAGGAAGGGACCGTCCACGTTCGAGAGCACCGGGTAGAGCGTGTTTGTCGTGTCGATCACCGCGAATGCCCCGAACCCCCCCGGGCCCGATCCGCTCGCCGCGACGCGCACAGGGGTTCCCCACACTCCCGGGAGATTCGTAAACACGAACCCGCCCGACCTGTCGTCCCACTCCACCCACTGCACCTGATCGCCGCCGGCCAGGATCAGAACGTCCCGCACGGCGGGCTGGGTGCTGCCGTAGACGGCGTAGTCACTGACGTCGTCAGCAACGTGGACCGACAGGGAGTAGTCGGTCGGACCGAACAGCAAACGCAACTCCTGGTCCACGAGGAACGCGGCTCCGGGGAGCCCCGACCCCGTCGGATCCGCGCCGCGCAGCGCGCGGATCGATCCGGCAGGCATTCCCGGAGGAGTCAGGGTCACCGGGGCCCCCCAGGGGTCCACATCGAACGGCAACCAGAGGGCGGCGAGGGTCAATGTGAGCATAGGCGGCTCCAGGGGGCGGAATGTCTGGTCGAGGGACGGGAACCACGCAGAGCCAGACGCCGGGAGCCGCCGAGCCTACACCTGAAACGCAGCCCTGGGATCCCACTCTTGCCCAGCTCTTTCCATGCCTGCGTCACGAGGGGCCGCAGTGGACGACGGAGATCGAAAAAAAAACGGCCTGGCCGTGTCCCCTTCCCTGACAGATCGGCGGTCCGGATCCGCACCCCAACGGAGCCCCTCGGCCGTCTTGAAGTCGCTCTCCGTGCTCGACTACCCCCCCACTTCGACGGACGGATCGGTCGGTTCGGCGCAGAACCGGTGGCGCGCGGCCGGGTATCGGTATGGCACGGGGCGGCTCAAGTTCGAGAGCACCTCGCTCGAACTCCCGGACTAGGGCACGACGATCAGGTCGTACTGGTTCCTGATGGCAAACCCTCCAGGGCCGGAAACGATCAGTGACACCGAATAGGTCCCCGAGTTGATGTAGGTGTGCTGGGGACTCGCGAGAGTCGAGGTATTGCCATCGCCGAAGTCCCACACACGGCCGCTGATCGAGCCGGAGCTCAGGTCGAAGAAGGATACCGTCAGCGGCGCAGCACCGGTCGCGGGCAGGGCGTTGAAGTCTGCCGTGGGCCTGGGATCGGTCTGGAGACCGATCTTGAACTCCGCCGCGTTCGTGAACTGCTCGAAGAGTCCGCCCCCGTACAGGAGGCCCTGGGAATGGCCCATCAGGCCGAGGAAACTCAAGTTGTTCGGCACGTCCTGCATGTGCGGGATTCCCGATGCAGAAATCGAGACGAAATAAACGGTGGAGCCGAGGTCGACCAGAAGCTCACCTAACCGGTGGTCAAGACCGGGCAGGCCTGCGGCATAGGTGATCACGAAGGTGAAGGTGGTCGTCGGGGAGTCGGTGAGATCAAAGTCCGCATTCCAGCTGCCGCCGAGCACGGTAGCGGAGGCTCCGTAGATCGCGGGGTTCACACCCGAGCCGTTTCGGAAGACGGCGCTGCCTCGTGTGCCCAGCAAGAAACTGTCGGCGTATCCGCGCGAAGTATTCAGCCCATTACCGCCGTTTCCGACCTGGGCTGACACGGTCAACACCGTCGCCGAAGTCGCCGTCGGAAACAGCGCGGCCAGGTCGGCCTGCACCCGCGTGCGTTCGGTCATCGGATAACCGTGGCGTGCCGAAACGTCCGGAAAAACAGAAAAGGTGTCCGCGTAGTAGAGGTTGTGGTGCGTCGTGCCGTCGCTGACATCCACACTCATGAAGTCGTTCGCTGTGGGAGAGTCGGCCGACTCGCCACGGAGGAAGGCCGCATCGAACAGCAGCACCGGGGCTTGGGGCGTGAACGTGAACGTCTGAGAGATCCCCGCCACCCCGCTGGGCAGCGATCCGGACCCTCCGGGGTTGCCCGGCGGAATCGCCGCACTGGATCCCTCTGATGAGAGATCGACCCAGTTGTCCTGGTCCGTCGGAAAATCGTTATCTACAAAGACGCCGGTGTCAGGCTGGATCAAGTGGCCCGATCCGCCCGTGGGGGCCCACGGGCTGGCGGGAGCCATTCCGACCAATTGCCCCTCGAAACTACCGTCATCCAGGGACAGGTCGATCGTGATGTAGTCGACCTGGGTCTCGGAATCCAGACCGCCGGGACCCGTAACCGTCAGCGAAACGGTAAAGGTTCCGGGCGTCGTGTAGAGGTGCATCGGATGCTGTCCGGAGGACGTACCCGCATCGCCGAAGCTCCATGACCAGCCTGTCACCGCACCAATCGAGAGATCGGTGAAGGTCACGATCAAGGGCGCCGAGCCGGCCAGCGGCGTGGCCGAGAAGCCGGCCATCGGAGGCGGCTCGAGTACGATGACGTAGTCGGGCTTGGTCTCGGTGTCAGGCCCACCTGGACCGGTGGAGGTCAGCGCGACCGTGTAC
>NYUD01000023.1 GCA_002683825.1 Planctomycetota bacterium
ACTCGCGAGTTCATGCGCGGATCGTCATGCATCCATCCGGGCCTGGCCACCAACTCGACTGCGGGCGCTTGGCTCGCTACGATCCATGCACTAACGCCTCGCCAAGTGACGCGCTTGACGATAGAGTGCCTCCAAGGCACAGGGATGCCGTCGACTTGCGGTTCCCGGAGTTCCTGGGTTCCATTCCTTTCTAGTTTGAGTTTCTCTTGACAAGCCTCTCGAACTCATGATGAAGCACATAAACTATCTCGTCATCCTGTTCGCCCTGTTCTCGAGTGGTCAGTCCATCTCAGGGCAGGGAGGATCGCAGTCGATCCAAGGTCAACACGAGCCGTCCCGCACGCGTCTTGGAGCCAGGGTGACCTCCTTTCCGATCACGACAGCGGTCGTCGATCAGGAGTACGTCTACCAGCTCGCGGCCACTGACAACTGCAGTGGGGCGCAGACGTTTGCCTACAGCTTGACCCAAGGACCCGCGGGAATGTCGATCGACGCGTCGGGGAGGACCACCTGGACGCCGACGATGGCGGAGATCGGGATGCACACCGTGCGAGTTCGCGTCGAGCCCAGCGGCCCCAGGCTCTGCCCCCGGGCGACTCAGGTGTTTTCGGTCGAGGTCGTGAACCCGCCGGAGGCACCGGAGATGGTCGCGCCTCCCGTCTCGGAGATGGTGCCGACGTCCTTCGGGGATTCGACGTCCTTCCTCTATGACGGTCGGAGCGGGATTCAGACCGGTGTCAACCCGAGGGACATTGACATGGCCCGGGTAGCCGTGCTGCGGGGAGTGGTGCAAGAGCGAGGGACCCGGATTCCGATCGCCGGCGTTCGCGTGAGCGTCCTGGATCACCCGGAATTCGGTGAGACGTTGACGCGGACGGACGGAGCGTTCGACCTGGCCGTTAACGGGGGAGCCGGCTTGGCTCTGTGCTTCGAGCATGGTGGCTACTTGGAGTGCCAGCGCCAGGTGGAGATCCCGCCCCAGGACTACGTCCCTGTGGATACCGTGATGCTCGTGCCGATCGACCCGGCCGTCACGGAGCTGACCCTGTCGGAGATCGAAGGGTGCGCCGTGGCCCAGGGAGGCGTCGTCACCGACGCGGATGGTAGCCGGCAGGCAACGGTCCTCTTTCCGGAAGGCACCGAGGCGAAGCTCGTGATGCCCGGTGGGAGGGAGCTCTCGATCAACATGATCAACGTCCGCGCCACGGAATACACGGTGGGGCAGGACGGGCCCGAGTCCATGCCCGGTTCCCTGCCGGATACGAGTGGCTATACGTATGCGGTCGAGCTGTCCTTGGACGAGGCGATCCTGGCCGGCGCCGAAAGCGTCGAGTTCTCACAACCGCTGCCCTTCTACGTCGAGAACTTCATCGACTTCGACGCCGGCACCATCGTTCCCTCGGGTTTCTACGATCGAGCGCGAGGAGCTTGGATGCCGTCGAAGAACGGCCTCGTCATCGGCATCCTCTCGGTCACCAACGGGATGGCCGACCTCGATCTCGATGGATCCGGACTCCCGGCCGATGCCGCCGCGCTTCAGAACTTGGGAATCACGGACGTCGAGAGGATGGAACTGGCGAGCCTGTATGCTCCTGGAACGGAACTTTGGCGCGTGCCGATCGAGCACTTCACTCCATGGGACTGCAACTGGCCCTATGGTCCTCCTCCCGATGCTGAGTCGCCCGACGTTCCGGAACCCGAATACGGTGACGAGGAAGGCGACGACGCCTGCGGCCAGGGCTCGGTGATCCGTTTCGAGTCCCAGGTGATCGGCGAGATAGTCCCCGTCGCGGGCACGCCGTACAACCTCGTCTACTCGAGCGACCGGGTCGAGGGTTTCCAACCGAACCGGACGATTCGCGTCAAAGCCAGCCCGGACACGCTTCCCTCGGGTGTGGAGAGCATCGAAATCGAAGTTTACGTCGCCGGCAAGACGACGAAAGCGAGCCTGCCTCCAATTCCAAACCAGGAGTGGCTCTTCGTCTGGGATGGACTGGATGCCTACGGTCGCCCGGTCGTTGGAGGCCAGAAGGCCACGGTGCGTCTCGGCTACATGTACGAGGCGTTCTACTACGAATCGAGGAGCGACTGGGAGCAGTCGTTCGGTTCCAGCTCCGGCAACATCACCGGCAATCGAGCCCGTAGGTCCGTCACGCTCTGGCGTAACTACCGCTCGAGCGATACGCAGGGCTTCCACCGCTGGGATCAGAAGTCCACGGAGCTAGGAGGATGGGGCTTCAACGTCCATCACCGTTACGATCCAAAGCAGCGGCTCATGTATCTAGGAGGAGGCGCCACCGTTTCCGCGGCCGCAATGCCCGGAAACGACGTTATCGAAACGGTTGCGGGTACGGGAGTGTACGGCTTCTCCGGCGACGGTGGCCCGGCCTCCGCGGCCCAGTTGTCGTCGGTCCAGGGGATCGACATCGGGCCGGACGAGAGCATCTACATCGCGGATACGGAGAACCAACGTGTGCGCCGGATCGACAACACGGGGATAATCACGACGGTTGCTGGAAACGGCGTGCCCGGCTTCGGCGGTGACGGCGGTCCGGCCACCGCCGCGAGCCTGTTCCTTCCCACCGACATCGCCTGTGCGCCGGATGGAAGCCTCTACATCGCCGACGGCTTCAACCGTCGTGTCCGCAGGGTCGATCCCAACGGTGACATCTCGACCATCGCGGGTCTCGGTTTTCCTTTCGTGAGCGGCGGCGACGGCGGACCCGCGACCGATGCCCGCTTCGTCGACGTCTGGTCAGTGACCGTCGCGATGGACGGGAGCATCCTCGTAGGAGATCCCGGTGCGGGGCGGGTTCGTCGAATCGACCTCACCGGAATCATCGAGACGTACGCCGGAACGACACCCGGCGACTCCGGAGACGAAGGACCGGCCTACTTGGCGCAGTTCGCGAGCATCGGTGGCATCGAGTCCGCGGACAACGGATCGATCTATATCGTCGATCCCTCCAGTCTCTTCGTCACTGGCGGAAACCGGGTTCGCGCGGTGGACATGGCCGGCATCGTTCATCCGGCTGCGGGAGTCGTCGACATGGGGGGGCCCGGGATCCTGGGCGACGGAGACGATGCGCTACAGGCAGGGTTCCTGACTCCCAGGGACGTGGCGGTTTCCGGTGACGGCGTCTTCTACGTGACCGAGGAAGCCAACAACCGTGTCCGTCGGGTCAACACGCTCGGAGTCATCAATACGGTCGCGGGCACGGGAACGGCAGGATTCTTCGGTGACGGTGGCCCCGCCTCCGGCGCGGAGATCCAGGCTCCTACGGGGATCGCCATTTCGCCGAAGGGAGACATCCTGTTCTGCGACAATGGCAACCGCCGCATCCGCCGGATCTCGCCGCCCTTCCCCGACGTCTCCCTCGGCGGCTTCTTCGTCCCGTCGGCGAGGGGCTCTGAGGTATACCAGTTCGATCCCGACGGCAGACATCTCGCAACCCTGGACGCCTACACGTCCAGCACGATCTACTCCTTCCAGTACGACGGTGAGGGACGCTTGATCGGCATCATGGATGCTTCGGGCAACATGACGCTGATCGAGCGTGACGTCGATGGAACCCCGCTGAAGATCGTGGGGACCTTCGGTCAGGAGACTTTGCTCTCCTTGGACGTGGACGGGTACCTGGGTTCGATTACCAACCCGGCGAACAAGACGGTCACCATGACCTATTCCTCGGGAGGGCTCGTGACGAGCTTCGAGGACGCGCGGATGAACCTGTCGACGATGACGTACGACATCTTTGGTCGGTTGACGTGTCACGTGTCCCCCGACCTGTATTCGCACACGATGACGCGTCAGGAGTTCGTGGACGGATATGACGTCGTGCATCAATCGGCACTCGGGAAGACAACGACGTTCTCGACGCGGACCACGGACCTGGACGAGCGGACCCAGACCATCCAGGGGCCCGACGGGACCCAGCTCGAGACAACGACGGCGCAGGATGGACTTACGACTCGGACGTATGCGGACGGGACGGTACTCGTCACCGAGCGCGCCGCAGACCCGCGCTTCGGCAGCTTTGCGGCGTATCCCTCGCGGTACGACGTGACGACTCCTTCCGGCCTCTCCTATTCGTCCAGCTCCGACTACTCGGTCGTCCTGGAGACGCCGGAGGATCCGTTTTCGTTCGAGAGCCACCTGAGGACTCGCGATATCAACGGTCGTGTGTATACGGAGACCTTCGATGCTACGACCGGGACTTTCGTCAGCACCTCTCCGGAATCGAGGAGTTTTACGGTCGAGATCAACGCACTCGGTCGTCCCATCCGGTACTTGCAGCCGCAGGTTAACGACATTCGCTTTTCCTATGATTCCGTGGGACGGATGGTCTCTGTCGCACAGGGCACTGGTGTCAACGAGCGCGTGACGACGATGACGTACGACCCGGTGACGGGTTTCCTGCAATCCATCATTGGTGAGGAAGGGAGGTCCGTGACGTTCACGCGCAACGTGGTAGGTGGGATCTTGACCGAGACGCATGCGAGCGGCGCGGTGATCTCGTTCGCGTACGACGCTAACGGGAACGTTATGCAAGTGACGCCCCCGGGACGTCCCGCGCACAACTTCACCTACAGCTTGGGGAACCTGGGAACGCAGTACGCTCCGCCCACCGCAGGATTGTCGACGTCGGAAACCGACTTCGCGTACACCCTGGATCGTGATCTGGATCTCGTCACGCGCCCCGATGGTCTCATGATCGACTCGGTCAGGGACCCCACCACGGGCCGTGTGACGAGCCAGACGACACCTGACGGGGTCACGAACTTCAGCTACGACCCTGCGACGGGGTTGCTGGTTGGCATCGCCGTACCCCCGAGCGGGGCGAACCTGTCGTACACCTACGACGGTCTCTTGTTGAGCGGCACGACCTGGTCCGGAGACGTCGCGGGCTCGGTGACCAGAACGTTCAACAACGACTTTAACCTGGCGACGATCTCGGTCAACGGAGCGGATGCGATCGCCTATGGATACGACGCCGACGAGCTCTTGACCTCGGCAGGCAGCATGAGCCTGACTCCGGATCCGGTCTCGGGCTTCTTGACGTCCATGACGCTGGGGACCGTGACGGAGACGCTCTCCTACAACCTCTTCGGAGAGCTCGCTTCCCTCGACGTCGATGCCTCCGGCGGAGGTCTCTTCGAGATGGTGTTCAGTCGCGACAAACTCGGTCGTATCACCCAGATCGTTGAAACGATCCAGGGCGTGACCCGGGTCTTCGCATACGACTACCTTCTCGGAGACGAACTCGAGCGCGTGACCGTGGACAGCGCCGAGGTTTCCCTATACGCCTACGACGCGAACGGCAACCGTTTGTCGCACACGATCGGAGGGGTGATTACGGTCTCCGGCTCCTACGACGATCAGGATCGCATGACCTCTTATGGTTCCGCGACCTACGCCTACGATGCTCACGGAGACATCGAGACGAAGACCGACGGCCTGGACGTGACCACCTACGACTACGATGTCCTCGGCAGCCTGAAGTCGGTCGCCCTTCCCGACGGTACGCTCGTGGAATACGTCTATGACGGCTTGGGCCGGCCTGTCGGCAAGAGGGTCGGCGGAAGCCTCGTTCAAGGCTTTCTCTACTTGGACGGTTTGAACCCGATCGTCGAACTCGACGGCTCGGGGAGTGTCGTGAACAGGTTCGCCTATGGCTCGAAGGGCCACGTTCCGGACTACATGATCAAGAACGGCAACGAGTATCGCCTCGTCGTGGATCACCTCGGGAGCGTGAGGCTCGTTGTCGATGCGGTGACAGGTGCCGTGCTGCAGCGGATGGACTACGACGAGTTCGGCGTCATCGTCATCGATACGAACCCCGGGTTCCAGCCCTTCGGGTTCTGTGGTGGCCTGTACGACGGCCTGACCGGCCTAACCCGATACGGCGCTCGTGACTACGACGCCGAGAACGGGCGTTGGACCACCAAGGACCCGATCGGCTTCGACGGAGGCCAGTACAACCTCTATCTGTACGTCGGTGCGGACCCGGTGAACAACATCGATACGACCGGACGCGGCAAGATCAAGGTCATCGTCGAGACCGTGAAGGGCGTTCGCAAGGTCGTTAATGCGACGATCGATACCGTGTCGAAGATGCTCAAGAACGGCAAGAACGTCGACTTCGTCGGTCCCGGTGCCAAGAAGAACGCCAAGCAATCTGCCGAGAAGGCTTGGGGCGACGTGAAGTTCGATCCGCCTCACGGAGGAAAGTCCAAGCACCCGCACTACCAGCCGAAGAACCGTGGCCGAGGAAGTAACCAGCAGCGGGGTCACGCCAACGTCGCCAACTCCATCGTGGTCGTTCCTGGCTCTTCCCTGGGCACGGACATCCTCGGAGACAACCTCCTCGGAGAGGTCGTCAACTTCTTTAACCCGCTGGGCGACATCCAGGACGTGATCGACCTGGTGTCACCTTCCGAACCTTCGGGAACGCCGAAGGACTGAGCGGAAACGGAGCGAACACGTGGGCGGTCTCTATGTCGGCGACGAGCTCGTCGAAAGCGAGGAGACCGCCCCGCTCCTTCTGCAACTCGCCGAAGCTCTTAGGAATTCGAGTTCACAGTCCCCCGGCCCGCCGACTGCGGATCGTGGTGGGATGCCGATCGGGGCGTCCCCGGGGGAGGCGGTTCGCTACTTGCTCGAGTACATCAAAGCCGATCAGCAAGAGCTTCAGGAGTTCGTCGAGGGCCACTCCGCCTTGTCCTGGAGACAAGAGCTTCGGGAGACTGACCCCGGCGGGCGACCGACCCTCGAGATCCGATCCTCTTTGGGCCCCAAGCATGGAATGGGAGCGGCCCGCTACAGCCTCCTGGTTCGTTACGACGCCTCCGGGGGGGGATTCCTCGCAGCCTCTCCGGAGTGAGGTGCCCTCAACTCACGAACTCATAGAGCCTATCCCTCTCCATTCCCAACAGGCATTCGACGGAGAGCTCGTCTAGCCGCACCCGTTTCTTCCCGACCAGCGAAACAGATTCGGACGAAACCGCCTGTTCGTAGTCGTGGAGCACGAGTCCCAGGCGTCGTGTCGAGTTGCCTTCGAGCGCGACCCGGATGCGCCGCACCCAGATCTCGGCGCTGAGTCCATTGCGCTCCGCATGGCCTTGGACAGCTCTAGAACGGGCCGACGAAGCCCGAGACTTGTTGGCGAGCCACTTCTCGATCTTGGCCTGCGACCAGCCCTTGCGACGTAGGCGACGCAAGTCCTTTTCCAGTGTGGGCCTTTCCGGTTCGTCGAAACCCGCTCCGAGTTCGGTACCGCAGTCGCAGGATTTTCTCGACTCTCGAACGACCAGATCCTCAGGCGGGAGCTGTTCTCGGAGCGAGTCGTTCTCGAACGCGACGAGACGGCTTTCGAAGACCTGCTCAAGATCTCGAATCCGAGCATAGGAAGGGAGAACGAGAGCAACGAATAGACACATGATAGAACCCGCGTAGCGTACGGAAATTCGGTCGAACTCCAAGCACCTGACAATCAGGAACTTGCGCGTCTCGAACCGGGGGGCCGGAATAATATAGAAAACATGTAGAAGAACGCGTTCTCGGCGGTTCCTTGACGATGGGCCTAAGTAGCAATACTCGGGGACCCGACGTCGTGCCGTCCCGATAGGGATGGGTGCGGCGACAAACCTGGTTCAGTAACGCTCGGCCCGGGGGATCGCTCCTCGTACGCCGACGTACTGCCCATGAAAGCCGAGCGACTCGCCGCTTCCCTCGTTTTTGTCTGCTCTCTCTTGTCACTCCGAGAGATACAGGTCGTCAGCGGCGTCAGCTGATGGTCTCCTCTTCGTGATCGGAGGAACCAGCGCGCGTTCTATCACCAGCCGGTTCAACAGGTTCGAAGCCGGGGTCAACCCATACGCCCACCGGAGAAACCGAGCGTCCAGCCCGGCCTCTTCGGATCTCCGTTCAGCCGACACCAAGCCCGAGAGACAGAGCGGTCGGAACCGTCCGCGGTAAGCGCTCCTGACGCTGCCCGTTCCGCGTATCAGTTGTTCTGGAACAGCGACCCGGCCACCCAGTCGTCAGAATTGTTGGCCGATCTGGAGTTCCCGCCGCTGACCGAGGA
>NYUD01000024.1 GCA_002683825.1 Planctomycetota bacterium
ATCGGTGGAGATCGGCGGGCGGGCGATGTAGCGGCAAAGATGCTCCAACTTCCCGCGACGGTTCGCCTCGATCGAGACCCCCGCGTGCAGGGAGAAGTCGTCCATGTGTAAGGATCGCTCGGAGGGGGAAGGGGAGTGCGCGGGCTCGGCGTGCACGAAGAGCCTCTCCAGAAGAGCTCCCGCCCTCGGCCCCGTGTCGATGCGTCCGCGAATCGATGACGCCGCAGATCGACCAGGGCAGGGTGGGGACAGATGACGGCCAGTTCCAGCGCGTTCCCACGAAGGTTCTGTGGAGATGGTGGTGGCTCCACGGCCACCCGCGGGCAATTGGGATACCTCGTTTGCGCACACGGAAGTTACGATCAGAATCGCTATGCCTCGGACCTTTGTCTCCTCAAGCGCCTGGTCCTTCCTCTTCGCCGCGAGTTCGGGCCTTTTCGGCTGCGGGAGCGGGACGTCCCCATCCTCGGGCACAGGCGAATTCTCGACCTACGAAGCGAAGGACGAGGCGCAACGAGCGCGCTTCGCGGAGGGCCTGAGAGTCGGCGCTCAGCACGTTGCCGTGACCCAGGGGGCGGCCCCAGGCTATGTCCCGGACGCGACCTGCGCTCGCTGCCATCCCGACATTGCCGAGAGCTACGCCGAGGTGGGCATGGCTCGCTCATTCTGGAAAGCGGGCCCTGCGTCGGTCGTCGAGGACTTCAGCGTCGGTAGCTACTACCACGAGGTTTCGGGTCGCCATTACTCGGTGACGTATACGGACGGAGAATATGAGTTCACACGTTATCAACTCGAGCAAGACGGTACCCGCTACAACGTGTTGACTCGCACGGTCGACTCGATCATTGGCTCTGCTCACAAGGGTCGGTCTTACCTCTATCGCACGCCCAGCGACGAGCTGTACCTCCTCCCGCTCGCCTGGTATGCCGAGGATCGAGTCTGGAAGATGTCGCCCGGCTATGAGCGCGCCGACCACAGCGGCTTCCTGCGCCAGGTGACCCTCGACTGCATGTTCTGTCACAACGCCTATCCCGAGGTGCCCGTAGGCAGCGACGTCCTGGGAGCGCCCCAGCGCTTTCCCAAGGACTTACCCCAGGGCCTCGGTTGCCAGCGCTGCCACGGCCCCGGGGCCGAGCATGTCGCCAAAGCGAACGAGAACGACTCGAGCGTAGAGGACATCGCGGCCACGATCTTCAACGCGGGTCGCCTCGCTCCGGAGCGGCGTGCGGATGTGTGCATGCAATGTCACCTGCAGTCGGACAGTTCGATGATGAGCATCGTTCGGCGGCCCAGCCGCGCCGATTACAGCTATCGGCCGGATCAGCCGCTTATCGATTACATCGCACACATCGAGAGCGACGACGTGGAGGATTTCTTTCAGATCAACCACCATCCCTACCGACTCTTCCAGAGCCGCTGCCATGCGGAAAGCGAAGGGCGTCTGACATGCCTCACCTGCCACGACCCGCACGCCCAAGTGCCGGCAGACGTCCGCGCCGAGCATTATCGCAACGCCTGTCTCACCTGCCATCAAGTCGAGCAGTGCGGAATGCAACACAAGGCACCGAACGCGGCGGAACCGGTGGATCGGTTGGATTGCGTCACATGCCACATGACGAAACGTCGTACGCAAGATGTGATCGAAATCGTCATGACGGACCACCTCATCCGGCGCACGCCGCCAGAGGAAGACCTCACGGCGTGGCAGCCGCGTCGACCGCCGCGCGCCGCAGGGACCCGGAAGCTGCATCCGTTCAGCAAGAGCGCGCAAACCGATGCGGACCTTCTGTGTGCGATCTCCGGCACCAATGGAAAAGACCGGGAAGCCATCGAAGCGCTGGGACAGGCCGTCGATGCGAGCCGCACTTCCGACATCGACGTGCAGCTGCACCTCGCGAGCGGTCTATGGAATACGGCCCAGGTCGTCGCCGCGGCCAAGAGCTTCCAGCGTATCGCCGAGAGCCACCCCGACTTCGCCTTTGCCCATCGCATGCTCGGGCGGGCGCTGCTCAAGGCCGGTCGTCCCGGTGAAGGGCTCACGGCGATGGAGCGCGCGCGCCAGCTGGACCCGAACGACCCCGAAGCCATCTTCGGTATCGCCTTGGCCTGTCATCGTCTCGGGCAGGATGCTCTGGCCTTGGAGGGCTTCCGCTCGACTCTTCGGCTACGACCGCTGCACCTCGATGCCCACCTCAACATCGCCCATCTCCTGTCCAACAGGAAGGACTACGCCGGTGCGGCCGAGGCCTATCACTGGGTCCATCGCATCGACCCCACGCATGCCGAGGCGTACTTCTACCACGGCCTGATGTTGCTTCTCACGGGCCAACAGGGCGAGGCACGGACTTGTTGGCGCCGCGGCGGCCGGGCCGCACCGGACGACGCCCCACTGGCCGGGGCCTGGGCGGTCGGCCACATCTACGCCGCAAACTACGAAGAGGCCCTGGAGGCCGTGGAAGAAGCTCGCGCGCTCGGCGCCGATCCCGGTGTTTGCCTGCTCGTAGAAGCGCTCGCCCTGAACGGTCTCGGCCAAACGGAGGCAGCCATCAAGAGCCTCACTGCCGCCCGAGCCACACCCGTGCCGACCGGGTTGGAGGCGAGCTTACGAGCCGTCCTGGATTGGGAAGCGCAGCAGCGTCTGTAGGCGAGGCGTGTCTGGCCTCGCCCCTGAGTACAGGTGTTCCAAAGTGGCGTCGAGGTGGGCCGTATCCGTGATCGGACGTGGGGCCAGGCGCCTGGCTGATTGTCGCGTGAAATCCTGGGCATGACTCGGGAGGATTCCCTCCGCGATCCAAGACCGACGACCGGGGCGATGGGTTGCGGGTGTGTGGCGAAAAACCTGGTTCGGTATGGCTTCCTTGCTCGGACGCCCTTGCTACGCTAGACGAGGGGTTCGATCCCGGATACCCCGCGGAAAGGACGTTTGAATGAACCTCAAGCTCGCTGCGATCTTGGCTGCCCTCGCAGCCGTGGTGGTGTTTGTTGCCCTCCTCTTTGATGGGGATCGCGATGGATCGGTTCGTGGGCTCGGTGTAGTGGCCGGGCCACAGCCGGCGGAGGTCGGTGCGGAATTGACGGTCCCACAAGTCGAGCCCAAGGAAGAGGTCGCGGAGAAGAGCGAGCGCGTCGAGGCTCTGTCGGTCGCAACGGTAGAGGCGTCGGCACCTTGGACCGGCAAGCTCGCGGGTCTGACGGGTCGCGTCATCGAGAGCGATGCAACGCCGGTCGTCGGCATTCGCGTCGCTCTCCTGGAAGGCGAGGGAACGCTGCTCTTCACCGACATGCTCGAGAGTGAGGAACCCTCTCTCGAGATCGAAGAAACGCTGACCGACCAAGAAGGGCGCTTTCTTCTGGGCGGAGCCCGCGCCCCCGCATTCCACGGCCTGGGGATCGATCTCGGAGGGGAGCGCGCAACATTGAGAATGATCGACAGCGTATTACCCCACGGTGTGCGCACGGACATCGGCGATGTGATCTTGGCTCCTTACGGCGTACTGCTGGGACAGGTTGTGGACGAAGCCGGCCTACCCATCGCGGGAGCACGGGTCCGCGCCGCCCCGCTGCCCGAAGAGATTCTCCAGGTCCCCGTCTATGACTTTCGCTCGGACAGCATGGTCGCCGTCACGATGATGGCGACGACGGGGCAAGGCCACGGGATCATCGAGTTGCCCCCATGGGTACAGAAGAACATCGACCGGTTGCCCATCCCCACCACATTCACCGATGACGAGGGGGCCTTTCGCCTGGAGGGGGTCGCCCTGACCAAGTTGGTCGGCGGGATCGACAAGAAGGGATACGTCGGTTTTCCGATCAGGGTCGATCTGTCGAGCGGAGAAGAGGATATGGGAATTGCCGTGTTGTCGCGCGGCCAAACCATCACGGGGATGGTCGAGGACACCTACGGAGAACCCCAGGTGGGCATCGAGGTCTTCGCAGGGGCCGAAGTCGTTCCAGGAGTCGCCGCCATTCTTCAATCGTGCGGTTTGACGAACGAAGACGGCGAGTTCGAACTTCAAGGTGTGGCGGAAGGTGGTCAGGTCGTTGCAGCTGCCCGCCGAACGAGGCACGAATCCTGGAGTACGTCCGTCACGGGCAACCCCACCGACGTCCTCGTCGAGCTGGAAGCGAACGTACACTTGACGGTGAACGTCATGAACAGCGCAGGCGATCCCCTTTCGGGTGCCAGGATCCAGATGACCCCGCGGGCAACCCCAGGCAGCAGCGGGATGGGGTTTGCCGAGATTCTCATGGTCATGCCGGGCAACGTGAATCGCGAAGACATCTTTCGCGAGGTCGAACCGGGCAAATACGAGAATGAGCGCATCACTCCCGGAACCTACGACGTCGTTGCCCGGGTCGAGGGTTTGAGTCCCGGGTTCGTGAACACCGAGATCCGAGAGGAAGAAACCGAACTGACCCTGCAGTGTGTAGCCGGCTCGAAGCTCGAGGTGATCGTCATCGACGGGGTGACAAGAGCACCGGTTCACGATGCCCGCACGAGCGTCTTACGGGCGAGCTTCAGAGGCTTTACGCGCTTGGACTCCGAGTTATCCAACGCCGAGGGCAAGGCACTCCTCGGCCCCCTGCGGGACTTCAATCGAGAAAAGCCGGAGGAGTTCTTCCCCCCGGAGACGATTCTCATGGTCCAGCACCCCGACTACGGGGACTACACAATCCCGCATCCCCCTCCCGCCGTTCCGTCCGTGACGGTGGAGCTACAAAGCGGCGGCTCGCTCACAGGACGTGTGCACTGGGGCGGGGCCGTTCCGACCCGCCCGTACATGGTGATCCTGGAATATCGCGGCGCGAAGGGGTTCTTCGAACTCTTCCATCCGCCGCGTTTCGGTCTGAGCGATCTCGAGGGCACGTTCCGTTTCGACAGGCTGGCGCCGGGCGAGTACCGGTGCGAGCTCCTCGAGCGATTTCTTGATGGTGATCCCTTGGGGCTCATGAACGGCGACTTCAATCCGACGACACTCCACCGTGAGGAGGTAGAGATCGCCAACGGTCAGAATACCGAGATCGAGATCGATCTCTCCCCCACGGGACGCGGTGCGGTAGCGGCAGTCAAGGGCCACGTGCGTGTCGACGGTGTCGACATCGAAGGAGCGACGGTCGTGGTTCGTGGAAACGAGCAGGTCAAGACAACGACGGATTCCTGGGGTCGCTTCCAAACGGACGACTTCTCGATCCTGGGCAACGTGCGTGTGACGATCCAAGGTGAAGTCGCCGTGGGGAACACCGGGAAACGCAGCATGAACCTCTACGGAGCGTCGCTCCAGCTCGAGAACGGCGACGTACACGAGGTCAACGTCGATCTCTATCCGCTCTCGATCGACGTGCAGGTTATCGACGCCGTCTCGGGCGCCCCCGTTCCGCAAGCACTGATCGATACGCACACGAAGAAGCATTCCAAGAACTCCAGCGGCCAGGGCTTTCGGGACAAGCAAGTCGTCACAAACGACGCGGGCCAGGCCACGATGCTATTGCCCCGACCAGGGGAGTTCGTCCTCACCGTACAAGCCGCCGGCTTCGCACAGACGTCGAGTGATATTCAGATCCCCGAAGGAGGTTTGACGCTTCCGGCTTCGATCCAGTTAGCACCGTCCGTCCCGTGCATTGGACACATCGCGATCGACGCACAAACCGTCGAATCAAGCAGGTTCGCCTACATCCGAGTGCGTTCAACGGACAAAGTCATTGCGGAAGGCACGGTGCTGCAACGTCCGGAATACACCTTCGAGTTCGATGGGCTGCGCGAAGGTAAGTACGACGCATGGATCTACATCGACGGTCAGAGGAGCAAGACGTCGTTCGTTTTGGGCCCCGATGGGGAACGGAATCTCGTCCTGGATTTCCAGCCCCAGTAGCCATCCCGCAGTGGCAACTTGAAGACCGGGTGACCGTCTGGATGCGGCGCCCCGGAGAACGACTTTTGGCCCCTGCCACCCCGAGCCCGACGTCGAAGAGGCCTCGACAGGTTGGGCCGAATTTCGAACCGCGATTGGTCTCATCCAGGCCATGGCCAACCTCGTCATCGCCATGTACCGTCCCCGCGACGGAAAGGCGGACGTCCTCCTGGAGGAGGTGAGCAAGCACCTGCCCGTCCTGCGCGAACTCGGCCTCGTTACCGAGCGGAAGGCGGTGGTCCTGCGCGCGGCCGACGGCACCCTCCTGGAGATATTCGAATGGGAATCGGAGGGGGCCGTCAAAAAGGCCCACGATCATCCCGTCGTGAAGCAGATGTGGAACCGTTTCGAGAAGGTCTGCACCTACGTTTCCCTTTCGGACCTGGAGGAATCCAAGGTCCCGTTTCCCCACTTCGAGCCGGTCGATCTGTGACCGAAGAGAAGCTGCCCATCGTCGGGCGCCTGACTCGGTACCTGGCGGGACCGACACTTCAATAGCAGGGATGCAGGATGGTGAGGATCAGCCGGGCAAGAAACACCCCTTTGGACGGCCTACGCGCCGTGCTCGACACCGGAAGTCCCAGGAAACCGAAGCGTCGATTGCCTGCAACATCCTGAATCGGATGTCCTAATCTTGGTCGGCCGAAGTCGTACTTGATCGGGGCCTAAGCTCTTGGGGATGGAGGAGTTGCCGGCGCTTTCGCGGCTATGCAACAACGCTGCCCGCAGAGGGAACTTTCAGGCCACCGGATCACTCTCGGTCAGTCCACCGGGCTCGTCGAACCCGTTGGTAGAATCATCCCCCCCCCCAGGCCGGGAGCTACAGCCGAGTCCCCAAAGCAGGAGCTTAACGTGAGGCACAATCTCGTTCGTATGGTCGGCGCGGGTTTCGTCGCTGCCCTCTCCCTCGCAACTTCGACCCACGCCCAGACCACACACACTGTGGACCTGGACAGTTTCACATTCGTCCCCTCTTCCCTCACCGTGCAGGTTGGCGACACGGTGGACTGGGTCTGGGTGGTCGGCTTGCACAATGTCATCAGCGGCGTCGGCGGAGTCCCCGATGGAAACTTCAGCTCGGGCAGCTTTGTCCCGCCCCCGGCCACGTACTCGGTCACGTTTGATCAGGCCTTCCTCGATGCCCACCCGGTCGCGGGGAACAACTACGACTACTACTGCGATGTGCACGTGGGCATCGGGATGACGGGCATTATTCAGGTCGCGGGCACCGTCCCCGGCGGGCCGACCTGGGATCCACCTACCGGGATCGCTCCCGGTCGCGGGACGCGCCCACCGATGAGGATCAAGCTGTCGGAGAACTTCGACGGCGTAACCGCCCCGAGCTTTCCCGTGGGCTGGACGAGCGGAGCTGGCCTCCTCGACGCCGGGAACACGGCGTGGGAACTGGGGACTCCTTCTTCTGTGGGTCCGAGCGCGGCCAACAGCCCGGACAACTGCGTCGGCACCAACCTTGCCGACAACTACGGGATCAACACGAACATCTGGCTGCGCACCCCCGTGATTGATCTCAGCGGTGGCAGCGAAGCCACCCTATTGTTCAAGGAATTCAAGGAACTCGAGGCTAGTGGCACAGATCTCGATTTCGGAACGATTCGGATCCTCGCTGCCCTCGACTTGACGGAACTGGCGGTCCTGGAGGTCGAGGTGGAAGGCGTGTCCCTCGGCTGGGAGGACTACGCGATGGTGCTACCCCCCGCAGCCTTCGACGAACCGATCATGATCGAGTTCCAGCTCCGTACCGATGCGGCCAATCTGGCTAGCGGCGTTGAGAATGGCGGCTTCGAGGTGCCCCCCCTCGCGGATGGGGATTACAACTCGAGCGGGGGCCCGGGCTGGAGCGTCACGGGTGTAGCTGGCATCTGGAACCCGGACTCCAGTGGCTTTGTTGGCGGTGCCCCCGAGGGGCTCAACGCAGGCTGGGCCGATAGCGGCAGCCTGAGGCAGTCCCTGAGCGCGACATTGAATGCGAGCAGGCAGTATGTCCTGAGCGCTCGAGTAGGAAATCCCCTCGCCTACGGAAGCGAGACCGGCAATACCTACCGCATCGAGCTGCGGGCGGGCGGTGTCCTGCTTGATGTCCAAGCCGGGAATGCGCCGGGATTGGGCCAGTGGCAACCCCACAGCCTGACCTACGACTCCGGCCCCAGCCCGGCGCAGGAGGGCCAACAGCTGGAGATCCGTCTCATTGCAAACGGATCTGCTGAAGTCAACTTCGACGACGTGATCCTTACGGGCGTCAAGGGCACTGAGATCGAGTTCGCTGGCTGGTACATCGACGACGTCGAGGTCCGTGCTGGAAGCATTGCTACTTGGCAGGTCCTGCCTAATTCTCCCGTAGCGCCATTTTACCACCATGATGATCTCTTCTTTATCGACGAGAACGTCGGTTGGTTGTGCAACATCAGTGGTCAGATTTGGAAAACGACTGATTCTGGCGATAGCTGGACGCAGGTGTGGAACAACCCTGGTGCTGCGTTCAGGACCCTCACTTTCGCTGACGCAATGAATGGCTGGGTGGGCAATTTAGGCCCAGGAAGTTGGATCGGTGGTCTGTCTGATACCAATCCACTGTACTCCACTACCGATGGTGGAATCAGTTGGACGCCCGTGACCAACATTACTGGCACTCTGCCAGATGGAATATGCGGCCTCCATGCCGTTACCCCAAACACAATATACGGAGCAGGTCGGTACGCCGGAGATGCATACTTCATCTCTTCGACGGATGGCGGAGCCTCTTGGGTTTCCCAGAACCTGAGCGCGAATTACAACGCATTTGTCGACGTTCTCTTCTTCACGCCCGATGAGGGATACATCACCTCCTCCAATTCCAGTGGGAATGCAGCCTTGCTACAGACCATCGATGGTGGGGCAAACTGGACAACCCGAATCACTAACAATGCATATCACTACTGGAAGATTGGATTTGCGTCTGACACATTTGGATATGGCGTAGCCTGGGGTGGTGTAGACGGTGACACTTGGATCCAGACATACGATGGCGGACAAACCTGGACAGACCGAGAGTTCGCTGGAGGCTACGAAGCCAATGGGATTGGATTCATAGATGAACAGACCGGGTGGATTGGAGGCGATGAACCCAATACCTATCAGACCACCGACGGCGGAAATAACTGGCAGTTGATTCAACTCGACCCCATTTATGACGACAACGTCAATAAGTTTCTAAGGGTGAGTGATAGCGTGATTTACGCTGTGGGCACCCGGGTCTACAAGTACTCGACCAACCAGGGTCTCGTCGTAGACGATTCCGGCGGGTTTGACAATTCCCGGTGCAAACTGGCCGCAGTTTCATCCAGAGGGAGTACCGCTATTACATATACGATCCCTGAAGACGACCATGTACTGGTCACAGTCTACATAAGGGGTGGCCTTGTTTATGATCGGCCTGTAGATCAAGAGCAGCGAGCGGGGACCTACACGATTGACTTCAACACTCACGACGACACCTCGGTGCTCTATGCTTCCATCGTCACAGGTCGCTATAGACAAGTGATCAAATTCATCCATCAGCGGTAGCGTCGGACTGTTCCAGGGCACTTTCGGTCTTGGTGCGTCAAAGACCGGGGTGCGTCGTGGGAAACAACGGCTGAGTGGGTAGGCGTTGGTGCGTCGATCGTACCGAGCCTCAGCAGTCGCCGTCGAGATCCTGGCCACGCCCCGGGCTCATGCCTGACTCTCCCCGTAAAGTAGGCCGAAGCAGGAGTACAGGTGTTCCAAAGGGGTGTTTTGAGCCCGGCTCATCCTCACGTGGGCTACCCGACGTCGACTCCGGAGGCGGGAGGGGGCCCGAGTACCTGAAGAACGTGACGGAAGAGCGTCAAAGTGGGCCGTAGCCGTGATGGGGGGCCGG
This sequence comes from Planctomycetota bacterium, assembly GCA_002683825.1. Classification (GTDB taxonomy): domain Bacteria; phylum Planctomycetota; class UBA1135; order UBA1135. The sequence continues at coordinate 9,805 of NYUD01000024.1, forward strand.
TGGGGGCAGAGAGGTGGCGGAACGCGAGTGTTTGCGCTGCGGTCTTCGGGGCGAATGGGCCAGGCGAATTCGAGAA
>NYUD01000025.1 GCA_002683825.1 Planctomycetota bacterium
ACTGAGGCCCATCAACTCCAAGAGCGATCGCAGGAATCCCTCCGCTTGCCGCAGCGGAAGATTGAACACCATGCGCAGGGTTAGAGCCGTCTCGATAGCTGCGTCGGAGTACTTCCTCTGCCCGACCTCGGGTCCGGAGGGGGGGCAGGAGCCTCGTCCCCGGGAGGCCGAACGGCCTCTGCGTAGGTTTTTTTCAAAAAGACCGCGCATGTCTGAGAGAAATGCCCACTTGCGAGTGTGTACCAAGAATATACACCGGCGGGCACAAAGTACGTTTGTGCGCGTCTACCTCAGGAGAAACGATGAACACCTTACTCATTGCCTTTTCTTTGCTTTCATTTGCCAGCAGTCCTCAGTCCACTGCCCAGCGCAGCAATTTGGGCGGTGGAAGCGGCAACTACCACGAGAACAGTGGCAAGGCATGCAACTGCGGCGAGCAATCAGACCTCACTGTCAGCCTGTGCCAGACGGTATCCGTCGAAGTGAGCGTAGGCGGTGAAATTGTCGAAGTCACCGCTGGTCTGAGTACTTCCCAATGCTTCAACAACATAGATGTGCCCCCTGATCATTGCGCATACGCGGTCTACAACTTCCGCTGCAGGCATAGTTTTTGGTGGGGTTGGAAATGCAATTATGTCAGTTGGGGCCTGCAGCCTCTTGTGGACGCCACAACTGAGGACTGCCCGACTCCTTAGATAGTCGACTACTCGCAGGACAGGTCCGGAGGTGCCTGCAGAGGATGGTTATCATTGCCTCAGGGGGCCTTCATAGTCAGGCAGCGATGACATCTAGCCTGTCATTTGTCTTCTCCAAGGATCCCATACCGACACACTAACACGCGATGCTTCGTTCCAAGAGACTCTCGTTCATCCTTCCTTGCGTCGTTCTTGCTGTCACCCTTTTCGTAGTACCCGGGATCTTCTTCAGTGTTCACAGTGACTCCCCGATTGAGCTTCCTGTAATGGCCAAGCGAGTCGAAGGAGAAGCAGTTAGCACATCCGAATCAGCTACGGCTGTCGGATCGACAGACGAAGCGGAGGGAAGCTACGCCCACGACATCCAGTCACAGTTGGTTCCGGGAGTAGGCTCCCGAAGCGCGGTGCCTCGCCAAGTCGTGGCCCTTTCACTCTCCAAGCTGATCAATGGAATCTGCCTCTCAGAGCCCAAGGTTCTAGTCATCGACCCTCTGCTCCCGACTCCACTTGAATTGAATGGCAGCGAATCTGCCTCTGTTGCTGCCACCCCGAAGCGGATGCTGCACTTGGAGTCCGTCAGTCCCGCGTGGGCCTTAGAAAAAACAGAACTCAACCTTGAGAACCTCGACAATGACGCGATCGCGATCACTGTCAAACCACGACACCGAATCTTGATCGAGTTATCCGAGCATGGGACGGGAGACTGGATCTGGGCGGCCAGGGCCCAGATTCATTGGGAATTTCCCTCTGGTGCGCGTCGCGAAGCGTCTCCGGTATTCGAGTTGTCCTCCGAGAGCGGAGGGTACATCTTCGAAGCCCCCCCGATTAGTCAAGGCCGCATTCGAGTTGAAGTAGCCACCGATCATCATCGGCTGCAACGCAGTGGCTGGCTTTCGGTCGGCCCATCCGAGTGGCTCGAATTCAAACTTGACTTGTACGCCTACGAGAGGAGTACGGCCGAGATCCTCGTCACTGTCGTAGACGAGCACGAAATGGGGATTCCGGCCGCATGGGTCAGCGTCTTTGAAGAATTTCCAACTCTGCCCCTTGTCGGTCTCCAAGTTTCGGATGCCGGCCTGGTGCCCCTTCGTGCTGGTTGGGTCGATCCGGATCTCTTGGACTCGCCCCCAACAGCCATGACCCTTGAGAGTGGCTTGGCCGGCTTCAAACTAAGAGCTCCAGGTGATTACAGGGTAGCCACCTGGGTACCTGGTCAAGGCGACGTCTTGAGTGACATCATCCACTTCGAACCGGGAGAAACACGCGAGCTCGACCTCATCGTAGAGTCCGGAGCTTCACTCGAAGGCCGCATCGCGGGAGAGTTAGGGGACCTCGCATCGAACACAGTCAAGCGACTCGGCAGCCTCAGGCTGGTCAATGCGAAAACAGGAGTTACCTATGTAGAAACTACAGAGCCTGACGGGAGTTTTCGTTTCGAAGGACTGATTGCCGGAAACTACTTGCTCCATGTCGGCGGCGTCGTCGATGGATGGAGCGGAAACGAGTCCGTGATTCCCCTCCTGACCCGCGAGGTGACGATACGGACCGGTCAAGCACAGTGGATCGATATCGAACTCGAGTCCGTGGGGATTCGTGTCTCGGGCCATGTCGACCTTGACATTGGGTTGGAGCAATGGGTCTTCACGGTCGGGCTCATATGCCTGGCTGATGAAATGGCTGCCGCAGCCAGTCGTGGAGCTCCTCCTCGCACTGAGCAGAGGGTCCTCGCCAACAAACTCGGACTGTTCGCTTTCTCCGGTCTAGGACCAGGTCGCTATCGAATAGTGGCCCTGGGCCGACGCAACGATGGCCGTGCCATTGCTTTCATGCACCGCGACTTAGATCTCAGAGAAGGAGAGTCTCCTCCTCCCTCGATAGCCCTTTCACCTTCTGGTGATTCGCTTCGCTTGATGTCCGACGATCGGAGCAATGATCTACGGCAAATATCGGTCCGTGTCGCGGCTCGAGATCCGCAGATCCGGTTCTTAGTGGAGCAAGTCGAGCCCCTGGTGGTTGGTGGAGACGAACTCAGCGTGTTCTTTGGCCTGCCTCCGGGAGAGGTGACCCTGGCGTCCAACGGGAAGGACTTGGACCTCGAGGTAGATCGAAAATCAGTGGTTCAAATTCCCTGACAGGCGTCATTCGCCGGCGGAAGCGTTTGGAAGAACACGCATGATTGGCCCCGAATCTCATTGACCGCGCTGGCGCGCTAGTGCGGCGGCGGGTGCGCTAGCGTTACCGAACCGGGGTTTTCCCACACACTCCGTAGCCGTGATCGGGGCCGGTGCGGCCAGAAGGGTGGCGGAACGGGTGTGTTTGCGCTGCGTTCTTCGGGACGAATGGGCCGGGCGAATTCGAGAAGGGGCGGGGCCCGTGAAGGGGTGGAGATGGGAGCTGGAAAGCGGGCATGTCGTCGCGGGAAACAGGTGATCGCTTGCGTAACGGAAGAACCACATCCGCTGGGGCAGATTTCCGCGGGGCTAGGCGTCGACACCAAGGCGGAGCAGGATCGCTCGCACCTGACGCCGATCGGTGATCGTGGCGATCACCCGACGGCGAGCGCCTCACTCGCAGTGGAGCACGTCGGCATCGAAGGCACGTCGAATCAACTCCGGAGGGGGAGGGGGCGAGGCTGGCCTCATTTTCCCATCTATCTGCGGGATTTTTCTTCAACCATCGATAGCCCTCCCGACATCCACCGTGGTGAAAGAAGCCCTCCGACGCATAGTCGCGAATGGACAACTCTTGAGCGCCATCGGGACGCGGACCTGAACGGTCGCAACCTCCTGGTGCCCATGAGATGTGCAGCCAGCCAGCAACCAATCAACATAAGGACCCATCATGAACACGCTCTCCAAGATTTCTCTCACTCTGTCCTCGATCGGTCTATTGGCAGCGCTCGCCGATGCGCGCATGCCGGCGGACGGAGGTGCGTGCTGGAGCCAAACCGGGCAGTTCTACGACCCGATGACCAGCAACCCGCCCGGCTATGTCTGCTACACGCTAGGCAGCATGGCCTCGTCCTCCCGAGCCAGGGCCCGCGCCACAGGCCTCTCCTCAAACGGAAGCGGCCGAGCCTGGGACAACGATATCGGATGCGAGGCCAAGGTGCGAACGGCCGCCGCCACGGGGATCTACAGCGAAGCCTGGCGGAACGACTGTGACCCTGGGGAGATCGAGTTCTTCGGTTCGGCCACCATCACAGGCCTGGCCGACCTGATCGACGACGACTGCGCCGGTGCCGCGTACGGCTATCAGCAAATCACCTCGAACGTGTTGTCCGCACCGATCGCGGCCGTGTTGAACGAATCGGCGGGCGAGACGAACTCCGGCGAGCTCGGCAGCGTCACAGGAGCTCTCAGAGGGCTCGAACTCAACTTGCCCATCACCCATGGCCTGGGTGAGGGGAGGTACGAGGACAACGATGCGGACTCGGATTTTGCCTACAAGTGCGATGACTTCTTCACGATTGAGTTCAAGTCTCGCTCGTACATGAAGGTCTGGGCCAACTCCCCGCTCTGGGATCTCTACGCGGAAGTAAAAGTCTGGATGTCGGGTTCATCGTACGCAGAAGTTTACTTGGGCACCTGCCCCATGTAACCCGCAACCCTCCCCAAACCCAAGCAAGCCGTCTACTGCAGGTGATCAAGTGAACGTGGCAAGGTCAAACATCTGTCGTGTCCTACTCGGACTGTCCGGCCTGTTGCTACTCGCCTACCTGATGGGAGTATCGGGGCGGGGGCGCCAGTCTCTCGGGGCTGGCGCACCCCCCTGCCTCAACGAAGCTCCCGAACTCCGCGCCAAGTCGCCGCCTCGGACAGCTTCCTCGCCATCCGCGCAGAATCCCGCTGCTGAACGGACTGCCTTGGGAGCAACAACGGTCTCTGACTTCCAGGCCAGCCTGCGGATCCTTGAGGCGGAATCTCTTAGGTCGCTCTCGCGTGCCACGATCCTCGCTACGGACGCTTCCGAGAAGCAATACGAGCTGCACACGAACACAGACGGGATCGGGCGATTGCCGAAGCCCGGTGTTTGGCACCTCGAGGTCACCTCGCCCGGCCACGTTCGTCGCGAATTTGGCGGCCAGGTCAATCCCGGTGAACTTGTGCTCGAACTCGAGCGCGCGGGAGTCGTCGAGGTCGAGGTTCGGACAGAAACGGGCGTCGCCGTCGAGGGAGTGGAAGTCGTGCTCGTCCCGCCATTGAAGGCGGGTAAACCCTTCAGCCAGGACTGGCGTGGGTGGGTCGTTGCCGAGTTCGACTCGCAAAAGCGACACCAGTTGCGGCGCCACGCGGCTCGACTTCGGCAAGGCTTGGATTGGCCGGTGGACCCCATCGACCCGATGCGACAGGACGAGGGCCTGGCGCTCGGAGGTGGCAGGGTCCTCTCGACACGCCATGGGGAAGCCATGGCCGCAGGTGGCTGGCTTGCCCGGACCGATCGGGAAGGACGCGCACGGTGGGTCGGCCTGCCCCCCGATTCGGGCTACCGCGTCGGGTGGCTCGAAACCGAGCGGGCGCTAATGGCCCCGCACCATGAGTTCGAGCCCTATGCGTTCGAAGATGGGCGGTGGGCCTTGCGCGGGCGGGAAATCGGGGACGTGACGGCATCCCTGGAGGTGCAATCCGATGCAGCCGCGTCCGTCTCGATCACGGTCTTTCGCGAGGCGTCCCTCTACGGTTGGATCGATACCGGTGACACCCAGCTCCAAACGCCGAGCGTCGTCAAGCTGTTCCATCGTTCCCTGCGTTCGGCTCCGGGAGCTTCGGATCTCGCCCTTGTGCAGATGGAGACCGCGGTAGTGCCGACCGTAGCCGGGCAGTTCGAGATCCACGGCTTAGAACCGGGCAAGAAGAGGATCTCTGCGCACTGGAGCACACGTCGCGGCCACATGTCCTTCGGGAGCCTCGAATTCGAGATCGAGGCCGGAGAATCCCGGAACCTCGGGCTGCTAAGAGCCCAGTCGGGATACGAACAGACAGTACACCTCGTCCTGAGGGACGGAACCGGGGCCGAACTCTTGCCGTCCGAGGTGTTCGCCCCGGGGGCCGTAGTCGAGGTGGCCCTGGGCATCGACACGCTCTCGGAGCCACGGGGTCTGCCTGGCTCGCTCTCGGAAATCGTCAGCGTCCCCCTCGGAGAGTCCGTCGTGCTCACGGGCTTGCCTCCGGGGCGCCTGTACCTCCGTGCGCGCATGGGAGACGACTACGAGTTCGGGAATGGGGTCGACTTGCGGCTGATCGAACCGAAAGACCGTTGGGTGGAATGCCCCTCGCCCCAGCCAGAGGAACTCACCTTTGTCGCCACCCGCTTCGTCGAGCAACGCCTGCGCGTTCGCTGGGAAGGGACGGGGCCCGTGCCGAGGCTCGAAGCACATTGGTTATCGCCAACCGAAGGGTTGTCCGGGCATACCGACCTCCGATCGCCTCGCTCGTCGACGGGCCTGTCCGAATACCGCCTGTTGCTCGCTGCCGGAACTTACGAGTTCCTGCTTCACGCGAACAGCTTGGAAGCGCCCGCCAAGAACGCCGGATGGTTCTGGAAGGGCGACCTCGTGGTCTCCGAGAACGCGGATGTCATCGAGATCGAGTTGATGCGCGGATGCGGGCTGTCGGGCCGAGTCCTGGACGCCACAGGAGCGCCTGTCGCCAGGCGCCCCGTTTCCATGGCTCTATCCGGTTGGGGAACACCGGCGAGCCCGAGGTCTACATACAAGACGATGACCGACGAGCAGGGTGCCTACCACATCAGCAGCCTGCCCCCCGGCACGCGGTTGGTCATGTCCGCCAGTGAACAAGGGATCGTGACGGGCGAGCTGGGCTCCGAGCGTACGCTCGATCTCCGATACCTGCGCTGAAGACAATGCCCACGTTGTCAACCGCGGCAGGTGTCAGGATCGCCCGTGCGGGACATGCGCGACAAGGGCGTACGCAGGTCGTGAGCAATGTCGTGAGTCACTTCGCGCACCCTTTCGATCATGCGGTCCTTCCCGTCCGAAAGGGCGTTGAAGTGGCGCACGAGCCCTTCGAACTCATCGTCGGGGTGGCCGGGGCGCTGTCCGAGGACGACCGGCCGATTCAGGGGGCCATCCGGGTGGCGTTCCCGAGTGCGGGTAGGGGGACGACCTGCAGCGCGTCCAACCCGAAATCGCCGAGGTCCTCGAAAGGCTGGAAGGGCCGGATCAGGTCGAGGTTTCTGACGAGGACATGGCCGCTGTCGCTCAGGATGTCACCGTGTCCCACCGGGCCGTGGCGCAGGTCGAAGAAGTCCTCCTCGACCGAGAAGAGCAGTCCCCCGTTGGGGAGCCGCGTCACCGCGTCCAACCCATAGCCCTCCGGAACGGGGTTGAGGATGGTGAAGTTCTCCAGGAGCTGGGCGTTCGTCCTGACGATGTAGCCTGCGGAACTGCAGAGGTCGCCGGGCTCCAGGGAGACGCCCAGGGCCTGGCTGAAGAGCGGCGTCTCGAGACTGAACCACAACTCACCGGTCTGCAGATCGGTGTGGAAGGCATCGAGGCCGGCATCGACGTCTCCTGGTTGGGGAACGAAGGCGGAGGTCAGTTGCTGGTTCGTCGCCGCGACCAACCCGTGGAAGTTCAAAAGCGAACCGTGGCTCAACGGACCGATGGTCTCGCTGAAGATGTCGATCTCGCAGGAGAGGAGCAGGCTGGCGGTGGCCGGGGTCAGGCCCAGGGCATCGAGACCGATGTCGGGTACGACCGGCATGATGCCGAGATGCCGGGTCAGCTGGGAGTTCGTCCGCAAGCGACGCCCGCGATCCGTCAGCAGGTCCCCATCCGACACCGCACCGATCTGTGCGGAGGTCAGGCCGAACTCCGTCGAGAACCAGAGCGCGTATCCGGGCTCGACGATGAGCTGTTGCGGCCCGCCGTCGCCGGTGTTTGTCTCGACGGCCTGCACGCCTTGCCCGCAAAGCGGTGCGGCGAGCATCGCCGTGAAGATCGTCCTGCGGATGAGGCCTCGGCGATCGACGCGGGAAACAGCGGCGCGAGCCCCGCCGCCGAGAAAGACCACCGCCCGTTCAGTGCTTGTACGCCTTCTCATCGTGCCGGCTCCAATTCTAACAACCTTTCGAACGCTGAGCATGGGTGGCCCCAAGGGGTTGTCTCTTGCCCGGCCCAACCCCTCGAGAATCGAGTCGACGTTCGCCTTCGGGCCGCGAGGGGTACCGGGATCGTTCCCCGGGGAATCGCCTCGCGACGGAAATGCGCACCTCGTGGAAAGTCACACACCGCCGGGGAGGGGACAGGGCCGAGTCGACACGCTACGCTCGCGCGTGCGTAACGAATCACAAGATCCCTATCCAAAAGGAGGACCCATTGGATCCCACAGTCCAAGGCATGTCAGGTTTCGCCTCTATTGCTATATGCGGGGGTGTTCTGGGGCTCATCAGCACGATCTTCTGGATGGTCGTCGGCTGGCGCGCTTTGGTCGCCCACGAGAAGCTGGCTTCCGCCGTAGAAAAGCTAGGAGGATCGGCGCACGGCTCGGCGCCTGACTCGCCTTGATCCTCGGCGATCTTCCCGCGGGGGCCGGTTCGCTCGATGCATGGTTCTCGTCTGCGGTCGGTGGCTTGATCGGAACGTCCCGAAAGTAACGCCTGGCTGAAAGGCGCCGGTGTACGATCCGCGGGAGCCATGATCTCGCGCCGCCTGCCCCACGTCCTGCTCGCCTCCTACCTCCTCCTCTGTTTCCTCGCGCTCGTGTGGCCCGGCGCCGTGTGGGCCGGCTCGCGGATCGAGCCGTTCGTGCTGGGCCTGCCGTTCTCGCTCGCGTGGTACACGGGATGGGCCATGGCGACCTTCGTCGCGCTTCTCCTGTATCACCGCGCGACCGCCGGGGGCCGGGAATGAGCGGCTCGCCCGTCGTGCTCGCCGTCGTCGGCGCCTACCTCGTCCTGTGCCTGTGGGTCGGGATGGCTGCGAAGGGGAAGTCGAGCGACACGGCGACGGGGTTCGTCGCCGGCGACCGGAACCTGAATACGCTCGTGATGTACTTCATCACGGGCGCGACGATCTTCAGCGCGTTCGCGTTCCTCGGCGCCCCGGGGTGGGCGTACTCCCGCGGAGCGGCGGCGTTCTACATCCTGGCCTTCGGAACGCTCGGCTTCGTTCCGTTCTACTTTCTCGGGCCGCGCGCGGCGCGCCTCGGGCGTGCGTTCGGCTTCGTCACCCAGGGCGAGATGGTGGCGGCGCGCTTTCGGATGAGTGCGATCGCCGGGTGCATGGCTCTCGTCAGCGTGCTCGCGTTCATCCCGTACCTCGCGTTGCAGATGAAGGGCGCGGGCTACGTGCTCAACGCAGCCACCGGCGGCGACCTGCCGATCTGGGCCGGCGCGGCCATCGTGTACGGGGTGGTGCTCGTCTACGTCCTGTCGAGCGGCGTCCTGGGGGTCGGATGGACGAACACGTTTCAGGGCGTGTTCATGATGGTGCTCGCGTGGGTGCTCGGGCTCTACATTCCCTACCACCTGTATGGCGGCGTCGGCGAGATGTTCCACCGGATCGCGGAGGAGCGCCCCGAGCTCCTGACCGTGCCCGGGCTGACGAAGGGGGGAGAACCGTGGAGCGTATCCGAGTTCTCCTCGAGGATTCTCATCTCCGCGCTCGGGTTCTCCGTTTGGCCGCACCTGTTCATGAAGGCCTTCACAGCCCGCAGCGACGCCACGCTGCGGCGGACGGTCGTGCTCTATCCGACCTTCCAGCTCTTCATCGTCCCGCTCCTGATCGTGGGCTTCGCGGGCGTCCTGTTCGAGTCGAGCCCCGAAAAGCCGGATCAGATCCTGCCCCACATCCTGATGCACCTCGACATGCCGGTGTTTGTCGTCGGGCTCTTCTGTGCGGGCGCGTTGGCCGCATCGATGTCGTCCGGTGACGCGATCGCGCACGCCGCGGCATCGGCCCTGGTGCGCGACGGGCTCGTCACCTCATTGAAGTTCGACCTCGACTCCGAGCGACAACGCCAATGGATCCGGGTCTTCGTGATCTTCGTGATGATCGCCGCGTACGTGATGGCGATATATACCCAAGAGGCGCTCGTCGTGTTGCTCTTGTACGCCTACGGCGTGGTGGTGCAGTTCGCGCCTGCGGTTGTTGCGGCGCTCTACATCCGGTGGGCCACGGGTCCGGGAGTCCTCGCCGGCCTCATCCTCGGGGTCGGGGTGAACATCCTGTTCCTGAAATGGCCCGAGTTGCGTCCGTTCGCAGTCCACTCCGGCGTGTACGGCCTGGCCGTGAACGTCGTCGTCCTGATCCTCGTCTCGAAATTCGGTCCGTCCGCGCCCGATGACGAGCGGTTCCTGGAGACGGCGTCGTCGTAGAAGAACCGGGGTGGAAGTGTTCCCGGCACCGTCTACCCCTATTCTTCAGACACCCATCGGGGGGGGGTCGAAAGTGCGATGGTTCTCGGCCGACCCCATGGAAGGCCCGGAAAGGTATCCTGGAAACGATATGAAAATTTCTCTTGTCCCCTTGCTCCTGTTCGGAATCCTCCTGGGCGGCGCGAGTGCTGTCGTCACGGCGTACCTCCTCCTGGGAGCAGGTTCCAGCGATTCTCGTGCAGCGGAATCGCCCATGCCGGATGCGCCGCGCGCCGGCAGGGATTCCGGCCTACTGGAAGCGATCGATGACTTGCTCGCCGAGAATATGCAGTTGCGCAGGCGCATCGAAGTGCTCGAGAACACTCCGGAACCGATCGTGCGCGATCCGGTGGATGGCTACGTCTCGCAGCAGACGTTCGAGGCGTTCCAGAAGGAGGTGCGTGGCGCCTTGGCCCAGCAGAGCGACGCCACGGTGGAACCGGAAGAGTTCAAGGGGCAGATCGCCGGCGCGCTGATCGAAATCCGGCGCCAGGAAGCCTTCGACAAGGTTCGCCAATACCAGGAGAAACGCGAGGCGCGCCTGGAAGAGGATCTCGAGAAGATGGCGGATTGGCTCGAGCTCAGCCCGCACCAGGTGGAGGGGGTGCGCGGTGTGCTTCTCACTCAATACGACCGCGAGCAAGAGCAGCGTCGCCTCTGGGAGGAGGGAGGCGATGAGGAGGTGCTCGGGGAGTTGAAGCGGACCGACGGCGAGGCCTTCGATGCGGACCTGCGGGGCATCCTCACAGACGAGCAGCGCGAGACGTTCTGGGAAGGGATCCTCGGAGGCGGAAAGTAACGGGCCCAGGCCCGACCGCCGAGCCGGACAGAGCGCCCGGCCTGCGTGGCCGGCCGGCCGACCGCCTTGCCCCTCGGAGCCGAGGCCTCGCGCCTAGAACGCGGCGCCGACCGTGAAATTCTCGGCGTTGCAGAGCACGGTCTGGGCCAGGCTGAAGGTAAAGCCCTGGACTGTGCCCTGGGCTCCCAGAAGCGAGGGATCGGCGGGGGGGAAGGTGCTGTAGACGTCCAGGGCACCGCTCGAAGCACCGATCAGGAAGCCGTAGGAGGTGCTCGTCAGGTCGACCAGCAGTTCGCCGGCTGCGATGACCGTGCCCGAGGAAGAGCCCGCGTAGATCAGGGCTCCCGAGAAACCGGCGCCTCCGGGGTGTCCCGAGGCGTCGACCTGCAGGTCGAAGGACTGGCCCAGCTGGGGCAAGCTCGTGCTCTGGAAGCAGGCCGGGTTGCCGCCGAGGCCGTTGTGGAACGCAACCTCACCGAACAGGGGCTCACCCAGGTCCGTGGGGAACGCGTTGGAAAGGTCGGTGTGCGACCCGCCGTCGTTCTTGACCATGATCTCGCCGGGACCCGCGGAGGCGGGAATCGAGACCGTGATCGAGGTGCCGCCGCCCGTCGAGGCGACGTTGAAGAGGCGCACGCGCGGATCGGAACCCGTCGTCGTGACGTTGCGGTTCGTGAACCAGACCTCGTTCGTGGCTCCCGTGTCGAAGTTCGAACCCGTGATCGTGACGGTCCCCGCTCCGCTGTCCACCAGGACGGCCGTGACCGCCGGTCTGGAACCCGAAAGGGAACCGTAGACGCATAACATCCCGTCGACGTCGTCGGGTTCGATCGAGCGTTCGCTCTCCGCACCGGAGCCGATCGAGGGCCACATCGTCGCTCCGCCGACCGTGCTGTGTCCCAGTCCGAGGGCGTGTCCGTACTCGTGCGCCATCACGCCCTGGAGGTCGAAGGTATTGCCGCCGATGTTGGCCGGACCATCCGCCCAGGTCCGGTTGTCGCAGAAGCGAATCCGCCAGCCGTTCGAGATGGGCGTTTCGGTGAAGGCGAGCGTGCTCCCGCCGCAGGAAGAGATAGCGGAAACGATGTTGTCGTTGGTTCCGCCGACCCCGTTCGAATTGCCCTGCCAGAACGGGTCGAAGTTGGCGGTCCCGTTGCCGATCTGAGACTGGGAGAGGTCACCGCTCGAGGAACGCGCATGGGTGCCCCATTCGGAGGCACCCTTCCAGACGGCTTGTTCCGCACCGAGGGCGAAGGGAAAGTCAGGGAATCCGCGCACGTTGTTGTTCGCGACGCCATCGGCGAAGTTGTTGAACAGACGCACGTCGCGCTGGCCCACACCCAGAGCTCCACCGATCTTGCTGAAAGCCGGAGCCTGCTGTGCGGGGAATAAGGAGGGCGGCGGCCAGACCGAGGCCTGCCAAAGGGGCGAGGGGGGACTTCATGTTCGGAGTTGGGGGGGCTTGCGTGACCGGCGTACCAGGGGACACTTGAAGATAGATGCACCCGAAGCGCATATGTTCCGGTTTTTTTGCGTTTGGGAGGCCATCAAGGGTTTTTAGAAGCCCAATACGAGGTCGAGGGCGTTGCAGAGGGTCAATCCTGCGCCGCTGACGATTCCCTGTGCGTAGCCGGCGAAGCCGGCGAAAGCGGGATCGGCCGGTATCGAGACCGTGTGCGTGTCCAACCCGCCCGAGCTGGAGATCGAGGTGGAGAAGAGCGGCGCTCCACCCAGGGACGGGAAGGCCACGAGAAGCTCGCCGTAGGGCGTTTGAAGGCCGTTCAGCGGTTGGCTGAAGGCGATGATCCAGGTCCCATCGGCGCCGCTGCGTACGGAGGCGTCGACCTGGGCGCTCCAGAGGCTGCCCAGAACCGGAACGGTCGAGCTCGTGAAGCACAAGGGGTTGGTCCCCGAACCGTTGCGTTCCACGACGCTGGCGAGGGTGACCACGGGACAGCCGAAGAGTTCGGCGCGAAACTCGTCGAGCGCGGCCTCCGTGACGGAGTTGTTGGGTTGATCGGAAGCGGAGAAGCGTACGAGCACCTGGGCCGTGGGGGAGACGAAGTCCGACACGCGGAAACGGTTTTGGATCCAACCGCCGGCTTCGGCTTGCACGGTTTCGACCGTCGTCCACGAAGCGCCGTTGTTGTTCGAGATCTCGACCGTGATGTCGTCGGTGTCGACGTCATCGTTGAAGAGCCAGCGCGAATAAGAGATCAACCCGTCCCCGTCCGAGAAGTCCAGGGCCGGTGAAGTGAGTCGCGTCGGACCTCCGTCCAGGTCCGCGGCTCCGACCGAACCGCCGAGCGAACCCTGGGCCGTGACGTAGCAGAAGGGGCCTGCACCCCCCGGGGCCCCCTCGCCCGGTTGGGCGGCCGTTTCGACCGGATCCACGCGCACCCACGCGCCGGTGCTGACGCTCGTGTTCGTCACGGTCCACCCCAGATCGCTTTCGAAGTCGTCGTACAGGATCGTCGTGAGGCCCGAGGTGGCCCAGGTCGAATAGGTTTCGGCGGGGGCCGCGGCGGGCTTGGAGAACGTCTCGCCGAGGGAATCGTCGGCCGTGTAGTAGTAGTCGATCCTGGCGGCGCACGGGACGGCGGGAAGGTCGGCGCGGAAGAAATCACCTCCGACGGGGACCATCGCGATCGGGGTGAAGGCGCCGCCGTCGATCCGCGCGTGCAGGGTCACCGCGAGGTCGTCGCGCGTGAGACCCAGCTCGGTGACCGAGACCTCCAGGGAGTAGGGCGTTTCCGGGCTCACGCGCGTCGGACGCCCGCCGGGCGTCGTGAGATCCAGTGCACGCATGTCCAGAACGTGCAGGCCGTTCTCGATGTCGGAGACGACGACCGCGTTCTCGCCCAGCTTCGGATACACGCCCCAGCACCCGGCGAACCCGCCGGGGGAGAGCGTCGTCGTGTCGTACGAGGCCACGACCTCGAAGGTCTCCGATGTGCGGTCGATCTGGAGCACGGCCACGCCCGCCGAATAGTTCGACACGTAGATGCGATCGGCGACCATCACCGGGTTGTGCGAGCTGAAGGTGCTGCCGGTCCCCGAGCGCGGACTGGCGAAGGAGTCGCGCTGGACGAAGCGAACGCTCGAGCCGTCGTCGGTGACCCGGTAGAGTCGGATCGCTCCACCGCCCCGCTCCTCCGTGCTGACGACGAACTTCCCATCGTCGGTGGCCCAGACCGCGTGGGCGCTGAGGCCCAGGGACTGGCCCATGAAGACGGGCGCCTGGCTGCCCAGGTTGGAGATGTCGAACACCTGGGTGCTGTCCCAGGCGGACACCCAGAGCCTTCCGTTCGCGACGGTGATGTCGTGTACGAAGGAGCCGCCCACGCCGGTCAGCTCATACGCCCAGCTCGTGAGCGTGGCGGGCGCGGCGTCGGGGTCAAAGGTGCGCAGATCGATGATGGCGATGCTGGGATTCGACGAGTCGCACAGATAGAGCCAGCCGTTGTCGTACGAGGTGTTGTGGATGAACTCGTAGGGGCCGGGCTCGGCATCGATACGCGTCAACAAGGTCGGTGAGGAGGGCGTTCGCACGTCGACGATCTCGACGCCGTCGATGCCTCCGCTTTCGCTCGAGATGAAGAGCAGACCGTCACCGCTCTTCACATCCTGCGCGCTGGAGGACGCGTTGGCGCCGGAGAGTGAGTAGGAGGCTACGAGGCTCGGGTTGGCCGGATTGCTGAGGTCGAGAATGTCGATCACGCTCTGGCCGAAGTGTCCCAGGTAGACGGTGCTACCGTCCCCCCAGATGTCTGCGTATTGCGAGCCACCCTGGAAGAAGGAGCCGACCTCCAAAGCGTGCAGTGCGGGATCCTGAGCAGAGCCGGGGGCGGAGAGAGCGAGCAGGGGCAGGAGTCGCCAGGTGGTTTTCACCGTCTTGCTCCTGGTTTGGAGTTATCGGTTCTCGGGAGCATTTGTCTCCGAACCTTGCTGAGGTGTCGACCTCGATCCGGTGCGCGCGGGGGCGTACACCATACTCGACGCGACCGTGATGTGTCCCACTTTGATCTCGCTGTCGTAGCCATGGGGACCTTCGACTAGCAACGCAACCGTGTAGGTGCCGACGGCCGCGTACGTGTGGTTCGGGTTCTGGAGCGTCGAGCCGTTCCCGTCTCCGAAATTCCAGGTCCAGTTCGTGATCGAGCCGGTGCTCGCATCGCTGAAGCTAACCGCCAAGGGCACCGTGCCGCTCACGGGCGTTGCGCTGAAGTCCGCCGCAGGTGTGGGGACTTGCGGCGCGTAGCCCACGACCAGGTCCGCCGCGTTGCAGAACTGGGCGTTCATTCCGTTGACGAACACCATGCCTTGTGTGGACGCCGTGCGGCCTACCAGTGCCGGATTGTTGGGCAACGGGAAGGTGTGTATGTCGACGCCGCCGGAGGAGACCCGGATGCTGTCGAACAGGAAGTTCGAGCCCGGATCGATCAGGAGTTGGCCGTAGACCGTGTTGATCGGACTGATCGGTTCCGAACGACCGAAGACGATCGTGGCGAGCGCTCCGGGAAGAAGCGATGAATCCACGCCCGCCGTCCAGGTGGTCCCGAAGACCGGTGGCGCCGCCGTATAGCACGGTGGGTTGACACCGGAACCGTTGCGGTACGTGCTGGTCGCCGGCTGGTTGACCAGGATGTGGTCCGTCTTGATCTCCGTATCCGACCCCCCCGGTCCGTTCGCGACCAGCGTTACCGTATAGGTCCCTGGCGTTGCGTAGGTGTTCGTGGGGTTCTGGAGCGTCGAGGTGTTGGTGTCGCCGAAGTTCCAGCTCCACGCGGTTGCCGAAGGTGTCGTCGCATCGGTGAAAGTGACGGTCAAGGGCCCTGTTCCGCTCGTCGGCGAGGCGCTGAAATCCGCCACCGTCGCGGCGATGACGGTGATGTAGTCGACCTTGGTGATGCTGTCGGTTCCACCCGGGCCGGTCGCGGTCAGGCTGACGGTGTAGGTGCCGGCCGCGGCGTAGGTGTGAATCGGGTTCTGGGCCGAAGACGTCCCGGCATCGCCGAAGGTCCATGTCCAGCTCGTCACCGCTCCGATAGAAAGGTCGGTGAAGGCGGCGCTGAGCGGCGCCAGGCCGCTGGTCGGCGTACCGGAGAACTCGGCCACGGGCGCCGGTTCAATGGCGGTGATGTAGCCGAGCTTCGTGTTGGTGTTGGAGCCACCCGGGCCGGTGGCGATCAGGCTAACGGTGTAGGTGCCGGCTGCGGCGTAGGTGTGGCTGGGATTCTGAAGTGTGGACGTCCCGGTATCACCGAAACTCCAGGCCCAGCTCGTTACCGCTCCGGTCGAGAGATCGGTGAAGGCGACGTTGAGCGGCGCCAGGCCGCTGGTCGGCGTACCGGAGAACTCGGCCACGGGCGCCGGTTCGATGGCGGTGATGTAGCCGATCTTCGTGTTGGTGTCGATTCCGCCGGGGCCGGTCACGTTGAGCGTCACCGTGTAAGTGCCTGCCGCGGTGTAGGTGTGGTTCGGATTCTGAAGTGCGGATGTCCCGGTATCACCGAAGGTCCAGGCCCAGCTCGTCACGATGCCGGTCGAGAGGTCGCTGAAGGCCACGCTGAGCGGCGCCACGCCGCTGGTCGGCGTCCCGGAGAACTCTGCCACGGGTGCCGGCTCGACGGCGGTGATGTAGCCGACCTTCGTGTTGGTGTTGGAACCGCCCGGACCGGTTGCGGTCAGGGACACCGTGAACGTGCCCGCCGCCACATAGGTATGGGAGGGGTTTTGCACGCTGGACGTTGCGGAGTCGCCGAAGGTCCATGCCCAGCCGGTTACCGCACCGGTCGAGAGATCGGTGAAGGCTACGCTGAGCGGAGCGAAGCCGCTGGTCGGGGCACCGGAGAACTCGGCGACGGGTGCCGGCTCGATGGCGGTGATGTAGCCGATCTTCGTGTTGGTGTTGGAGCCGCCCGGACCTGTTGCGGTCAGGCTAACGGTATAGGTGCCGGCTGCGGCGTAGGTGTGGCTCGGATTCTGAAGTGAAGACGTCCCGGCATCGCCGAAGGTCCATGCCCAGCCGGTTACCGCACCGGTCGAGAGATCGGTGAAGGCTACGCTGAGCGGTGCAAGGCCACTGGTCGGCGTCCCGGAGAACTCGGCGACAGGCGCCGGTTCAATGGCGGTGATGTAGCCGAGCTTCGTGTTGGTGTTGGAACCACCCGGACCGGTTGCCGTCAGGCTAACGGTATAGGTGCCGGCTGCG
>NYUD01000002.1 GCA_002683825.1 Planctomycetota bacterium
ACCTTGACTACGACTTTGGCAATCTGCAACTGCTGAAGTTTCTCGGCTTCACCGCGCGCGAACTATCGAATATGGACTCGGAGGCTCCTGAGAAAGGCGTCAACTACGACACCGATGTTCAGGAGCAGGAACGATACAAGGCTGCGCTTGCCGCGCATGAACGCAGGCTCACAGAACGCAAGCGGGCGCTTCAGACAGCCGGTGCGCGTCTCACGGCTGAGATTCGTCGCGTCTGGAACGACGACTCCCTGACCCTTCGCCTCGACGTCGACGGACAATACCTCCAGACTCTCGTGGAGGATGAGCTGGGGATTCCGGTCGAGCTTGATCAGCGTAGTGAGGGCTTTCGCTGGCTCGTGTCGTTCTTCGTCGTCTTCCACGCTCAGGCAAAGGACGATCTCCGGAACGCCGTACTGCTTCTGGATGAGCCTGGCCTCAGCCTTCACGCGCTCAAACAGCAGGAGTTTCGCAAGACCGTATCCGCTCTGGCCGAGGGGAACCAGATCGTCTACACGACGCACTCTCCCTTCATGGTGGGAGCCGACGAGCTGGATCTGGTCCGGGTGGTGGAGATGGTGGACCGCAAAGTCGGTACAAAGGTCCACACTCGCTTGGCCGTCGACGATCCGAAGTCGATCTACCCGCTTCAGGCAGCACTCGGGTACGACCTCGCGCAGAGCATGTTCACGCACCAACGGAACCTGGTCGTTGAGGGCATCACCGACCTTCTCATCATCGAGGCGCTGAACGCTGCATTCTCCTCGGAGGGCGGGCCGGCAGTCGACAGCGACATCGCGATTGTTCCAGCCGGAAGCGCAAGCAAGGTCGTCTACTACAGCACGATCCTGACTAGCCAGAGCCTCAAGGTGGCCGCTCTCCTGGATTCGGATTCCGCTGGCGATCAGGCTGCGGAGCAAGAAGCACTCTGGCAACTGTTGAGTACAAAGAGGATCCTCAGAACTGGCGATCACATCGCCGGAGTGCAGCGAGCTGAGATCGAAGACCTGTTACGTCACACACTGGCTCAGATCGCTCGGGACGAGCTCGGTTGGGACAGCGTTGCGACTGTGCAGAGCCAGCCCGCGCGCCCGCTAATGGAGATCCTCGTTGCCGAGCACCCCGAAGCATCGAAATGGAAGCTCGCACGCGCCTTCGCGAAGTGGTTGAGCGCGAACGGAACCGCGGCGCTGGATCCCTCGGAGCGGGCGTCGTGGAGTTCGCTCTCCGCGGCGGTAAACAAGGCGCTCACCTAATGGACGCCCGAGCTGACGCATCTATGGCCGGCGTCAATGACGTGACATCCCCCATCGAACCTGCGATAGACGGCGTCGGTGACGCGACGACTGTCCCGATGGGCAAACCCGGCAATCTCGGCTTCGATGGACGCGTCTTTCTCACGGATGCCGAGCATCAGACGTATCTACGCCGTAAGCCAGTTCGTTTTGTCCGAAAGGTGATCGCGGCGTCCAACTCGTGTTCGGTCTGTGGAGAAGACGGATCGCGCGAGAACCCGCTGCAAGTAGCGCACATCGTTCCGTTTGGGCTTGGCGTCGTGCATTTCAAGCTCACGCCGGAGTGGTTGGACAGCCCGGCGAACCTGCGCTGGGCACACCGTCGCGTCTGCAACAAGGCCGCCGAGTTGAGCGTCGATCAGACGCGGGCGCACCTAATCGAACTCGGCGTCCTGGCCGCCGACAGTGCCTGACCCCGCGCTGGACGTTGGTCGCGGACGACCTAAATGATGTCTACGCGGCCAGGCCGAAAGGGTCCAGCGACTTCGACTCGATGTCTCGTGAGACACCCGACTTGCGCATAAACGCTGGGTCAAACACCTTGATCGCACTGATGCGCTCCAGGAGGGCCTCGAGCTTCTTCACCGAGTCGTGGCCGGCATCCAGCTCGTCCTTGAGTGCATCGAGGAAAAGGGGCTCGATCGTCTTCAGGATGTTCGGGACCGAGGTGTAGTGCTGGCCGAGGTCGCTGCGCTTGCCGGGTGTGACGATCGCCTGGAACATCGAGCCGAAGATGTCGGGGTTGATCTCACGCCAGATCAGCTTGCCTGCATTGATCAGTTCGTCGCGGGCGACCTTCGTGAACTGAGGCACCACGAACCGGTTGTCCGCTCGGAATAGCCGCCCGTTGACATAGGGGAATGCCGCGAGGTGGTGGGGCTTGCCTGCAGGGCTCTCCGTGTCGAGCGCCAAGAAGAGCCGGGTGAGGAACTCAGCGGTGTCTGAACCGTCGGCCAGCGTGTGCGATCCGACGGCGTTGCTGAACTGGTTCTCGGCGAAGATCCCCGTGTCTTCGGCGAAGAAGCAGAACAGCAGCCGCGTGAAGAAGAGGTTCAGCGCGTGCCGACCGTGCGGCTGTTCCAGCAGGCCTGGGTTTGCGTGGAGCAATTCGTCGAAGAGCTTGCCCATGCGCTCGGCGGCTTTGACGTCTGCGTGGGCCTCGGCGACGTACTGTGCTTTCTCCATGCCAGCCCAGGGCAGGAAGAAGGTGAAGTGCTGGTCGATCTCGCGGATCGGGAAGCCGATCGTCTCGCCGGTCTGGGTGTCGTGCGCGACGATCTCCTCGTAGTCGGTGACGATCACAAAGCGCGTGCTGAAGCGCACTACATCGGGAGAGGTCTTTAGCTCCTCGAGCACAGCGAGCGGGTCACCGGTCGTCTCCTTGAAGTAGACGACCTTCTTCTGCGCCACCTCCGTCGCGGGGTCGGCGGCGACGTTCAGATCTCCGTTGCGCAGCCGCGTGACGCTGCTCTGCGGTTTGCCGTACGCGAGCAGCAGATCGAAGACGAACTCGCGGTCGTAGCTCTCGAGACCAGCCAGTGGCGCGACGCGCTCTTCGACGGCCTTGAGGTTGAGTCTCGCCATGACAACGTCCTGTTCTCACACTGCTTGCCGGCGGGGACAACCGCGGAACTGCAGACATCCGGAGCGCGGTTCCGGGATCTCGGCCGCTCGCCATCAATGGTAACGAGGAGCTCAGACGGGAGCTGGTGCGTCAGGCGCCGAGTAGAGACTCCGCGTCGACAGAGTCACAATCCGTAGAGATCCACGCCGAGTCCTCTGGCCACTTCGGGCAGCGGCGTGCTCGGTCCAGTCGCGGAGCGTTCTCGAACGATGGCTGCGATCTCATCCTCTTCGCGTCGGAGATCCTCGAGCCAGGCATCGATCAGCGTCATCGGGATCGGGGCGAGTCCGAACGCGTCGACGCCGACGTGGAACTGGTGCCTGTTCGGGCCGCCGGTCCGGTCATGCGTGTGACCGTGGAGGAGAGGTAGTCCGCGATCCACGGGGCGGTGCGTCGAGTGCCGATCCACATCCTGGGTGTCGCCGGAGTACGGGTGGTGCGACGCGAGGACGTGCTGGCCCCCGCGGGTGCCGGCGATGACCTCGGGCAGAATCTCCCACCCCGCCTCTTCATACAGTGGTGCGAACCGCTCGATCGCACGCCGACTTTGCGTCGCGGGTGATACGCGGTCATGGTTGCCGGGGATGAGGAAGCGACGACCGTGGAGTTGCGCGGTGAGGGGAAGCGACTCTGCAATCGGCCCGAGGGCGAGGTCGCCGAGGTGCAAGACAACGTCACTGGGGCCGATGAGCTCGTTCCAGCGGCGGACGAGTTCGGCATCCATCTCTTCGACCGTGGCGAAGGGGCGGCCGGCAAGTTCGCTGATGCGGGCGTGGCTGAAGTGCGTGTCGGACGTGATGAAGTCGACCCGGTCGAAGTCGAATGTCGGGTACTCAGTCATTGCTCTGCCTTTCGTCCGTCTCGAAGGCGCGCCAGAGAGAGCGTTCGAGGTCGGTGATGGGTTCGGCGGGGAGCATCTCCGCTTCTTGCCGCAGCCGGGTGAGTTCTGCTTGAATCTGCTCCCTGTTCTCGTCGCGCCATTGCCGGATCGCTGGGTCACGCAGGATGCCTATGTCGGCGCTTCCCTCATACTCCAGGAGCAGCTCGATATCGATCACGGATGCCAAGACGCTGGCATCCACCGCGGTCCGTGCGCTGAGTTTCGACAGATGAGTGCTGGCGTCCGATCCCGAGACGTCGATGCGATATCGCTGAATGGCGCCGTACTCACTCGCCTCGGTCTGGACGTGGGTGACCGTGATCGAGCGCCCGCAGATGGTGATGGTTTCCACGTGCCCTCCTCAAGCCGAACCGATCAACCTACTCGGAGTCGGTGTCGGCTGCCACCACCGTTGTGACGAGGTGCCCAGGGCGGACGACGTCATCGTGACCGGGGAGGAAGGAGATCGCTCCGAGGCGAGTCCAATAGCTGATGAGCCAGCGGTGGAGGAGGTCGAGCTGCTCACGGCGTTCGAAGAGGGTTCGACCGGGGTCGTCGATCACGGCATCCCAATTGGGGGCGTTGAAGACGGCGTCGAGGAGTTCGGAGCACGTCGGCCCGGTGCCGTGCTCGTCCCACCAAGCGAGGGCCGCCCGACTGGCGCGGGCCGCGGTCGACGACCCATCCGGCTCGTCGATCGTGCCGAGCAATGCACCGAGGTAGGGATCCTCTACCGCGGTCGTGAAGGACTCGTAGTGATCGCCGCCGGCACCCATACACGGAAGAATGCCATACCGATTAGGCGCGCATCAGTGTCAGCCGCGCGGGTCGGACGACCAATGCAGGGCAAGTGTCCCGGCGGCTTCCGCGTCGGCCTCCGCTTCGAGCTGGAGTGCGTACTCCCAGGTGGGGTGGACGCGACGTTCGTAGATCGCGATTCTGTCCGAAGTCACCTCGCCGGTGCGCCGGACGAGGTTGGCGCGCTTCAGTCGCGAGAGGACGGTGTGGATGCTGCTTGTCGGCAGCCCGGTCGAAGCGGCCAGCGCCGGTGTCGAGAACTTGCCAGTCTCAGAGCGAGCGATCTCAGCCATGAGCGTAAGCATGTGACCGCTGCCGAAGACGCCCTTCGACAGCTCCTCGATCTGCTCAGTCGTCATGGTCTCCACGGCCCGATTTTCTCACGGACGCTCCGGGCGTAGGCAAGCAACCTCGCGGCGACCATCCGCCTCCGGTTGTTGTGCATCCGACACACACAACAGTGAATGTGACATTCATCCTACGAGCGGGCCCGCGTTGGCGGAGTCGCTCCGAGGAGCAGGCGGTGAGGAGCCACGCCTCAAGTCACGTCTGCGTGTTGACGTTGACGACCATCGGGAGATCCCCGTAAGTTAACGATCGCCAATCGCGATTAGCGACTAGGAGGGCCTCCCATTGAACGCGCGGTACTCGCTTCGTCTTGGCGGCGATCGGCTTGAACACGGCGAGCTCGCTGATCTCGATGGGCGTCACGTCTTCGAGGCTGAGCCTCGTCGCACATTCCACTGGCATCGTGGCCAGCGGCACTACCCGGGGCGTTACTGGTCGGCCACGACGGGCGGCTTCGTCGGATACGAGAGTCGCCTCGAGCTCGCGGCGTTGCTGCTGGAGGATTTCGACGATGGTGTGGTCCGGATCGTCTCACAGCCGTTCGAGCTGATCGCCGGTCGAGACGGTGTCGAGCGGAGTTACGTGCCCGACTACATGGTCGAGTACAGCGACCAGCGTTTCACGGTCATCGAGGTCAAGCCCAGGCGGCGGCTGGAGGACCCTGAGATCGCGGGCGCGCTCGAGTGGGCCGGCCAGATCATCCAGTCGCGCGGCTGGGGATACCGGATTGTCACCGAGCCCGACCCTGCGCTCCTCTCCAACGTGCGCTTCCTCGCCGGATATCGACGCACGTGGCAGTTCCCAGGACGTGACGTAGACGCTGCCACCGCTTCCACAATGGGGGCGCGCACTCTCGGCGAAGCATTCAGGTCGGCCAGCTCAACTCTTGACGACATCGCGTACGCGCGCGCCGTCGTCCTCCACCTTCTCTGGCGCCACTTGATCAAGTGCGACCTGACGTCAGTCCTCGAGATCGATACCGCAGTGGAGACACGGTGAGCAACACTTTCGATGTCCGCGTGGGCAGCACCGTGTCATTCGACGGGTTCCTCTGCACCGTCATCGAGATCGCCGGCGACGCTGTCGTGCTCGTCGACGGCACCAAGAAGACCCGTCGACTGCGCCTCGTAGAGCTTCTCCGCGACGCGAGCAACGTGTCCGGGGCTCCCTCCGCCGAACCGGCTCTTGCTCCGTTGGCCCTCGCGTGGGCGGACGCGACAGACGAGCAACGCGACGAGGCGCGGCGGAAAGCGGGGCACGTCCGCGAGTTGCGTACGGGATTCGTGTCCGGGATGCCGAAGCTCGCCCTGCCGCACGAACCACGAGCGGAGTACGACGCACAGCTCGCTGACATCCACGAGAGACGACGGTCGAAGGCCGCCGAGCTTGGCATCACCGTAAAGACGCTGAAGCGGTGGGAAGAGCGCTTCGACGAGGGAGAGGACCTCGCCCTTCTCGACTTCCGCAAGACCGCCTGGACGCCCGCTCTCTCCGGGCTCGATCCGCGCTGGGTCGACATGTGTCGACGCGTTGTCGAGGAGAACGTCCGCGGAGCCAAACGCACCGTGACAGCCACGCTGGCGATCGTGCTCGCGCGCCTGAAGCGCGACTACCCGGGCGATGATGTGCGAATCCCGTCAGATTCCGCCGCGCGCGCCGCGGTCGCCGAACTGACGCGGGGGAAAGGCACGTTCGGAGCCAGCATGCGCGCCCAACGCTCGATCGAAACGCGACCTCCCGTGCCCTACGGACGGTTGGTTGCCACGCGGCCCGGCGAGTACGTCGTCCTCGACACCACGCCGCTCAACGTGTTCGGCGTCGCGCCGGTCACGGGAAAGTGGATGCGCGCTGAGCTGACCGTGGCCCTCGACCTGTACGACAGATCCATCCTCGGACTCCGCCTCGCGCCGGTCTCGACCAAGGCGGTCGACGTCGCGGGCGTGCTCATGGAGGCCCTCGCGCCACGGGAGCTGCCGGCGGAGTGGGGCGAGCGAGCCTCTTGGCCGTTCCATGGGGTACCGGAGAACATCGTGATCGACGTCGAGAACCTCAAAGCTCTGCGGTTCCGTCGGCCCGGCATCCTTCCCGACACGATCATCATCGACCACGGCAAGCCGTTCATGTCGATCCACGTCGCGAGCGTGTGCCAGCGGTTAGGGATCTCCATCCAGCCGGCGCACGTGTACACGGGCACCGACAAGGCGTGGGTGGAGCGCTGGTTCGGCACAATCGACGAGATGCTGCAAGAGCTCCCCGGATACAAGGGCAAAGACATCGCTTCCCGGGGTGAGGCGCCCGAGAGCGAAGCGGTCTACACGATCCCGCAGCTCGAGCAGATCATCCGCGAGTGGATCGCGACGGTCTATCACCTTCGGCCGCACGGCGGACTCGTCGACTCACAGCTACCCGCGGCGAGGATGAGCCCCGCCCAGAAGTTCGAACAGGGCATCGCAGTAGCCGGCCGCATCCGCGTCCCGACCAACCCCAACCTGCTGCTCGAAATGCTCCCGGTGGTGAAGCGCAAGTTCAATCACTATGGCGTGGAAATCGGCACGCTCCGTTACAACGGCGACATCGTGGGGAAGTACTACGACCGGTCGCGTGCGATGGCGAAGGACAAGCGGAAGTGGCAGTTTTCTGTCAACCCCGACGACTTCTCGCAGATCTACTTCAACGACCCCGACGACAACTCCTGGCACGTGCT
>NYUD01000003.1 GCA_002683825.1 Planctomycetota bacterium
ACGGATTCGTCCATTTCAGGTTACAACGGCGCTGCGATGGCTGGTGCGTGCCCGCTACCCGCCTCCGCGCGACCACCTGCAGGTTGTCTACGCGTGGGCAGCCTGGGGAACTTCCCTGGCCAGCATGACGGCGACCGCGGCAAGAAGGCTGCCGGTGATGCGGCGCTGCCACTTGAGCCAGGACGGGCGGGTTCCGATGAATCCTGCGATCGTGCCGGCGGCCAGCACGATTGCTGCGTTGACGATCATGCTGACAGTGATCTGGACCGTGCCGAGCGTGAACCCCTGCGCAATCGGGTTGCCGTGCGATGTGTCGATGAACTGCGGGATGATCGCCAGGTACATCACCGCCGCCTTCGGATTCAGCAGGTTGGTAAACAGCCCCATCCGGAAGAGCTTCCCGTGCGTATCGCGGGTGAGCGGTCCGGGTTCGAACAGTCCTGTCCCTCCTGGGCGGAACGTCTTGAACGCGAGCCAGGCGAGGTACAGCACTCCTGCGGCCTTCAGACCGATGTAGAGCCACGGAACCACAACGAACACGACACTGAGCCCCAGGTTCGCCATCGTCATGTAGGTGAGGAATCCCACGCCCGTCCCCGCCAGCGAGACCAGACCTGCGATTCGCCCCTGAGCGATACTGCGCGACACGAGATAGATCATGTTCGGCCCAGGCGTGAGCACCATCACCAACGCCGCCAACCCCATCCCGCCGACCGCGGCCCACGGGAGTCCAGTACCCAGCACCGTCATAGTCAGTTCCTTCCAACGATTCACGTTCCAGTGTGATGTAATGCCCTTATGCATCTCAACCCTTACGGCGAGTACGCGGTCCTGCTCGCCGCGTCACTGGCAAACGACTGGCCCGAAGATCGAGCGGGCATTGTCGACCGTGCGGAGTCTTATGGGATGCAGACGCCGTTCGCGAATCCGCAAGCGGACGACTACACCGGTGTCCGCAGGGTAATCGACCGATGGCTCGAAGTCGTTGATGAACCTTTGCCGCAACGACGCGCCGACCTCCTCAACCAACACCTCGCAGAGGCGGCCGCCTACCCGCGCCTAACCGACCACCATGATGAAGGCTGGCACCTCCACTATCGAGACCAAGACCAAGCCCTGCCGCATGTGCTGGAGGCCGTCATCAGCGTCGGCACCGCACTCCACCTGACAACGCGGGGAATGCACCGCCTTCACCGATGCGACGCCGGCAAAGTCCCGGGTGACCCGTGCCACAACGTCGTGGTAGACGTCACGCGCAACGGCCGCCAGCGGTACTGCAGCGTCCGCTGCGCCAACCGCGCTGCAGTACGTCGGCACCGCGCGCGACACGCGTGAACATGGAGACCTGACTACGCCCGGCCACCCACATCGCAATGAGCCTCATCGCCAGCAGCACCGGATCCCACACGCCGGTGGCGGCATCGTCGCCTCCCGCTGGCCCGCTCAGAAACGGAACTACGCCTCTCGACCTCCTCGAGGAAGGCGCCGACGCCGGGGAAAGTACGGCACCAACGTCGCATGCCGTGGCTCCACGAGCGGGGCGGCAACGCGGCTGACTCGCCCTCACCGGAGTCGGTCGACGCCCAGGTTCCAGATGGTCACGTTCGGTTCCGCGCCGTCGTGGCGAGCGGCGTACTCATGGAGCGCGTCCGTGCGCACGTGCTCCGGGTCCTCGCCGTCCGCGAGTCGGCGGATGAGCGGAGCCATCCATTCCCATCCCTGATCGACGAGCCGACTGGACCACCGCGACAGGAACCCGTCCGCCGTCCAGACTCCCGCGTGATCGTCGGGACCGTACCTCTCGCCGGTCGCGACGAGGCGCTCCTCGAACGCGACCCAGACGAACACGGAGCGGTAGGGCTGCGGCGTCCACCCAGCGAGCTCGGTGAACCGAACCGGGGACGTCATGCTTCCGTGATGCGCACAGGCGAGCGACTGGTCAGAGTCGGTCGTGGTTCGCCGGACTGTTCTGCACGAGCCACCTCCCCGTGAACGGGTAGACGAGGTCGACCGGATCCACCGTAGAAGCTCCGCACGCCGAGGTTCCAAAGAAGGTTGTGCAGGTTCGTGTTATCGCTGTACCCGAGGAACGGCTTCGGGTTCGCCGCGATCACGGCGGCATCGAAGTGCGGAATGACAGTGATCTGGTCATCACCACCGATGGCGGCCAGCACCGCGCGAATGCTCCGATCCGCGAACACCGCGTTCACGTCTGCCGCACGGGCTTCCGCGCTCGCGCCGAGTTGCCGCGTCGTGGGGTACTCGACCGGGATGAACCCGGTCGCCTCCTTCAGACGCCGCATCGCTTGCTCGTGGAGAACGGGCGAAATCGCTGGGGCGGCGAATGCCGGCGAGATCACGGCGACACGATCACCCGGACGGACTTTGGGAACGGCTTCAACGAAGCTGCGACCATCCACCGATTAGACCAGACTCCCGCACCGCGGCCCCGTTCGTCGGAGAATACGCCCACTTCGAGCGTATCTACACGCGGCCCCTTGGCTGGCGCGCCAGCGGCGGCGGGCGGCGGGCAGCGGCGGCGGCGGCGATTACGTCCCCACGACACTGCAATTCGCAACTCGCTCGAAAGACCTCGTGGAATTGGCATCTCGTATCGAGAACCTTCAACTGCCGGTCGTGTCGGCCCTCAGGCCTCTCCCGGCCTTGAACTGACCACGATTACCTTGGGTTCGACTGGTGCTCCGTGGGAACCCTTCACATACGACGCGATCCAGATCAGTCGGGTGCGCACGTGGCCGTCGTCGTCGAGCCCGAGTGAGGGGTAGGGCTGTCGCCGCCAGTGGCCGCGAACCGACCAGGCCGCACGATCGGGCGGCTCGCCGTCGCTCCCCTCTCGATAGACGGATACGTGATCGCTGCCCGCTTGCACGCGCACGATCGTCAGCTCGCCCTGCGGCTCGCCGCTGGGCACGACGACGCCTGTGACGCGTTCCGACTCAGTTATGCCGCCCTGGGCCATTAACGCCCACACCGCGGCAAGCAGTTTCTGTTCCGGTCGGGTGTCATCCCAGACCGGGACGAATGGCACGCGGCCGGACAGCTGCGGCCCGACCTGTTTGACATTGACCGCGCCGGATCCCGCAACGCCAGCAACGTATGTGCGTATGCGCCACATCGAGCCGCCCTGCCGGTACCAGACCGCGCGGACATGGCGGTCGCTGTCGCCCGCCCGCTGCATCACGATCGGGCGCGCGAAGAACCAGATCGCGTTGATATGCACGGGCAGCGGATCGAGAACGTCCGCGTCGACGAGGCTGTCGACAGCCAGACGCAGAAGCTCTTCGTGAAGGAGGAACGCTTCTTCGGGACGATCCGACCCCTCGCCGACCGCCGCGACGACGGACGGCACTTTGTTGGCGGTGAAGAGCTGTGCGCGAGGGTTGATGCGGGGCGGTTCACCGGCGCTAGGGGGTGGCACCCGCACGAGCGAGTCCGCAGCCAATCGTTCACCAGGATGCCCGATCGTCTTCAGCGACCTTCCTAGCCAGACGTGTTGATGGGCGAGGTCGAAGGCGATGTAGAGATTGGGTGGCGTCCACCCGCGAGCGACATAGTCGCGGTCAACGTCCCGCAACGGCGCCAACAGCCTCCGTGCATCCGAAGCGTTGAGCACAGTGGGTGGCAGCGGCCCGCCCGACAGGGTGCAGAACCCGTACCGCGCGACGGC
This sequence comes from Planctomycetota bacterium, assembly GCA_002683825.1. GTDB lineage: Bacteria > Planctomycetota > UBA1135 > UBA1135. The sequence continues at coordinate 3,689 of NYUD01000003.1, forward strand.
GTCACGGTTGTGGAATGCGACGATGACTTCGTTACCCTCGGGCAGCCGAGCGGCAACGGTCAAGCCCGCCGCGATGGTGGGGATGACGCGACGGATTGCGTCGTCATGCTGCTCCCGAATGCCTTGAGCAAACCTCGACCGGCGGCGCGCTGGCTCCACACCCCGCCGCCGCTCCGGCACAGCCCCGCCACCATTCAAATGCACTCGCACCTTGCGAGCGAGCGACTCACTCAGCTGCGCCTCAGGGCGCACTTCCGCCTCACCCAGGCTCCGCAGCGCGTCGAGCACGGTGCGCACGTCAACGCCGAGCTCATTTGCAACCTCGAACACTCGGCGTCGGTACACGAAGTCCATGATGACTTGCCGAGCGTCACCGCCGAACCGCGAAGGCCGCCGACATAAAGCGAGGACAGCCGAGTGCCGATCAGATGCACGCCCCACCTGAACAGCGGCGGCCGCGCCGGCGGCCCTCGAGGTAGCTCCTACCCGCCCACTGTCTATGCCGGTGCGTCTCCTTCGATCTATGCCGGTGCGTCTCCTTCGATGGTGTCGAGACGCAGGGAGGCGACCTCGTCGATGCGGTTCCCTGACGAGTAAGCATTGCCGCTGAGATCCAGGACCCATACGGCGGTGTCCCGATGGGTGGCGTAGTCGCCGGCGTCCTCGTCGAGGATCTCGACGCTCTCGAGCTTCACGAGGCACGTTGCCTGGGCGGTGTAGTTGATCCATAGATCGCGCGACTTTCGCTCGATCTGCACCCCTTCCACGTTCACATCCAGTAACAAGACTTCAAGCACATCAGCAACGTCGAACTCGGTCTTCGCTGCCAGCGAGTGAGTGAAGTCCTTGGGTGTTCCGCCTGCCAGCACCGCATCCTGTACCGCGTCGTGAAGCTGTCGCTCCTGCTCGTAGTCCAATGAGCCCTCGTCATCGAGGAACTGCCCGGGAACCTTGAAATCGGAGATGCTTTCAAGGATCTTCACCTCCCACTCCACATCGAGTTTCTCGATCTCGGCCAAGAGTTCGCGCCGTCGCGCTGGTCCGAACGCACGCTTGTCAGCCGACAGAAGAAACGCGTGCGGATCTTCGGGTTCGCACGTGAGAAGCAGATCGACAAAGACGTACCAGTGCAGCGCGTCACGGTATCCGTTGCCCTCCCTGTCGAACGGTGCCGACCGTGAGATCGCCCGCAACGCGACCTCACGATGCTCTACCTCCGGGTAGCCGACGATCTCTGCACCCATCTGTTCGAGGCGCGCCCGCAGAAGACTCTCGTACTCGGCGGCGAAGGACTCTGAAGCGTTGATGGCTTCCTGGACGAGTTCCCGTGACCTCGGCGGCCATGTCTTGAGAGCCTTCTTCGCCTCGCGTTCACGCAATGCTGCACTGTCGCGGTACCGTGCCACGGCTTCATCGACCGCAAGCTCGGGCACATAAAGATCGAGCGCTTCGGAAGCGACCGCATCCGCGACGGCGTCCCACTGCCGCCCGCGCAGAAGCGGATTGCCGACGATCACGTTGGCGTCAAGCAGCAAGAACACAGCTCGACGGTACCCGGTGGAGTGTCAAGGTGAACGTGGGGCCGCTCCGATGAAGCAGAGCTCGTGATTCGTTACAGGTTCAGCCCGTGAGCACGCGCCAGCAGATCGGCGACATCGTTCAGCCCCTGATGGCGGAGGTAGGGGATGAAGTGGGTCATGGGTGGCTGATTCGAGCGGTACGGGTTCGGGTCTGCACCGTCATACAGCCCACCCCCAGGCAGCGAGGAGAGACCTCCGCCAGGAAGCGTAGACAAGCCGCCCCCGGGAAGCGTCGACAGACCACCGCCAGGAAGCGTCGACATACCGCCACCAGGGAGCGTGGATAAACCGCCACCAGGAAGGGTCGACAGGCCACCACCTGGGAGTGTCGACAGACCACCGCCGGGAAGCGTAGAGGCCCCGTCACCCGGCAGGGTGGACAAGCCGCCACCAGGAAGCGTCGACAGGCCACCGCCAGGAAGCGTCGACCGGTTGCGTGGCCAGGTGTTTCGTTCAGTCATCCGATCAGCGTGCCCCATCTCCCGCACCAACTCCAGCGGCCCGCGCGACGCACAGCTCGGCGTCCTGTCAGGGCGACGATAGAGTCGGCGGTGAGCAGCGCGTTCCATGGACACCGCTGTCGCGACGGAGGTCGGTCGATGACGGACGCGGTGCAAGCGGACACACGGGTGGACCCCCGTCAGCTTCTTGGCGCGTGGGCGAACAGTTCCGACGAATGGGTGCGGTACATCGTGCGCGTCGTACTCACCGGAGCTGGCCCTCTCAACTCCGACGAAGAGGACCACGCGTACACGCTGTTCCGGCAAGAGAAGGCGCTGGACGCCCGGGAACTGTCGACCGAGGATCAGCTCGCGATGATCGACGGGGAGGACGAGGCGCTCGAACCTTTGACCGTGACCTCACTGTCAGAGGTTGCGGGGGTGAACGCTCTGATCGGTGGTGGGGTCATCGAACCGCATCAGGGCCTCACCATTCTGTTCGGTGAGAACGGCACCGGCAAGACCGGGTACTCGAGAATCTTCAAAGCGCTTGCTGCCAGCCGCACCGCGGACGTCATCCTCGGGGATATCGAGGCGACGGCGCCGCAATCCCCGTCCGCGACGATCGGCTACCAACTCGGAGCGGAAGCGAAGACGTACGCCTGGACAGGGCAACGGGGGGTTGCCCCGTTCACGCGCATCTCGATCTTCGACAGCCCATCGGTGAGCTTCCATGTCGACGAAGACCTCGAGTATGTGTACGTCCCCGCCGCGCTTGCCTTGTTCAACCACGTCATCGCCGGAATCAAGGCCGTCCAGGCCCGCATTGATGCGGCAATCAGCGACCTGCGATCCGGCCCCACAGGACTGCTGGGCCGATTCCCGCGAGCGGCGTCGGTGTACCCGCTGATCGAGACGCTCGGCGCCGCGACAGACCTGGACCAGCTCAGGGCGATGGCCGACCACCACACCGACGCTGATACCCGCATCGGGACACTGCGCCGCACCGTGGCCGCGCTGGAGGCCGACACGATCAGCGCCGAGATCACCCTGCAACAACGCGCCGAGCGTGTCCTAGCCGAGGCGAGCACGGCCGCACAGATTCTCGGTCGGTTCAGCCCCGCCACGTACAGCAGCGAGCTCACCGCCCTGGCGTACCTGCAGGAGGAGTATCGAGCCTTCCGCGCGGCGCTGTTCGAAGCGGCGGACCTGCCCGCCGCCCCCGACGACACCTGGACCCGGTTCATCCAGGCCGGTGAGGAGTACGAAGCACACCTGAGCGCACACGACGCGCACGACGCAGACCGGTGCCTCTACTGCCGCCAACCGCTCAGTGACCCGGCACGGGCGCTGATCGGAAAGTATTCCGAGTTCCTCGAGGAAAAGATCGCCGGCGACATCGAAGCCGCCAAGGGGCGGCTCAGCGCCCTGACCTCACCCGTGTTCGGCATCCGGACCAGCGATGTCGACGCCTACGCGCGCGACCACGCCACGAGCAACCCGCAGCCCGTGTTCTTGCCACTGCTGGAACGCACGCTCAGCACTGCCACCGCGCTCCTTGACCACCTCCGCGACAACACCCCCGTCACAGCCGACCTCCTGGCTCACGTGGCCGCCGACGCAGATGGCCTCACCGAAGCACTCGAGACCACCAGCGGCGCCCTGGTGGAACTGCGAGGACAAGCCGCGCGGCGCGCGGAAACACTCGCTGAGAAGAAGAAGGAACTGGTCGAACTCGAAGCTGCCGCCGAACTCGCCCGGTCCTGGGCGATCATCGAACAACAGGTGCGCGACGCGAAACAAGCCGACCGCCTCGCACTGCTCGCCAAGCCCATGCCTGCGCTACTACGCGCGGTCACTGGCCTTGCCAAAACCGCGAGCGACCAGATGATCAACGAAAGCTTCGACGCGCTGTTCGCCGAAGAACGCACCGCGCTCCGTGCACCCGAACTTCAAGTCGAGTTCGTGGGCCGTCAGGGACGAGCGCACCGCCGCAAGGTCCTCACCGGCAAGCACAAGCCGTCGAAGGTCCTCTCCGAGGGCGAGCAGAAGGTTCTCGCGATGGCGGACTTTCTCGCCGAAGCACGCCTCGCCGGCATCACCGCACCGGTGATCTTCGACGACCCGGTCTCCAGTCTCGATCATCGCCGCATCAACGAGGTCGCGCAGCGTGTCGCGGCACTCGCCGACACGACCCAGGTGATCGTGTTCACCCACGACATCTTCTTCGCCACCACACTGCTGAACCTGATGGCAGCGTCCAAACGATGCTCGTACTTCCACATCACCGACGAGGACGGCAAGGGGCAGGTCACCCGAGCTACCGGGCCCCGCTGGGACAGCATCAGCAATCTGAAGAAGAACATCAACGAGACCATCCAGGCCGCCAAGTCCCAGCAGGGTGATGCGCGCGCCGCGCTCGTACGCACCGGCTACGACTGGATCGGGGCCTGGTGCGAGGTGTTCACCGAAACTGAGCTGCTGCAGGGGGTGACGCAGCGTTACCAGCCCAACGTGCGGATGACCGCGCTACCGAACATCAAGACGGCCGCCCTGCCTGCCGCTATCGAGACTGTGAACCGCGTGTTCGAAGAAGCCTGCCGCTACATCGACGGACACTCCCAGCCGCTCCCCACCCTGAACGTCAGCCCCACTCTGGCCGGCCTCGAGGCGCACTGGGCAGAGTTGAGCGAGGCCAGAGCCGCGTACCTCAGCGCCGGCGCGTGATTGGCCGTCGTTCGGGTGGGAGGAGACCCCGGCCTCGACAAGAACGCTACGTACCCCGGGCTGCCGACCCCGACCACATACCGCCGAGGGCATCTGGCGGATGAGGGTGCCCAGGCGCACGCATCCTCGCCCTCCTCGAGCCCCCGTCCGCCCGCCAAAGCGGCACCGTGTCGTCGGTATAGGAGATACTGGCGACACCTGAGGCCGGCAGGGGGGACCCGTTGACAGCAACACCACAGCAGTTGGCTGAAGCCGTCGACACCAACCCGACTCTTCGTCTTCTCGGCGCATACAGTCGCGACTGGGTCCTGCCGCTGTTCGCCACCCACCTGGGGACCATCGATGGTTCCGTCTCCGCGGAGTGGTTCCATGAGCGGGTCGCTGAGACCATCGACGCCTTGCCGAGCATGACGGGAGATCGTACTCCCGCCGAGCACTGTAAAAAGTGGGTCGAGGACCGGTGGCTGGAAACGGAGATGGACGCTGGCCGCCTGCGATACCGGCTCTCCGCCTACTCGCTGCGAGCCCTGCAGTTCGTCCGTGAGATCGTCGACGGTGAAACCACTGTCACCACGGCTCGGTTAGAGAGCATCGCGCATGCCGTCCACACGCTCGCGGATATGACCAACCCCGACCGGCGCGTGCAGGTTCGTCGGATCGATCGGGAGATCTCCCGGCTCAAGAAGCAGCGGGACGACATCAAGTCTGGTCGGACCCGGCTGTCTACCGTGGAGGAGCAGCAACAGCAGCTGCGTGAGATCTTGGCGATGACCCGCACGCTGCCTGCGGACTTCCGGCAACTGCGCACCCTTGTCGAGGACCGTCACCAGCGAGTCGCCCGACGAGCGATGGCCGACGGTCCTACCAAAGCAGAGCTCGTCGAGGACTACCTCCACGAGCACGACCTCCTCGGCGACACCCCCGAGGGCCGCTCCTACCAAGGGTTTTCGAGGCTGTTGACGTCCAAGCAGGCCCAATCCATCCCGGACGACATCGATCAGATCCTCTCCCAGGAGTTCGCCCGCGAGCACATGACTGTGACCGAGCGGGCGCAGCTCGAGACGATGTTCTCGACCCTGCTCGCCGCGCAACTTCGCGTACAGCAGAGCTACGTCAAATGGACCTCGTCACTGCGGCGCTTCCTCACCAGGAGCACACACGAGAAGCACCGGCGCCTCCTCGCCCTCGCTGACCGGGCGCTCAGCGCCGGCGCCGAATGGGTCGAACGGCACCCCGGCCCCGCGGTGATCGACAGCGACGTGCTCGGCATCGGAACGATCGACACCACCGACATCTCCCAGACCCAGTTTTGGATCGACCGGGGACCTCAAGAGGTTCAGGTCCGCGCGATCTCGCCGCACGCAGACCTCCCGACTGCGGATCGTGAGGCGTTGCGGCTGGCGGCTGGGACGAGCCCGAGAGTCGTCGCCCGGACCGTGAACCGGCTGATCCGTGAGCGCGGTGCGGTGACCGGCAGCGAAGTCTTCGACGCGACGCCGCCAGACTTCCGACGGCTGGGAGCACTCGTCTCCCTCCTTGATCTAGCCATCACCTACGGCCAGGTATCAGACCACATCAGAGATCGCGTCGCACTCCAGCCCGCGCAGGAACGTGCACTCCACGTCGCGCTCCCCCATCTACGCTTCGACACACCCATCATGATCGGTGAGCACGAATGAGCGACGGACACGGCACCACCGATACAGGAGAGCTAGCGCCTGACGCCCCCGAGGATTTCCCTGACGGTGCCCGCCGCGCGCTCGTCGTGCTTCTCACGAACCGGTTCATCACCCGGACGAGGAATCGCGCCGTGTGGGACATCCTGCGTGGGTATGAAGAAGAGATCCGCGGCCGCCTCGCAGATCTCTACCTGACACTGGAGATCGACCACGACCACGGCGTCGCATTCAAACGGCAGATCATGGAGGAGGACACTCCCCGCATCCTCCGCAAAGATCGCCCGCTCAGTCGCGACGCCTCGTTCCTGCTCATCTTTCTCTGCCAGGAGTGCGCCCACGCCGACCCCCAGGACGAGCTCGTCGTGGTCACCCGGGCTCAGATCGACGAGTTCCTTAGCGCCTACCGCCAGGATGACGACGGCGACCAGGCGAAGTTCGATCGTCGCGTCACCGCCGCCATCCGGCAGCTGCAGGATCTGCGGCTGCTCAACCAGGACCCTGACGCCGACTACCTCTACACGATCTCGCCAGTCGTGGTACCTCTTGTCGGTGTCGATGAACTGACGCGGCTGGAAGCGGCATACCGGCTCGGGGCAGGCGCCACCGCAAATGACGGGAATGGCACCGAAAACTCAGCCCAGCTCCTTGACGAGGAGTCCTGATGCTAATCAATGGGCAGTTCCGCATCGAGAAGGTCCAGGTCCTGAACTGGGGCGGATACTCCGACCTACAGGTCATGCATGTCGAACGTGCCGGCACCGCGATCCTCGGACCGTCCGGACGCGGCAAGTCCACCCTGCTCGATGCGATGGCCTCGGTCATCCTTCCCAACCCGCAAGAGTTCAACCAGGCCGCACGCGACGACAAAGGCCAGAAGCGCGAGCGCACCGTATACACGTACGCGCGTGGGCTCACTGACCGGCGGCGTGACGAGAACCGACGCTCCGGCACAACCACCTACGTGCGTCCACCCGGCACAAACGGGTTCGCCAGCGGCGCTGCGATCACGTGGGCTCATGACGATGGCCGACGGGTCACGGTGTTTCGACTCGCATGGGTTGCCAGCGACACCACCGGCGCCGACGCGATCAACGCGAATACGATCTACGGGTTCGTCTCCGGCGACTTCGACCTGGACCGCCTGAACGGGCTCACCGGTGTCCGCTCCGGCTCATCGCCCCTGACCAAGACGACGCTCAGCGGCCTGATCGACACCGGCCGCGGTGATCTCGTCGATTCCTCACAGAGCAAGATCCACGCGAAGATGCGCTCCGTGATGGAGATGGGCAAGTCCGACGAATCCCAGCGCCTTGCCATGCACCTGCTGCGCCGCGCCCAGGCCTCCAAAGGCATTTTCAACATCAACGCGCTGTTCAAGGAGTTTGTGCTCACCGAGCCGCTCGCGCTCGACCGGTGGGGAACCGCGCTCGAGGCGTACCGAGAGGCGTCACGTCTGTATGACGAGTACGAAGCCACCCGACGCCAGCTGGAGACCCTCACCCGCCTCCCTCAGCTCGCCGAGAAGTACCAGCACGCGGGCAAAGACCACACACGCAAGACTTCACTCCTCTTGGAGCGGGCCGAAGGGACCCCCGCGCGCCTACGGATCTGGCACGCCCACAAGCTCCTCGACTGGTTGCGCGCACGGATCGATGACAATCGCCTGACGACGGCAGAGACCAACGAAGATCTGCAGGCAGCGAACACGCGAAGGACACACGCGAAGACAACGTTCGACAACCTCCTGCTCAGCCTCACCTCGGCCGGCGGAGACAAAGCACCCCTCCTCAAGGTCCAACTCGACACCGCCCAGCACAACCTGGACCGGATCGGCATTCACCGCGCAGCCGTCTCCCGTCGCCTATCTGAGTTCGACCGCACCCTGCCCGCCTCGCAGGGTGATCTGTTGCTTCTGCAGGACGACCTCAGCGATATGCGCACGCAACTGGAGACCCAACAGATCGCTCTTGACGCCGAGGCCAAGGCTGCGGTGCTCCGCGCGGGCATGATCGCCGGACAACGGAAGTCGGTCGCACACGAGCTGCATCAACTCAGCTCCCGACGATCCAACATCTCTCCCGAGGCGGCTCAGCTGCGCGCCGACATCGCCGCAGCTACCAACGTGCCGCTGGACCGGCTGCATTTCTTCGGTGAACTCATCCAGATCAAGGCCGAGCACCAATCATGGGAGGCTGCCGTCTTCAGTGTTCTGCGCGGCGTCGCCAAGGATCTCGTCGTCGATCAGGAACACTTCATCACCGTTCGGCGATTCATCAATGAGCATGACACCCGGATGCACGTGTCGCTCGTTCCCGTTCGCGAACAGGGCTCTCAGCGCGAGCCGGTACCCGGCACCGTACCGGCGATTGTCGAACTGGCGGACTCACCGTTCGCCCCGTGGGTACTCAACGAGCTCGTCGACCGATTCTCCTACCAGCTCGTGGAACGCGACTCGGATCTGGACACCAAACGTGCGTCACACCTCAACGGCGCCGTCACCCGCGCAGGGATGCGCACCGCAGCATTCGGACGGTTCGCGAAGGACGACTCGGTACAGAGGTACTCGTTCATCGGCTGGGACACCGCCGATCTACGCCGCGACCTTGAGCAGAACCTCGCGTCGCTTACCGCGGAACTGGCACCCGCTGACGCCGCGTCCAACACCGCTCAAGCCACACGCGACGACGCACGCGATCGGGCACAGCGCCTCACGACACTCCTCGAAGAACTCGACTGGTCATCCATCGATACGGCACCTGCAGCCGACCAGGTGCGACAGCGGAAAGTGTCAAGGCGGGTGAGACAGATTCCGTCAGGCGGTCTGTATGAGGGCCTCCTGTGAGGGCTGGTTGATCCA
>NYUD01000092.1 GCA_002683825.1 Planctomycetota bacterium
GTCCCCGACCCGAAGGTGAAACCGGGATCGGCGTGTGGGCGGTCGCCGTGCTTCCCGCGCTCGCGCTCGCTGTGCTCGGCCTGCTGTCGGCCGCGGTGGGTGCCCTCACACGGCACCGCTGGTCGCTATGGGTGCTGTGGGGAGGAATCGCCCTCATCGTCGCAGGTACCGTTGTGCAGCCCGGGATCGGCATCGCGTCAATGGTTTCCGCCGGCCTCCTGGCCGCAGCTGCAGCAGACCGGCCCGGCTTGCGCTGAGATCCGCGCGCTTCCGTGGCGCGTCCGGGTGAGTGCCTGCCGCGGAGCGCACTCCGGATCGGGTGACGCGCATCTTCTCGCCCAGCCATCGCGTGTGACCTCGCTCGACAGTGCGGACCGCGATCTGGTCGAATGGCTGAGGACGCGGCCGAGCGCAACCTGCAGATCATCGGCGAAGCTGTCGTTCACCTCCCGGCGGAGGTCACCGGCGCCCATGCCGAGATCGCGTGGCCGCAGATCCGCGGCTTCCGGAACATCCTCGTTCACCAATACTTCGGCGTCGATGTCGATACGGTCCGCGATGCCCTGTGCTGACTCGATGCCCGCGTCCAACGGCGTCGCCGATCGACGGACCGATCGTCCTCCGCCTACGCATCGCCGCCGAGCCGCCGCTCAAGGTGCTCGAGCAGGCGTTGCTGCTGTTCGTTGAGCAGATCGGCGGAGTGCTGGGCGAAGATATCGGCCACGGCGGCGAGGTCGACAGTCGGCTCCGCGCCGACGCGATCGGCAACTATAGGGGTGAGTACCGCGGCGAAGAGTTCGGTCAACTCGTTGACCTCCCTGTCGGTGCTGTCCGGCCCGAGGTGACCGAACTTCTCGTCGATGTCCTTCACCGCGGGAGCGATCGCGCTGTCGCTGAGCCGTTCGTAGAGTCGAGCGATCTGGGCCAGCCCGTCGACGCCGGCAAAGTGGGCGAGGAGCACGGACTGGTCGCGGTCGTACGTCGCTCGTTCCCGGGACTGCCCGGCAGCGAACGCGGCGAGGAACGGGGCCAGCTCCGGCGGGAGATCAGGGGCCGCGCCGGACGTGCGGAGGTGGGCGATGATCGCGCGCTGACCGATGAGGCGGTCGATCTGGGCGGTCAGTTCCGCATCCAGTTCGTCCAGGAGCTCCCCGGCTTCGTTGGCGTCGTCGTCGAGCAGGGCGGGCATGCGGTCCAGCGGGATGCCGAGCGCAGCGAGGCGCTTTATCCGCAGGACCCGGATCAGGTCGTGCACGTCGTACTCGCGATAGCCGTTGCTGCGACGCTCTGGCTCCACCAGGACGCCGATCCGGTGATAGTGCCGCAGTGCACGCACGGTCACACCGGCGAGGCGCGCCAGTTCGTTGCTAAGCACTCTCGGTCACCGCCGGTCCGCTGCTCCTCGTTGACTCCGTCTCCGGTTCCAGATTACGGAGAGAGGGCGCGGCCACGCCGAGGACCACGGCGATCAGCCACACCGCACCGAGGGTGATGGCGGCGACGTTCACACCGGCGTACTCGGTGAGGACCGCAGCGATGACGATTCCGACCGGGACAGCGGCCGTCAACATCGCGTTCTGCGTCCCCATGATGCGGCCGCGCATCCGTTCCGGAATGCGCTCGATCATCAGCACCCCGATCAGACTCCCGAACAATCCGCTGGACAATCCCGCGACGAACGCGCCGGCGAACACGGCCCACGCCGAGGGGAGGGCGGCGACGATACCGAAGCCGAGCGCGCTGCCGTTCAGCCCTGAGAGGAACCATGTCCGACGTCGTCCGCGCGACCCGGCGATCGCATAGATTGTGCCGCCGATGAGCGTGCCTGTCGCAAGTGCGGTGAGCACGAAGCCGAGCATGCCGGGCTGGCCCAGCAGCGTGAAGTAGACGGGCAGGATCAATCCCTGCAGCGAGCCCAGCACGACCACCGATGCGAGGCTGAGTGTCGTCGTCACGACGAGGAACGGGCTGCGGAACAGAACCCCCCAGCCGTCGCGGAGCTGTGCCCACCCGCTTGCTCGCGTGGCACCTTCCCCCTCGTTGTCGCCGACGATCGTGCCGACCCGGTGGGGGATGAGCAGGGTGAGCAGAGCGGCGGTGAAGGAGGTCGCCGCGGTCACCCACAGCACCGTCGAACCATCGAACAGCACCATGAGGGTTCCGGCTGCCGCGGGGCCGAGCAACAGCGCGACGGCGCCCAGCGCCTCCCGGATGCCCATGAGCCGCTCCGATGGGATCCCGCCGTGACGGACGATCGCGGGCAGGAGAGCGTCCCTGGCCGTCATGCCCGGCACGTCACCGAGCGAGCCGATGATGCCGAACAGGATGAACCAGCCCAGGCTCAGGCCGGTGATCAGATCGATCACGGGGAGCGCAGCGATCGACGCGGCCGAGACGAGATCGGTCACCACCGACGAGGTGCGCCTGTTGATCCGGTCGATCACGACACCCATGACGAGACCGGCGAGCACGGCCGGGAGCGCGGTGGCCGCAGCGACTGCACCGGCGCCGAGCGCGCTGCCGGTGACCTGCAAGACGATCAGCGGAAGAGCGACTCCGGCGATCGAATTGCCGAGCAGCGACAGCAGATAGGACGCGAGATAGGCGACGGGAACGAGCTTCATGCCTCTAGTCAGAACCATGTCGTAGGGGCGGGGTCAAGCACCTTCGGTGATCGCGACTGAGCATCGCCCTCAACGGCGTTCACATCGCTCCGTCTCAGCCACCGATCTCGGCAGGTTCGCTCGCCGAGCGAGGATGCGACGGTGCCGCTGACGACATGGGCGTGATGGTCGGTGCCCGGGGCTGTGTTACTCGTGATGTTCTGCCACGGTTGGATCGTGGGAAGCGAGGAGAAGAAGCGGAGGAGGGGTCGCGCCAAGGTTGGCGCGGTCCCTTACGCGGGGACGGTGAGCGAGCCTCTTCTCGGTCGCGTGTCGGAACGTCACGCCGTCGATCATCTCCTTGCCGAGTTGCGTGCGGGACGAGGCGCCGCCTTGGTGGCCCGTGGACCTGCGGGCATTGGGAAGACCGCGCTTCTCGAATGGGCTGGCGACGAGGCCCGGTCGTGGTGCGATGTGTCATGGTGCGTCGGGGTCGAGTCGGAGTGCCAGTTGGCGTATGCCGGGCTGCACCAGCTTTGCGCGCCGATCCTTGGCCGCGTGTCCGGTCTGTCAGGGGCGCGCTGGGAGGCGCTGGAGATTGCGCTCGGTATGCGGCACGGTCCGCCCCCGGAGGTTTTCCTCGTCGGCGTAGCTGTCTTGAATCTGCTGAGCGAGGCGGCTCAGAGCAAGCCGATCTTGTGTCTCATCGACGACGTGCAGTGGATCGACGACGCCTCGGCGCAGGTGCTCAGGTTCGTCGCAAGGCGCCTCGACCGCGAGGGCGTCGGGATGGTCTTCGGGCTGCGCGACTACGAGGCGGCGCCGAGCGATGACCTCGACGGCATCGAGCCGCAGCTTCGATTGGAAGGTCTCGCGGAAGCCGACGCGCGGGCGCTGTTGGCCACCGCGATGCGCACGCTTGTGGACGACGAGGTCATCGAGCGGGTGATCGCGGAGGCTCGCGGTAATCCGCTGGCGCTCTTGGAGCTGCCACGTCGTGCGGCTGTGACCGATCGTGCGGGCGGATACGAGCGGCCAGACATGTTCAGCGTGCCCGAGCAGGTGGAGCGTGGCTATCGGGAGAGCTCCGCGGGCCTGGCAGACGACACGCAGCTTCTCCTCCTGCTCGCCGCCGCGGACTCGACCGGCGATGCGTCACTCCTGTGGCGCGCAGCCGGTCGGCTCGGCGTCTCGCGCACGGCGGCCGAGCCGGCGAGGCGGACCGGACTCCTCGATATCGATGACCGCGTTCGCTTTCGTCACCCCCTCGTCCGCTCGGCTGTCTATCGTGCAGCGTCGCCCCGTGACCGTCGCCGCGTGCACAGTGCTCTCGCGGACGAAGTGGACATCGAGATCTACCCGGATCGGCGGGCATGGCACAGGGCGCAGAGTGTCGTCGGAACGGACGAGGATGCTGCGGCTGAACTCGAGCGCGCAGCGGAGCGCACGCGGGCCCGCGGCGGGGTCGCCGCCGCCGCCGCATTCCTGCATCGTGCCGCCGAACTGACCCCCGACGGCGCCGACCGGGCGCGTCGAACGCTCGCCGCGGCTCACGCGAAGAACGACGCAGGAGCCTCGGCGACCGCGAGCAAGCTGCTGACGATCGCGGCTGCCGGACCGCTGGACGAGCTTCAGAGCGCCCGCCTCGATCTGCTCCGGGCGCGCATCGCGTTTCACGTTTCCGCCGACAGTGATGTGATGGGCATGCTTCTCGCTGCCGCCGAGCGGCTCGCAGCGGTCGACCCCGAGCTCTCCCGCGAGACCTACTTGCACACGATTGACGCCGCAATGATCATCGGCGGCCCGCGCGGCAGCCACCCGGCTGCGCGGGTCGCCGAAGCTGCGCGTGGCGCGCCGCAGCCTCCGGGGGTGCCTCGCCCACTTGACCTGCTCCTCGATGCGCTCGTGGCGTGGTTCACGCAAGGCGAGGAGACGGGCGCGGCAGCGACTCGACGGGCGCTGGCAGCATTCCGGGAAGTCGGCTTCGACGGGGAGGCGCTCGGTGAGATGGCGAGCCGGCACTGGCTCTGGCTGGCTACACGTATGGCTGCGGCGCTCTTCGACGGCGAGCTCGGACGTGAGTTGGGCGACCGAAACGTACGGCTGGCCCGCGAGTCCGGCGCGCTCGTCACGCTCCCGCGGTCGTTGGTCGCCTTGTCGGCGAGACTGGTGCTGTCTGGCGACATCGCGCGGGCGGAGGAGGCAGCCGCGGAGGCGAATTCGTTGACCCGCGCCACCGGAGCCGCCCCGATGCCCTACGCCGACCTGATCATCGCCGCGTGGCGAGGAAGGCGGGACGAGACGGTGCGGCTCTTCGACGCGTCGACCCACCAGACCACGGCGACCAGTGCCGCCGCCGCCACCGCCCACTACGCCCTTGCCGTGCTCCACAACGGCTACGCGAACTATGCCGCGGCGCAGGACGCGGCTCAGCGCGCCGACGAGACCGAGGAGCTCATCAACAGCAGCCTCGCCCTCCCGGAGCTCGTCGAGGCGGCGGTACGCGCCGGCGATTGGGGCGCCGCGGACACCGCGGCGCGAAAGCTCTCGGCACGCGCCGCGTCCGGCGATTCAGCGTGGGGGTGCGGCCTCGCAGCGTATGCCCAGGCGTTGATGACGTCGGGCCCTGAGGCCGACGACCACTTCCGCGACGCCTTGGGACTGCTGGAACAGAGCACGATCGTGAGCTCCCTCGCGAGGACGCGTCTCGTCTACGGCGAGTGGCTGAGGCGGCAGGGGCGCCGTCAGGATGCCCGCGAGCAGCTGCAGGCCGCGCATGACGTGTTTTCACAGATGGGCGCAGAGGCGTTCGCCGAGCGTGCAGCCTCGGAACTTGGGGCGACCGGCGAGCGCCGCCGTACTCGCGAGAGCCAGCTGACGGATTCGCTGAGCGCGCGTGAGACCCAGATCGCGCGACTTGTCGCCGCCGGACAAACATCGCGCGACGTGGCGACACAGCTGTTCCTGAGCGAGCGCACGATCGAGGCGCACCTTCGCAACGTCTTCCGGAAGCTCGGCGTCCGATCCCGCCGCGAACTCGGAGATGTCCTGCCGCGCTGATTCTCCGTCGCGATTGACCGTGTGGCGGGAACACAGGTTCGACTGATCGTGGATTCGCAGGACACTGTCGAACGGAGGCTCGTGATGTCGGATGCAACCGAGGGCGAAGATTCCGTGCCGACGGAGAACGACGCGATCACCGGCCCACCGACGTTGGCGGAAGACCTGCTCCTGCTCCTGTTCCAGCCGGGCACTTCGTCGTCGGGCCCCGGCACCATCGCCGGCGAGAACATCCTCTTCTATGTTCTCGGTGGAGCGGTGCTGGCCGAGTTGGGCATGGGTGGCCATGTACGTGGACCCGATCAGCGGGGTGCCTCGGTCGTGACAGCCGTTGCGGGAAAGCCACCGAGCGACCACGTCCTCCGGGCGGCATGGGAGTACATCGCAGACAAGCCCCGCGAGATCCAGACCGTGCTGGCTGCCATCGGACCGGCTCTGCGCGGTCCGATGCTCGAGCGGCTCATCGAGCGAGGCGACCTTCGAAGTGAAACGGCCAAGGCGTTCGGCCTGTTCACCACGACCGTCCTCCGGGAGGGGGACAGCGGTCGGCGCAGGACCCTCCTCGGCGCCGTCCGCGGCGTGATCGTCGACGGCGCTCAGCCGGACCCCTGGACGGCAGCTCTCGCCGCACTGATCTACGCGAGCGGCACGCTGCCCCAATTCGACCCCGAAATCCCGTGGACGTCCGCGGTCATCGCTCGCGCCGAAGAACTGAGGGCGGGGGAGTGGGGTGCGGATGCTGCGGCCGATGCCGTGGCCCGCACCATCACCGCCGCCATTGTCAACAACATCATCATCGCCGCGGCTGTTCTGCCGCGCACCTGACACCGTCCGAACCGGCGGCATCACCGAAAGGAACGAGAAATGAGAGTCTTCATCATCGGCATCACCGGCGGCGTCGGATCGCGCCTCGCACGAACGCTGCAGGAACGCGGCGACACCGTGTCGGGCCTGGTGCGTCGATCCGACCAGCGCGAGAGACTGCGCACAGCCGGCATCGAGGCCAGAGTCGGAGACCTGACCACCATCACGCCGGATGACCTCGCCGGACTCATGAGGGACGTCGATGCGATCGCCTTCACGGCCGGGGCGGGGGGTGGAGGGCACGACGCGACGTCTGCCATCGACCGCGACGGCGTCATCAAAACCATCACGGCGGCTCGGATCGCGGGCGTCGCGCGGATCGGTCTCGTCTCGGTCTTCCCAGAGGCGTGGCGCGAACGAAACCTCGGCGCCGGCTTCGACCACTACATCGCCATGAAGAAAGAAGCAGACATCGCGTTGACGCAGAGCGGCCTCGACTGGATAGTGCTCCGGCCAGCGGTGCTTCTCGACGACCCGGGGCGCGGCACGGTCGCGCTCGGCCCAGCCGAGTTGCACGGTGAGATCACCCGGCAGGATGTCGCCGACACGCTCGCCGCGCTTCTCCACGAGCCGCGCATTTCGAGGCAGATCCTCGAACTGAACCACGGCGACGCCTGGATCGAAGAGGCCGTCGAGACCAACATCCGGGCGGCGTGAGGTCGAACCCGGCCCGCCGATCACGAGGTGACTTGACCCGGTGGCGAGCACACGGTCTCCACTGGAGGACAGCCGGATCGCGCCCGCGACCCCAAAGCCGCAAAGGACCCTGAGATGAACCCCATTGAGCAACTGATCGCCGGCTTCCAAGACCTCGTCGCCCAGGTGCCGGCCCTGCTGCAGCCACTCATCCTTATGGCGGCGGGCGCTGTCCCCTTCATCGAAGGTGAGGGCGCAGCGATCATCGGATTGGTGGGTGGCCTCAACCCTGTGGTCGCGGGCTTGGCGGCAGCGGCGGGGAACTTCCTCTGTGTCGTTCTCGTCGCGCTTCTCACCTCGCGTGCGCGGACGGCGGTGACCAGCCGTCAGCGGGTGGGCGTCCCGGCCGGTCCGAGCGACGAGGCCCCGGAGCACACCGAATCGGTCGGCGCCGCACCGTCCAAGCCTGCGTCGAAGGGGCGTCAGCGGTTCAACAGATGGCTCGTCCGCTTCGGCGTGCCCGGTGCGAGCATCCTCGGTCCGCTCGCCATCCCGACCCAGTTCACCACGGCCGCCCTGGTCGCGGCGGGCACCCCGCGCGGGTGGGTGCTGCTGTGGCAGGCCGTCGCCATCGTCATCTGGACCACGGTGGCCACCGTGTCTGCACTGATCGCCCTGCAAGTCGTCAGCCTGATCTGATTCACCAGATGAACACGCTCATCCGACGTACTCTCATCCCCCTTTCCGGATCATCCGCGACGACCTTCCCGCGTACCTGCTCGCGAACGGCTTCGTGTACGGGCTCCTGATCATCGGGCTCCTCATCGGCATCATGTTCCCGGAGGTTCGTGACGCGCGGGTCGATGCGGTCCTGGCCGGCGGATCACTGACGGGTGTGTCGGACCTCGCGAGCAGCGTCTGGCCCCTCGCTGCCGTGGTCCTCTTCAACAACGTGCTCGTGGCGTCACTCGCCGTGATTGTGCTGCCCTCATTGGTCATACCGTTCGCGGGAATCGCCCTCTTCGCAATCAGCCTTGTCGACACCGGCATCCTCCTCGCCCCGGTCGATGCGGAGGCGGCGTGGGCCCTGCTGCCGCATAGCGTGGTCCTCCTCGTCGAGTTCCAGGCCTATGTGCTGCTGATCTTCGGCGTCTTCCTCCATGGGCGCGCCTGGTTGCGTCCGTCCAGCGTGGCTGCTCCCACCAGGCGTCGCGGTTACGTGCGCGGACTCGAGAGGATTGCGTGGCTGGGGTTACTCGCGCTCGTGATCCACATCGTGGCGGCGATCTACGAGGCATTCGAGATCGTCTACATTCTTTAGGTCGGGGCTGGTGGCGGGGCGCTCATCCGGCCCCCGTGGGGAGGGTGAGGATCTCGGCGCCGCCGTCGGTGATCGCGATGGTGTGCTCTGTGTGGGCCGCGCGGGCGCCGGTGGCGCTGCGGAGCGTCCAGCCGTCGCCGTCGGTGACGAGCACGTCGGTGTCCGCCATCACCCACGGCTCGAGCGCGAGGAGCAGACCCGTTCGGAGTCGGTAGCCGCGTCCTGGTCGGCCGACGTTGGACACGTGGGGATCCTGATGCATCGTCGAACCGATGCCGTGACCGCCGAACTCGGTGTTGACGGGGAATCCTGCGCCGAGGAGCACCTCGCCGATGGCGTGCGAGATGTCGCCGATGCGCGAGCCCGGCCGTGCCGCGGCGATCCCGGCCGCGAGTGCGCGCTCGGTCGCCTCGATCATCGCGAGGTCGGCGCTCGCCGCCGTGTCGCCCACGACGAAGCTGATCGCGGCGTCGGCGGCGATCCCGTGTTTCGACACGGCGAGGTCGAGCGTCAGGAGGTCGCCATCGACGAGCGTGTCGTCGTGCGGCATCCCGTGCAGAACGGCGTCGTTGACGGCGGTGCACACGTAGTGTCCGAACGGACCGCGGCCGAAGGGCGGCGCATAGTCGACGTAGCACGAGCGTGCTCCCGCCGCCATGATCATCTCCTTCGCCCACTGGTCGATCTCAAGGAGGTTCGTCCCCGGTGTGATTCGTGATTTGAGTGCCTGCAGGATGTCCGCGACGAGTGCGCCGGTCAGCCGTGCGCGCGCGATCTCGGCGGGCGACAGTATCTCGATCATTCCAATAACTATACCGGTCAAACAATCCCGGTATTACAATCGCCTCATGATGGTGAGAAATGCGCTCACGGCCGACGAGGTCGCCCGTGGGCAGCGGCTGGGTGAACTGTTGCGTCGTGCGCGCGGATCCCGTTCGATCCTCGCCACCGCGCTCGACGCCGGCGTCTCGCCCGAGACGCTGCGGAAGATCGAGTCGGGTCGCATAGCGACCCCCGCCTTCCCGACCGTGGCAGCGATCGCCGACGTGCTGGGACTCTCCCTCGACGCCCTGTGGTCCGAGCTCAACGGCACTCCCTCGGACGAGACGCAGACATCAACTCATCAGCTGGTCTCCTGACGACTCCGTCTCGCCCGGCGACTCCAAGCAGACCGGTTCCCGCGTCACATTCGCATGTGGGAGGCGCCGTTCAGATCCAGGATCGCCCCGGATGACCACTTGGCTGCCGGCGACGCGAGATACACGATGGCCTCGGCGACCTCTTCCGGTGTGCCCACCCGTCCAAACGGGCTCTGCCCGCGCACCCCTTCTCCGGCATCGCCGGCCAGGGTGTGCGCTTGCCTCTCGGATGAGATGAAGCCGGGCGCCACGGACGTCACGGAGATGTCGTGCGGAGCCAGCGCGATCGCCATGGATTGGCCGAGCGAATGCAGTGCTGCTTTGGTCGCGCCGTAGGCTGGATGGTCCGGCTCGCCCCGGAAGGCTCCGCGAGAACCGACGTTGACAATCGCTCCCGGGGATGCCGTCGCGATCAGGTGCCGCGCCACAGCCCAGCTCAGGTGCGCGGCGCCGAGCAAGTTCACCGCGATCATCCTCTCCCACGCCGCGCCCCAGTCCTCGAACGAAACCTCGTCGATTCGGTGCATGGTGCGCGCCAGGGGGGCTTCCGCAGCGTTGTTCACGAGCACGGAGACACCCCCGAGCGCTTCGACGGCATGGTCGACGATCGCGAGGACCGCTGCGGTGTCGCGAAGGTCACCCGGCACGAGCGCGTGCCCCGATCCGGGAAGCGCCGCCAGCGTCCTCTCCGCGCCCTCGCGGTTGTGGCGGTAGTGCACGGCCAC
>NYUD01000026.1 GCA_002683825.1 Planctomycetota bacterium
GCCGACCGCGCGGCCTTCGATGCCCGGGTTCGTTCCTCCTGCCTCACGGCCGCCCTGCCCGGAGACCCGGGACACCCGCCCCGGCGGCTTTTCCCGCCGGCAACCGCCGTGGAGACGATCCGCTTCACGACCTCGAACTTGCCGGGGATTCCTGAAACTGACGCCGTTCCCCGACGGGCTAACGGCCGTGTCTTCTGCGAAAAAGGAAAGAAAAACCCGATCCGTCCGTCTCACTCCCATCTCTGTTCCGCTTTAAGAGATATCGCCACCTAGACCAATCCCCAAGGCAGGAAACGGGGGGCCCGGCAGATCCCCCCGAGGAGGCCACCCATGTGCATTCGCAAGTTTCTACCGGTATGTCCGCTGCTTTTCGCGGCAGGCCTATCCCACGCAACCACACCGCTGCCCCATGCGCCGGCAGCGGGTGGCGATGCGATCCTGCACTGGCAAAGGGATCGCTACCCGCTCGCCGAGCTTCCCGCAGAGCTCCCCCGAACGACCCGATCGGCGCTCGAGAGCTACGGACCCTGGGCCGTGGAGAACGGGTACAAGCTGCACCTGAACGAGCGCGGCGACGTCGTTCTGCTGAGCCGTGCAACGAAGCGTCCGAAGCGTGAACTGGGCCTGATCGAGAAGACCGACGCGTACCTCGACCTGCTCCTGGCCGCCGAAGAGGGCCCGCCGAGCACGGCCGGACAGGACGGGGTCTTCCCCCTCGTGCTGATCCAGGCCAAGAACCAGGGAGACTACGCCGCCCTGGTCGACCACGTGGCCTCCATGGAACCCTACCTTGCCCCGTGGGCCCGATCCGGGAAGCGAGACGCGGGCTTCGTCCTCGAGCGGCCCCTGTGCGCGGCCTGGATGGAGGACCCGCCGGGCGTCGAGGAATGGAGCCCGGACAACGAGCTCATCCATCGCATGGCGCGCCTGCGCCTCTTGCGTTGCTTCGGGCAACTGCCGAACTGGGTCACACTCGGCGTCGCGTGGGCCGCCGAGGATACGATCAGCCGCGGGATCTACTGCTTTCCCTACCGGGACGGCTTCGTGGGGGTCGGTGAACACTCGTCCTGGTCGAAGACGCTCAAGCGTTTCATCAAGAAGAGGGACGACGTCCCCTTCGACCTGGTCAGCGAGTGGCGACGCGGCACGTGGAATCAAGAGGCGGCGTACTACGCCTTCGGGATCGTGCGCTTCCTCGAACGCGTCCATCCCGGGGCGCTGGCGCCGTTCTTGAAGGAGCTTCAGGCGACGTACGCGGACAAGAGCATCGAGCGCTTCCCGGACGGATCCTGGAAGACGCGGCCGAACTATCAGGTCTCAAACGAGGATCAGACGGCGCTTTTGGAAGAGCGCCTGGGGGAGACGGTCTTCGAGGAGATGGCGAAGTTCTTTCGAAAGGGAATGCCCGAGGGAAAGAGGAAAGGCCGCTGACACGCGGCCTGCGCCGGGGCCGGTACCCGAGAGGATCGGGAAGCCGGCCCCGGCGTCGCTCTCCCACTCGCCGGGGCCCGGGCCCGCGGAACGACGCCCGCGGGCGGCAAGGCGCCTGACGGGGCTGGGAGCTGGCTCCTCCACCGCCGCGGTGGTCAAATATGAGCCATGAACGACAACACCCCCTGGGTCTTGCGCTGGACCATCCGCCTGCTCTCGGTCCTCTTGCTGTTCCTCTTCGTCTGGTTGCAGGGATTCTTGATCGGCGACATCGACGACATGGAAGGACCGGACCGCCAGGCGGTCGAGAACAAGTACGTCGGGCCGGAGCTCCTCCGGAGTGAACGGGAGCTGACGCAACAGAAGAAGGAGCTCGAGCGCGCCATCTCGAGACAGCAGGAGATCAAGGCCAACCGGCGCGAGGCCATGTCGGTGGCGCAGCAGACGTGGAACCAGATCGTGCAGGAGCACCGGCGCGAGCTCGACGCCGGCCGCCAGCCTACCAAGGAGCTGTCGAGCACGCTGGCCGAGACGCAGGAGCGGTACTTGCGAGCGACCGCCACGGTCGAGGAGGCGAACAACGAGGTCGGCGAGCTGCAGCAGCGACAGCACGCGCTGATCATCGAAGAAGAGTCCCTGGCCGGCTCCCTCACCGATCGGCGTGACAATGCGCGCAGGGCCTACACCCGGCTGTGGGACGCCCACCGCTGGCGGGTGGCGGCGGTCAAGCTGGCGTTCGTCGTGCCGATCTTCCTGCTCTCGTCGTGGCTCGTCTGGAAACGCAGCAACGCCATCTTTCGACCGATGATTCTCGCGCTCCTCTTGTCGAGCTTCTACTGGCTCGGAGTCGTGATGCACCAGCACTTCCCGGCCGAGTACTTCAAGTACATCGGGATCCTCGCGGCCATCACGATCGTGGTCGCCTTTCTGCTGCACGCCCTGCGCACGGCGGCGAAACCGCAGGATGACATCCTGCTGCGGCGCCGACGCGAGGCCTATCATTCTTCCCGTTGCCCCGAGTGCGCCTACCCCATCCCCCAGGAAAAGGGCGGCGCCATGTCCTGCGCCTCCTGCGGCGCCTCACTCTTCAGTGAATGCCCGGACTGTGGAAAGATACGCCACCACCTCCTGCCGCACTGCCGCCACTGCGGTGCGGAGACGGAGCGCTGGCGCACGCTCGGCCGGCCCGTGCCGGAGCCCTAGGCCGGCCTCGACCCACGGGATCGGCTCAATTCTCCAGGGCGTTGGCTTCGTCGATCTCGAGCAGAGACTCGAGCAACCCGGCCACGAAAGAGCCGGCGCCCGTGAGTATGAGGTTGTTGCGTCCCGTGGAGATCATCGATTGCACTTGAGTGTCGGTGATCTTGGCACGCAGCTGGGTCTGCAGAGTGCGCGTGTCGGTATGGGGGAGTTGAATCGTCGTGGAGATGAGCAGCGCCGGATGTTCGGCGTACGCCGCCACATCGCCTTGTTCGACATGCAGTGGTTCCGCTGTCCGGATGCTTTCTCTCTGGAGCGAGTAAACCCCGAGGATCGGAACCTCGCCGCCCTTCACGGGAGCGATGTAGAGGCCGGCTTCGACGAGCGCGGCTTCGATGAAGGAGTAGACCTCGTCCTCGGGCACGGTGACGTCTTCCCGAAGCCGGATACGGTGGGCTTCCAGTCGTAGGCGAGTGCCGTCATTCACGCTCAGGTGCTGGCCGCTGAGCTGTGCGAAGCGGTCCATCACCTCGACCATGGAAGCTCCCTCGGCTGAGCCCTGGATGTGCAGGGGAGCCTGCACGGGGGGTAGGCCGCGCGGCCGGGGCGACGATGCCGGGGAGACCGGCCCGCCGTTCGTGCCCTCGGACGAGGGTGCGGTGACGGCACAGGCGACGGAGAAAGGGACGAGAGATAGTGCAAGACTGCGTAGCAACATGATTGGTCTCCTGGGAACTGGATATCGGACGAGGTTCGTTGGTCTTCTCCGGCCACGGTTTCTTCCTCAGAATGTCCAGATTCCTCTCACCGCCGATTCCGGTGAACGATACCGCCGAAGTCGCCCCGGGCTTCAGGGAGGAGGCTGTAGGTGGTTCAAAGTGCGGTTCGTGAGCGCGCTCGAGGGTGGGGGGTAAAGGTGTTCTAGATCAGACCGTCGACAATCCGGGTCCAAGAACGATGAGTCCCGATTCTGAGAAGGCGCGGCGGCACGGTTTGTCCGGCCACACGGCCCTCTCCCGGCGGTCGGAGAAGGGAATCGGGAGTGCCGGTACTCTGCCGAAAACCTTGGATTGGAGGGCGATTGATGGAGGTTCCATTTCGATATTGTGCGAAGTCGTATTTGGGTAGTATGACTCTCTGAAACGCATGTTTTGAGGCACGAAGGTGCCGGAAAGTCACCTTTTTCAGTCAAGGGGGAAAATGGAATGTCCAGAAGAGTAAGCCGCCGTGCGGCGTTGAAGGGTGGGCTGGCGGCCGGCGCCGGCGCCGCCGGGGTGCTGGGCACGCCTGGCGTGCTCTACGCGAGGTCACGGGGGCGGGGCGGGTCGCTCGGCGACGAGTTCGGCCATGTCCCCTTCAGCGTGCCGCTTCCAAAACCGAAGCGCGCGATGGAGGTGCCGTCGCTCGATCCCGCCCCAGGGTCGCCCGCTGCCCTGGTCGGTTCGAGCGCTGTGTTCCATGGCATCGCCCCGGAGTTCTTTGCGAACCATCCGGTTCACGTAGCCGCCAACGCCAACGCCAACGACAACGAACGTTGGGACCAGGAACGCTTCATGCAAGGGGGAGGACCCAACGGCGAGAAGCTGTACCACTTCACCATGAAGGAGGGCACCCACGAGTTCATCGACGGGGTTTCCACGAAGATCTTCGGCTACGCGGACGACGGGGACGACGGCATCGCGCGCTTCCCGGGCCCCACGTTCGTGGAGAGGCAAGGTCAGCCGATTGTCGTGCGTTACTGCAACGAGCTCGAAGTCGAAACGTCGGTTCACGTGCACGGGGACCACACGCCGGCCCACTCGGACGGGTATCCCGACTTCTACGTGCTCCAGGGCAAGAAGCGGGACTACTACTACCCCAACATCGGGCCGCGACAGAATGCGCGCCCCGGGTCCGGCCCCGAGGCCGGAAACACGGGACCCTACGAGCTCAGTGGTCTGCCCACCACGATGTGGTACCACGACCACGGGATGGACATCACCGGGTTCAACGTGAGTCGCGGTCTGGCGGGCTTCTACCTGATCGAGGATGACCTCGAGCAGGGGTTTATCGATTCGGGAGTCTTGCCGGAGCTCTATGGCCCCTACGACATCCCCCTGGCCCTTCAGGACCAGCAGATCGATTCCGACGGACAGCTGCCGTACGACTTCCTCGACCACAACGGTCGCGTCGGTCCGTACCAGACGGTCAACGGGAAACTCCAGCCATACGTCACGGTCGAGCGGCGCAAGTACCGCTTCCGTATTCTCAATGCGTCGAACGCGCGCCTCTACCAGCTGCGGCTCACCGGCTCCGACGGATCCCAGCTCCCCTTTCTCCAGATCGGTCAAGACACCTGGGAGCTGCCGCACGCCATCACGCTCAATACCTTCGAATTGTCGATGTCCCAGCGCGTCGACTGCATCGTTGACTTCCGGAACGCCCCCGACGAGGTGTTTCTCGAGAACATCATGCTCCAGAAGGACGGCCGCAAGCCGGACGGGGTCGATCCCGAGGAGGGCCTCTTCCAGCTCTTGAAGTTCAAGGTCGAGGGGCCACCGGTTTCCCCCTCCGAGGACCTCTCCGTCAAGGAAGGCATGCCGCTCCGACCCTTCACGCCGATCCTGGCGGAAGAGATCAACGCCGTGCGCAGATTCGTGTTCGAACGGCGCAACGGGGCCTGGCAGGTGAACCATCAGTTCTTCAGCCCGCGGCGGTCAAACGCCGTTCCGCTCTTGAACAGCGCCGAGAAGTGGATCCTCGAGAACAAGAGCGGCGGTTGGCTGCATCCGATTCACATCCACCTCGAGGCGCACCAGATCCAGAAGCTCAACGGCAAAGCTCCGCCGCCTTCCCTGGCGGCCAACGTCGGCGCGTCAAGCCTCGATCCGAACGGCACTTCCGAGATCTTCATGAAGTTCCGCACGTTCACCGGTCCGCTTGTCTTCCACTGCCACACCCTCGAGCACGAAGACATGCGCATGATGGCGGTGTTCGATCCGCGCGCGGAAGGGCACCCGAGCCTCAACAACGGTGTCCGGGCCCACAACTCGAGCGCCTTCGTCGACGAGTTCGGCTTCACGGCCGAGGAGGTGAGCGGAATGCCGATCGTGCCGGATTCCGAGGATCTCTTCTTCGATGCGACGGGTGACGTGGACCGGCTCGAAGGGCGCGGCGTCGGCTTCGAGGAGTTCGAACCCGGCGAGCTCGAGCTCTTCCCACCGCCCGACAATCCAGGTGTTGCTCTGGACGAGGACGACGACGATTGAGTCGACCTTCGATTCGACTTCGGGACGGCGCTTCGCTCGGATCGGCCGAGCGAAGCGCCGCCGTCCCGGGCCGGCTCCTCTTCACAGCGATCCTGGCGGCGCTCTTCGCGACAGCTTGCTCCAGTAGCCAGGGCTCCGTCGCGGATCAGGCGTCGGCGGAAGAGCTAGCATTCGGGGAACCGGCACCCACGGAAGTCACCTCCCCGCGGGAGGAAGAAGCACGAGACACCGGGCGCCTCTCGGATCGCTTTCCGAACATCGAGCTCCGGACGCACCGCGGCGATACCGTCCGCTTCTACGACGATCTCGTGCGGAACAGGTGCGTGCTCGTCAACTTCATGTACACGAGGTGTGACGGAATATGACCGGGCACGATGCGGAACCTCGTGAAGGTTCACAGGATCCTGGGCAAACGCGTCGGGAAAGACCTGCTGATGCTCTCCATCACGATCGACCCGGAGGTCGATACTCCCGACGTCCTGCGGGAGTATTGCGAAAGCTTCGGTGGGGAACACGAGGGCTGGCTCTACCTCACCGGGGACTACCACGAGATCGATGACTTGCGCCATGCCCTGGGCGTCTACGACCTGGACCCCGTGGTCGACGCCGACCGGACGCAGCACTCGGGGATCGTCACTTTCGGGAATGACCTGACGGACCGCTGGGCCGCCCTCCCCGCGCTGATGAACAGCGTCGAGATCGTGGAGACGATGCAGCGTTTCATTGACGGAAGCCGGATTCAGGCCCTGGGCACCCACGGAGGCGGCTAGTTTGCAGGCCGAACCGCCGGGACCGTGCTTCGGGAGTTCGCGCCACAGCCTGGATCGAAGACAACGGTGACGAGAGTCGAGACTCCGGGCTTTCAAGCCGCTTCCGCCACGAGGCTGGGGGTGGCGCTTTCGGGCTCGGGTGTGGCCAACGATCCGGTGCTGGACTCACATGCCCAGGAGGGGGGCGAAACCCCACGCCGAATCCGTCCTGGAAAAAGAAAGATCTGGCGCGCAGGAACGCCAGATCCCTTTCCAGCGTGCCGCTGGGAGGCATCCCACGGGCCCTCCGCGGTTGGCCGACACGCCGTGCTGGCAATCAAGGGACACACATAGGGGTGCCCGTGGGCGTGGCGTTCGTTTCAGGCAACAGGCGTTTTCCTCGAATTTTTTCGGCGGCATGTTTCCCCGGGAGCCTGAACGGGGCAGGGGAGTTCCCATCGGCGTGGAGGCGGAAGTTCGATCTTTCATCTCGAAGAGCAGCGCGGCGTGGTGAAGTAGGCCGGGCGATGGCAGGGTGCCGGTCGGCAAGGACGCGGTCCTGTTTCCGTTCGTGGGCGCGTCACGCGAACGGGGATCCGGACTTTTTTCAATCGGGGACTTGCGGCGGGCCGGAGCCGGGAAGCCGAGGCCGGCCCGGGATCCACGCCACCCTGCATTTTTTCGAAAAATCGGGGGAAGCACTGCGACGCGTGGCACTCTCCCCTCGAGGACGATGGGCGACTCCCAAGAGAGATTCGAAGTCGAGACCCTGCTCGCCCGCGCCGACTGGGTGCGGCGGCTCGCCGCCGGGCTGGTCTCGGACGCCGCTAGCGCCGACGACATCGTCCAGGACGCCTGGACGGTGGCCCTCGAGCGGCCGCCCGCGCGGTCCACGAATCTCGAGGGCTGGTTCGTCACGGTGGTCCGGAACGCGGCGCGTCGCTTCGGACGTTCCGAAGGCCGGCGAAAGCGGCGCGAGGAGGCCGCTTCGCGGCCCGAGGCCCAGACATCGACGGCCGAGCTCGCGGCGATGCAGCGAGATGTACTCGATCACGTTCTGACGCTCGGCGAACCGTTCCAGTCGACGGTGCTCGCTCGTTTCTTCGACGACCTCTCGCCTGGCGAGATCGCGGCGCGTGACGGCGTTCCGCTGAAGACGGTGCACAGCCGGCTTCAACGCGCGTTCGAAAAACTTCGATGGAAACTCGACCGAGAATACGGCGACCGCGCCAGCTGGTGCGCCGCTTTCCTTCCCCTCGCTCGCGGAAGCGCTCCCGCGACGAAAGCAGCCGCGGGCTCCGTGCTCGTGGGAACAGGAGCCTGGATCATGAACGTGAGCACGAAACTCGCCGTCGCTACCGCGATCGCCGCGCTCGGCGGCATCGGGGTGTGGCTGTCTTTTTCCGGAGGTCCTGCCGGGCGCGTCTCGACGCCGATCGGTGGTGACTCGCTGCTCGCTCCCGTCACGACCCCGAAGTCGCGCGACGAGCAGGTGCCCGTGCGCGCCCCCGTGCCGGAGGGCGTCGAACGGGAGGGGACGAGCGCACTGGCCACGCCCTCCGCCACGCCTGCAAAGACGGAAACGATCGGTGTGTTCGGTCGCGTCGTCGATCTCTCCGGCGAGCCGGTCGGCGGCGTCGCGATCCGTTCGGACCGCGGTCCGTCCCGTTCGCTCGCCGTCACCGCTCCCGACGGCTTCTTCGAGCTCGAGCTCGCAGGCACGTTCGTCCCCCCCCCCTGGAGTGAGCAGCCGCGCCCGACGTACCTGCGCGTGTTCGACGAGGCCCTGGCGACCGTGTGCGAGGCGGTGATCACCGAGTCGAACTGGAAGCGGGAGCACGTGATCGTCGCGACCCCGGCGACCGAGCTGTCGGGATTCGTCGTGGACGGGGGGGGCGTGCCCATCGCGGGTGCGAGCGTCCGGCTCCACCCCGCGCGGAACGGCTTCGTCGGCTTCCCCTACGCCCTCGACTCGGCGAAGGTCGCGCGCCCTGGAACCGAGTCCGACCAGGCCGGTCGATTCGAACTCGGAAAGGTCCCCACGGGGCGCGGGCTCAAGCTGTTCGTGTCGGCGGAGGGGTACGAACCGACCGAGCTCGACACAGCGGAACTTGCGCCCGGCCCGGTCCTCGTCGAGCTGTCTGCGCGCCGCATCGAGGACGAAGCGGTCGTCGAGGGCATCGTCATCGACGAGCGCGGGTTCCCGGTCGAAGGGGCGCTCGTCAAGCTGGCTGACTCGACGGACGAGACCGGCGTAGCGGGGCGATTTCGCGTGGAGTTCGACTGGGTCGTCGGTTCGACGCCGCTGTGCGCGGCGATGGAAGGGCGCCTCCCGGCCCTGATCCCGAACTTCGGCGACCTCATCGAAGCGCACGGTCGCCGGGTCCCGCCCCAGGAACTCGTGCTCGGCGGCGCACCGCTCGCGATCTGTGGCCGCGTCGTCGACGAAAACGGAAGCCCGCTCGAGGGTTGGTTCGTGTCGGTCGCCGACGAGACCGAGATCAGCCAGATGCGCTTCCCGCTCGAGACGGCCGAAGGTCTCGCGCGCGGCGGATCGACGCTCGTGCGTTCGAAAAAGGACGGCTCGTTCCGGATCGAAGGACTCCTCCGACGCGAGTACACCGTCCAGGCGTACGACGATGCCACGCTCCTCATGATCAGCGCCCTTGCGACGGCGGGCCGTGACGACGTCGTGCTACGCGTCGAGTCCGACGCCTTGCGCGACGAGGTGGGCGGGCGCCTGTTGACGCGCGATGGTGTTCCCATCCCCGACGCGCAAGTGCGCCTTTCCCTGAACACGCTCGAGACCGACTACGGCAGCCAGTTCACCCAGGGCGCGCGCGTGCTGAGCGACGAGTCGGGCCGCTTCGTGCTGTCCGGCGTGCCGTACGAGCATGTTTATCTCAGAATCGACGGCGACGCGATCGTCCCGATGTCGTATGAGCTGCCTCGGGAGCCGAAGATGGACGAGCTAGCGATCGTGGTGTTCCGGCGCTGTCACTTCCGGATCGAGCCCGCCGATCCCGCGCTCCACGCGGACCGGGTGACGTTTCTGTCGGACGCCGGTCGGCCGCTCGGCGTCTCGCATTTCACGGCGAACAGCATGACCGGTTACGGGAGCGCGCGGCTGACCGATGGCCGCTCCGAGGTCCTCTCGGTCAGTGAAGAGGCGAGCACGGCGATCATCCAACGCGGCGTCGTCGAACTCGATCGCCGCGCGATCTCGCTCGATCCGGACAACGTGACCGTGCTGCGGTTCTAGGTCCCGGCGAGGCGACTCCGCGACGAGAAAAGAGCCATAGGTCCGGGGCGATCGCTTCACGGGCCGCTCGCGACCCGCGTCTTGCGGGTCTAGCCGCCGTTGCGGCGCGTGAGGACCACGCCCGCCATGACCACGCTACCGATGGTGACGGCCGAACCGGTCGTCTGGGCGCCGCCTCAGCAGCCTCCGGTGAGCCACATCCAGATGCCCAGGGCGCCGGTGCCGGCGATCACGGACCAGAACAGGATCTTCATTGTCGGTTTTTCTTCCTGCGGCCTGCCGGAGCGGCTGCCGTCGACCCCAGTCTATACCGGTTCCCCCGCCGTCGCCCCCCTCCTCCCGACGCTTCGCCGTGGCGTTGGAGGCGGGCGGCACGGTGCGCGAGGGGACCGTCTGTCGTTCCCGGGGCCGGACGGGCGCCGGCATCGGGCACGTGCCCCGAAATCATGATGGGCTTCGCTCGGCTGCCTGCGGGTGCGACGCCCCCCTCCCGATCGGGCAGTCCGCGAACGGGCCGTTCAACGTTCGGTGTACGCCTGCCGGCGACGATAGAGGTCGAGTCGCGCGCTGATCTCACGTGCCGCCTCGTGGTCGTTCGTGGTCGCAAGGAGACTCACCGCCCGTTCCGCGCTGCGAACGGCCTCGTCGAACCGGCCGGCCGTTGCGTAGGCCATCGCGAGCACGTCCAGGATGACGGGGTCCCGGTTGCGAGAGAGCCGGAGCGCGCGCTCGCCGAAGCGGCACGCCTCCGCGCGGGAGAGCGGATCGGCGTTCGAGTCCGTCGCGATGATGCGCGTCATCGCCGTCCATGGCGCTGCCCAATCCGGCCTCGCCTCGCTGACTTCGCGGAAGCGTTCGAGAGCCTCGGCGTGGTGGCCTGCTCGGTCGAGCGTCATGGCGAGGGATATCCGTCCCGCCAGGTAATCGCTTCGCATTGCGATCGTCCGGCGGAACTCGGCGATGGCGTCGGGAAGCCTATCCAAAGCGACCAGGACTTCGCCGAGCTCGTGCCGCGTCTCGACCCTGTAGGGCTCTTCTTCGACCGCGCGGCGCAGGAATTCGTGTGCCTCGAGGTGCTGTCCGCGCGCAAAGAGCGTGCTACCGAGGTTCCCGAGCGCGCCGGCGAAGCGCGGGCGGCTCTCGATCGCGCGCCGGAAGTGCGTAACCGCCTCGTCGATTGCATCCCGCCTGCGGAGCAGGACGCCCAGGTTGTTGTGGGCGTCGGCGTATGCGGGATCCAGGCGTAGCACCGCGCGCAGCTCCTCGATGGCGTCGTCGTCCCGGCCCACCTGTCGGTAAGCCTCGCTCAGACCGAAGCGTGTCTCGACGTCGTTTGGACGAGCCTCGCTCAAGAGCTGAAAGTCGGCGGCTTTCTGCCGGGCTTCGCGTGTGGCGGAGTCCCGACGCAGCGCATCGAAGTCGGCGCGGCTCGTGGGGAGTAGCTGGAGCCACAGGTCGCCCATCTCGTCGCCCGAACCCGAGCCGTACAGCACACGCCGCGGAGGGTTGGACGGATTGCGGGCGTTCCCCTTCGAGTTGTCGTAGCGCAAGCGCATCGAGAGCCTGGTGCCCTCCGGCAATCGAATGGGTTGGGCGAAGACGTAGTCGTCCTGCCAGTTGAAGTCCCAGTCGTCGATCCGCAGGAGCGGTTCCTCCCCGCCGTCAGGCAGCAGAGCGAGCGCAAGCATCTCCTTGCCGAGGTAGTGTGCGTGCGGGTAGAGCCCGAGCAGATCGACATCGACGGGCAAGACGTAGTCGGCCTCGACCCAGTGATTCCGCTCACCCGCCGGGATGACGATGCCGCGTGTTCCGAGCCGTAGAAGGTAGGGGTGGCGCGTCGGCTCCTCGTCGGTGAAGTAGAGGCCGACGGACGCCCGTAACGGCTCGGGTTTTCCGGTCGGGAGCATGTGCAGGTCGAAAACCAGGTCGGTCCCGGGCTCCAGCCGCCAGGCGATCCCCTCCGCGGGCGGCGTAGGGAGCTTGCCCGGCGTCCAGCCGAGGAAGTGTCCGTCCGGGAACTCGAGTCCTTCCTGGAGCATGCCGTCGTAGCCGGGTTGGCCGTCGAGACCTTCCTTGTGGCGTGCCGTGCCCGTCCGGTCGAAGAGAACGACCGCGTGGTGCAGAACCCGGGGATTGCCGGGACGGAACTCGATCGCCCGCACGTAGCGCGGTGAGGCGATGGGGACGGGCACGACGAAGTTACGGAACACGTCGCTGCCCTCCGCGCGCACCTCGTAAGCCGCCGGCATCGTCGCGACGAGGTCCGGCTCGCCGAAGAACCACTCGTTCGAGAAGTTGGGCGCTTCGGGTTCGGGAACGGCGTCGCCTTCGGGACAGCCGGATTCGACCCAGCGACGAATCACCTCGAGCTCGACGTCCGTGAGGCGCCGGTCGCCGGCGAAGTCACCGTGACCGG
Source organism: Planctomycetota bacterium (assembly GCA_002683825.1). Taxonomy (GTDB): domain Bacteria; phylum Planctomycetota; class UBA1135; order UBA1135. The sequence continues at coordinate 12,307 of NYUD01000026.1, forward strand.
ACTCGGGGAGCCAGGGCGGCATGTATCGGTTTTGCGTGACGAGTTCGATCATGCTGGCGCGTTTCTTGACCGATTCGTAGTCGGAAAACGAGAACGGGGCCGATTGACCCGGCCGATGGCAGGTGGAGCAGTTTCCGTAGATGATCGCAGCGACGTGTTCCCGAAAAGTCACCTGCTCGGGCACGACCTCGTCCGCCGATTCCGTACACGCGGCCGCGAACACGAATACGCTGATGAATACGGCAGGTGTGAAGCCGCATCGCCTCGACAGAGGTCCGCCTCGTCGTGTTCGATCGCCTCGTCGGGGTAGCGTCAAAGTCATCCCCCTTCATGTTAACGGGATCGTCCCGGCGGGCACCGGTGCGATCCGGCGCGCGTCATCTACAGCTGCCCCTCGACCGGCGAAGTTGGAACCGCTGTATGCGAGCAGCGTGGTTTTTCCGCGAACTCGATCTGGGTGTATTCGAGTGCGCTCGATTTCTGCAGCATCGGCGTATGGAATCCACAGGCGCAAATCGGTCTTCAGGGTCGGGAAACACCGACTCGCCCCCCCCAGCCCGGGTCCCGGAGAATGGGGTAGGGGTTTTACGAGGGGGTGTTCCAGGCCGCGGCCTGACGATTCGGGTCCGTTCCTCTGGCACGCGCTGCCCTGGATCCAGGGCCCCGGGGCGGGGTGTGGTCGTGGCGCTGTCTTGACGGCCAGGCAGGCGTTCAGCTGTTTCTCTATGATTATCTGAAGCTTCGGTGCGTAGTCGGCGGCATGGATCGAAGGAGCGACGCCTCCCGCACCCCCGGCCCCCTTTTTTTTCGAACCGATGAAAATACGCATCCTCGTCTCCGTGGGCTTTCTCGCCCTGTTCCTGGTCTTGCTCGTCCGGTTCCTGGGCCCGAAGGAAGGGCCGAGCCGCCAGGCGGAACTCACGCCCCGACCTGACGCCGCCGAGACGCCCGCGGACGAGGCGCGAGCCCTGGATCCGGTCGAGCCTCCCTCGGTGTCGAGCACATCGGAAAGTGGACCGAGCCAGACTCGTAGCGTGGTTTCCGCGGAGTCCGACGAGAAAGCTGCGCGGACCTGGCCCGAAGAAGAGACGCGCTGGATCGATGTCTCCCTGGTCGTACCCGCCGATACACCCCGTGAGGAGCGCGTCTGGGTCCTGGCCCTGGCCGCGAACGCGGACTACGAGGAGCTCCGTGACAAGGGCGGGCCGCTCGTCGAGCTCCGCGCCGGGACGGACCCGGCGCGTATAGACGGAACTCTCGGCGCGGCTCTCGTCGACGTGGTGGGCAAGGCGCGCATCGGTCTCCCCCCCGACGCCGACGAGGCCTGGCTGGCGGTCAGCGGGTCCTACCTCTACTCCCAGAAGCTGCACCGAATCGAAGTCGGTGAGCTCACCGGGCCCGTCGAGCTGCGACCGGTCCTGGGCGCCTGGATTTCGGGTCGCCTGCTGGCGCCGCCCGGAGAAGAGCAGACGGACTTCACGCGAGTGGAGATCGAGCTCACGTGGTCGGCCCTCACCTCCCTTGACCTCGGCACGGCCAGCTCCGACCCGTTGAACCTGAAGGCGGAGGCGGATGCCGAGGGCCGCTTCGAGCTGTTCGCGGTTCCGGTCGGCAGGCCCCAGACCCTCAAGACCGAGTCGCCGTCCCTGGCGGTTGCGATCAGCGACGATGTCCAGGCCCTCCCTGGCGACCACGTCCAGATCGAACTCGCGCTCTTGCGCGGTGGAAGCATTCGCGGTCGCGTCGTCGACGACGAGGGCGGGCCCGTGGCCGGTGCCAATGTCGATGCTCTCGGAGGGGAGCTCCTGGGAAACCCGACCATGAGGCTGCGCAAGACGGAGAGCGACGCCGAAGGGCGCTTCGTGCTCGAGGGCGTCGCGCCGGGGAAAGACTGGCTTCGCGTCCGGCACGACGACTACCAGGATCTGCTGAGTTCGGCCTTCGAACTGGGCGACGGGGAGGTGCGCGAGCACGGTGAAGTCGTGCTCAGTCAGGGGCTGGCCATCGCCGGCACGGTGTTGTTCCCCGACGGTACGCCGGCGACGAATGCACGCGTTTGGGTCGAGCCCGACCTCTCCGAGAACCTTGCCGGCAGCCCCTCCGATCCACGCGCCTATATCGGCGCAAGGAATGACGACGCGGTCGACGAAGAGGGGGCGTTCCGGATCACCGGTACCGGTCCCGGCCCCTGGGTCGTTGGCGCGACGCTCCAGGTGGATGAGGAGCAGGAAGGGGGCCCCGGCATCGGGCGCTGGACCGCATTCCAAGACGTCGTCCACGCGCCCTCGGAAGAGCTGAACCTGGTCCTTGCGGCGCCCATTCACGTCAGCGGTGAAGTGGTCGACGGCGCTGGGCAGCCTGTTGCCGCCTTCCAGATCCGCGGCGAGCGTGCCGGCAGTCAGTGGTACATGCCCCCGAGCGAGAAACGCGAAGAGGCTTTCGAGAGTGAGGACGGTTCCTTCCGTATGACCGACCTGCGCTCCGGCGACTGGGATTTCACGGCTGAGGCCGAGGGCTATGCGCGTTCCGAGGAGATCACCATCCAGCTGCCGAGCGAGGAACCACTCGCGTTCGCGCTGCTGCGGCCGGTGCGGCTGGCGGGTCAGGTGGTCGACCCAGACGGCCAGCCCGTGGCCGGCGCCGAGGTGGGAAAAGAACTCGAAGGCACAGAGGTGTTCGAGGCCATGCAGGGCCGCGGCGACTGGCCCGTGGCCAAGAGCGACGCGGAGGGGCGCTTCGCGCTCGAAGAGCTCGCACCCGGCGCAGGTTCGGTCGTGGCCAAGAAGGACGGCTTTGCCCGAAGCGAGGCCGTGGCCTTCGAACTTTCCGAAGGCGAAGAGCGGGTGGACCTGATGCTGGCCTTGCGCCGTGGCGCCATCCTTTCCGGGGAGGTCTACGGCAGCGACGGAGAGCGGTCAGCGGGTTGTCTGGTCATCATCCAGATGCCGACCCTGCAAGAGCGACGGATGACGAACACGGGCTCCGACGGGACCTTCGTCGAACACGGGCTCACGCCGGGCTCGTGGCAGGTGCAGGCCTTTCCGGGCATCGAGAGCTTGCAGTCCGAGAGCGGCGAGGCCCTCGACCAGGCCACACTGCTCGCCGCCTTGAAGATGGCCACCGTCCAGCTTGTCGACGAAGGCGACGAGCACGTCGTGCTCGGCGAGCCACCCGCGGATCCGGTGCTCGTCCACGGTCGCGTCACGCTGGCCGATGCCCCGGTGGCGGATTCGATCATCAGTTTCGTGCCCGCGGGCGGTGGCGGCATGGAGCTCCTGAAGATCCATCCGCTCGACTCGGGCGGCCGCTACGAGCTGCAGCTGGGCGAGGCGGGTGACTACCTGGTGACGATCCAGACCATGAGCGTGCCTGGACGCCAGAACAGCATCGAGTTCCGGCGCTCCATCCCGCAGACCGGGAATTTCAAGCTCGACTTCGAGCTGCCCCTGGGGCGGGTCTCGGGTCGCGTTCTCGGCCCCGACAGGGAACCGCTCGCCGAGGCCCGCATCACGCTCAATCTCGAGGGCGGCCTGGTCTTCGGAACGGTCTTCGGTGGCCAGTACAACGAGACCGTCACGGACGCCAACGGTGACTACGAGATCCCCTACCTGCGGCCCGGCCGCTACCTGGTCGCGGCCGGCGGCGCGAGCCTCGGGGGCTTTCTCGGCGACGGCAACGTACACGGGCGCCAGGTGACGACGGTCGAGGTCAAAGAGAGCCAATGGGTGCGCGGCCTGGACTTCCGGCTCGGTGAGTCGGGAAAGTTCCATGGCACGGTCCGCGATGCGAGCGGTGCGCTCGTCAGCGGTGCCTCGATCTTCGTGCGCGACGAAGAGGGGCACCTGGTCGAGCTCTTCTCCGTGGCCCAGACCAACGCCTCGGGGAGCTTCGAGTATCCCGGCCTGGCGCCGGGTGATTACACGATCACGGCCCGCACATCCTCCCTCGCCTCGGCCGGAGAGTTTCCGGTCCGAGTCCGCGCCGGTGAGTCGAGCGAGGTGACCGTGGTGGTGCAAACCGCCACCATGCTGGTCGTCAATCTCGTCGACAAGAGCGGCGCCGACGTTCCCGCGCGCGTCAGCGTGTTGGACTCCGAAGGCCGCGAGATGAACGGGATGTTGAGTCTGGCGGAAATCATGGAACGCGTCAGTGGCGGCCTGGGCAGCGCCATCCAGCGCGTCGGCCCGCTGCCGCCCGGGTCCTACGTGGTGCGCGCGTTCGCCGAGGACGGGCGCACCACCGAGCGTCGCATCACCCTGAGCGGCCGGCCGGAGCGAAAGGCGAAGTTGTGGCTCGAGTAGACGGGAAGAACCCCTTGCAACGCCGTGTTCCATGACCGTCGCGAGCTCGAAGGGGGGACGCGGTTCGACCCCGGCCTGCGCTCTCGAGCTTCGTCGCCCACCCGATCAAAGGAAAGAACGCCATGGGTCAGGTGCTTCCCCGAAACCTCGATCTGGCGCTCTTCTTCTCCGGTGCGGGGCGCTACAGCGTGCGCAAGGGGATTCCACGGTGGGATTGAGCGGCTAGCGAATGACCGCCGTCATCACGCTGGCCGTTCTCGTCGGCCTGTTCGCCCTCACCCTGACGCCGCCGGGGAGGAGCTTGCGTCGGTGGGCCATGGCCCGGCTCTACGACCGGGTGATGAGCCGCTTCGAGGTTCATGCCGCCGAGCGCAAGCGCGCGCTCTTCGCGGAGCTCTCGGGCACCGTCGTCGAGATCGGCCCTGGGACCGGCGCCAACTTCCAGCACCTGCCCGACGGCTTGCAGCGCTGGATCGGGATCGAGCCCAACCCGCACATGCATCCCCGCCTGCGGGCTTCCGCGGCGCGCCGTAACATCGAAGTGGACTTCCGCAACCTCTCGGCCGAGGGCATGGGGGTCGAAGACGAGTCCGTCGATGCGGTCCTCAGCACCTTCGTGCTGTGTTCGGTCCCCGATCCGGCGGCCGTCCTTGGCAACGTACGGCGTATTCTCGTACCCGGCGGTCGTTTCGTGTTCATGGAGCACGTGGCGGCGCCGCCCGGCAGCCGGCTGCGCCGGCTCCAGGGCCTGGCCGGACCCTTCTGGAAGTACATGGCCGATGGCTGTTGTCTCGACCGCGAGCTCGGCGACGCCATCCGCGGGGCCGGCTTTCGCGAAGTGCGTCTCGAGGGGTTCGTGACGCCGCGCGAAACGCTTCCGGTGGTCGTTTCGAATCTCGTGGCCGGTGTGGCCACCAAGTAGCCCTCTAGCCTGGACGACTTCGGTGCAGGTCCGTCGCTGCTGGTGCAGTTCGACTTCGAGAGGTGTTGCAGCGCGGTTCTCGCACACGACGCGCGGTTCGACGGTCCCGGGTCTGGTACGAAAGTCACTGTCACGGCCGGAATCGAGACGAATAGGATTGTCGGCCTGGAGACGGCCTTGGGATACTTCCTGTACGCCGGGTCGGTGACCAGGTGCGCGTGCGGGGTGGTCCGTACGATGAAGGCCCTTGATGACACGTGACATCGACCTGGTCATCCGCTGACCGCAAAGGAGAGGTTGCGCCATGCCCACCACCACCAAGTTTCGGCCTTCGCATCGGGGCTCGTCACCGAGCGTCGCCGAGGAACTCCAGGCGCGAGCCCATGGGATCGAGGCTGAGGGTGCCTCCGTGATTTATCTCCATGTAGGCCAGCCGAGTACGGGCGCACCGGAGGGCACGCTGGAAGCCGTCGCGGCCGCGGGTCGCGATTCCACCCTCGGCTACACCCCGGCCGCCGGCATCGATCCGCTCCGCGAGCGACTCGCGCGGCAATACCAGCAACTCTACGGCGTCGATATCGCCCCGCAGCGAATCGTCGTCACGCTAGGCGCATCGGGCGCGATGATTCTCGCGATCGTAGGGTGCTTCGACGAACGCCAACGGCTGGGCTTGCCCCAGCCCTTCTACTACGGATACCGGTACGCGATGGAGACACTCGGGGTGGAGTGCGTGGGCTTCCCGACGTCGATGGAGAATCACTTCCAACCCACGATCGCCGACATCGAGGCGATCGAGGGTGGCATCGACGGACTCGTGATCGCCAGCCCCAACAACCCGACCGGCTCCATGATCGTGCCGGAGGCACTGAAGGAACTCGCCGAGTACTGCGAGAGTCGCCAGATTCGTCTGATCTCGGACGAAATTTACCACGGCATCGTCTTCGAAGACGACACGCCCGAGGTGACGGCAGTCTCTTATTCCGACGAGGCGATCGTGGTCAACAGTTTTTCGAAGTACTACTCGATGGCGGGTTGGAGGCTCGGCTGGATGGTCCTCCCCGACTACCTGGTGGCCCCGATTTCCAATCTTGCGCACAACCTCTACCTCTGTTCGCCCGCGCCCGCTCAGGTCGGGGCGCTGCACGCGCTCGACTGCCGGGACGAACTGGATCACCACGTGGAGTGCTATCGACGCAACCGGGACCTCATGCTGGACCGGCTTCCAGCCATGGGCTTCGATCGCTTCTCTGCGCCGCACGGTGCCTTCTACCTCTACTGCCACGTCAAGCACATGCACGAGGACAGCGTCGAGTTCTGCATCGAGATGCTCGAGGAAGCGAAGGTCCTGGCGGCCCCGGGTTCGGATTTCTGTCCGGACACCGGACAGCACTTCGTGCGCTTCTCGTACGCCGGAGCGACCGCGGACATCGCGGAGGCGCTGGACCGTATCGAGCGTTGGCGCGGGCGGGTTTGACCCGGTTCCTCCCTCCGGCGTGGGAAGTGGCCTTCGACCGGGCAGGCGCGATTCTCGACTCTTCGTTCCGATCGTTCAGCGCGCGTGAGCGATCGCGCCGCTCTCGTCCGGACCGGACAGCTTTCCGGCTTCACTCGTCCCCGGCGAACACACCTCTCAAGAAGACGCCCACTTCGTGGCGGTAACCCTCACTTGACTGGAATCCGCCGTCGTTGTGACCGCCGGACGTTCGCAAGAGCCGCTTGGGTTCATTCGCGACCGCGTGCAGCCTTTCGCCGTGAGAGAAGGGGATGAGCTCGTCCTCGGGACTGTGAATCGTCAGGTACGGAACCTGGATCGAGCCGAGCTTGTCGGCGTTCGCAAAGCGATTCCGCACCAGGAGGCGTGTGGGAAACCAGGGGTAGATCTCGGCCGCGACGTCGGGAACCGAAGTGAAGGCGCTCTCGGTGATCAAGGCGCGGCACGCATGCCTGGAGGCCAGCTGAACCGCAACGCCTCCGCCCAGTGACTCGCCGAAGAGAACGATCCTGGACGGCGGGATTCCCCGTTCGTCGGTGAGGTATTCGTAGGCCGCTTCACCATCCAGATAGACACCCTCCTCCGTCGGAGTGCCCTCGCTGTTGCCGTAGCCGCGGTAGTCGAAGAGCAACACCGAAAAGTCCAGCTCGTGAAAGGCGCGCGCAAGTCCCAGCCGATCCGCAATGTTGCCGGCATTGCCGTGGGCGACCAGGATGACACCCGTGGCTTCACTCCTTGGAATCCACCACCCGTGAATCGAGACTCCATCCCGGGTCTTGAGCCGCACATCCTCATACTCCAAGCCCGCCGTGGCAGGCGTCGCCTGTGGCGGGCGTCCCGGGAAAAAGACCGCGCGATTCTGGAAGAGGTACAGGAGCAGACAAAGCCCCAGATAGGCCAGGATCGCGATACAGAGGGCGATCGGCAGCATGCGTTTCAATGGGGCCGGTCCCATGCCGTGAGCGTAGTCGGTGCTTCGCTCGAAGCAAACGGCTCCGTGGATAAGTGCTCCGAAGGGGTGTCTTTGCGAAGCTCTACCCCTGAAGACCCCCCTGTGACCCCCGTCGGGCAGGGCCTGCTCGGCCTCGCTCTCGAGCACGAGCTGCCACAGGGGCTTCACGACGCCGAGCCAGGCGAGAAACACCCCTTTGAAGCGCCCATTCTCATGGAGCCCCACAACGGCATCCGCCTCCGCTCCACCGTCCAAGCGGTCCTCGACGAAGTGGAAGCGCTGCTCGACGCAGAAGCACGGAGCTAGCGCAAGCCGGAGCGTTCGCTCTCACCCGGCCGGCTCCCCGGCCTGACTTTCGGCTCGGGCTGCTAGACTCCTTTCAGGAGGTACGGTCCTTGGCTCTCGTCGTCGCTCTTTGTCTCGTCTCGCAGGTTCCCACTTCGGTCGTTCGGGAACCCACCTTCGAGCGCATCCAGCTCTCGGAGACCTTCTTTAGCGAAGGCGCCAGCTTCGCGGACCTCGATCGGAACGGGGACGCGGACGTCATCTCCGGTCCTTTCTGGTACGCGGGCCCGAGCTTCACCGAACGGCACGTGATCTACGCTCCGCGCGCGTTCGATCCGGCCTCGTACTCGAACAATTTCTTCTGCTTCCCGTACGACTTCGACGGGGACTCCTGGCTCGACATTCTCTTCGTGGGGTTCCCGGGCCAGGAGGCGCGTGTGTTCTTCAATCCCGGTGAAGGTTCCATCGGCGCGGGCGGGGTTGAGGGGTGGGACTCGCAGGTGGTCGTTGCGAACGTCGACAACGAGTCGCCGGCGTTCACGGACCTGACGGGGGACGGGCGACCCGAACTGGTGTTCCACACGGACGGGCGCTTCGGCTGGGCCGGTCCGGATCGCGAAGAGCCGGGGAAGCCGTGGACGTTTCATGCGCTTTCTCCGGACCTCGGTCTGCAGCGCTTCACTCACGGGCTCGGGGTCGGCGACGTCGACGGGGACGGGCGCGCCGATCTCCTGGAGAAGAGCGGCTGGTGGCGACAGCCAGCTTCGCTCGCAGGCGAGCCGCTCTGGGAGAAGCACTCCTTCGAGTTCACGCCCCACGGTGGAGCACAGATGTACGCCTTCGACGTCGACGGAGACGGCGACAGCGACGTGGTTACGAGCCTCGCTGCGCACCACTTCGGCCTCGCGTGGTTCGAGCAACGAGAGGGCGACGGAGGCATCACGTTCGAGAAGCATCCGATCCTCGGCGAGAAACTCGACCAGGTCCTGAACGGTGTTCAATTCGCAGAGCTCCACGCCGTCGATGTCGTCGACATGAACGGCGACGGCTTGCTCGACTTCGTGACCGGCAAGCGCTGGTGGTCGCACGGCGCGAAGGGGGACCCCGAGCTGGGCAACCCTGCGGTGGTCTACTGGTTCGAGCTCTCGCGCGCAGAGGGGAGAGCGAGCTTCACTCCGCACCTGGTCGATGACGACTCGGGCGTCGGCACGCAGGTCGTTGCGGACGATGTCGATGGCGACGGCCGCGTCGACGTCGTCATCGGCAACAAGAAGGGGACCTTTTTCCTTCGCCAGCAGGAGGAGGGCGAAGAACGCTCGAGCCGGACCGTTGCGCATGCGCCGCCTCGGAAGGAGAAGGAGCAGGTCGGCATTCGTCCGCTCGGCGACGACGGGGAGCCCTTGAATCTCGACTTCGAATCCGGCGATCTATCCCATTGGACCGCGGATTCCGACGCCTTCGACGGTCAGCCGACCCGTGGGGATGTGCCTGCGGCGCGGTCTCGAGAAGCGAGCGAGCACCAGGGCGAGTACTGGATCGGCGGCTACGAGAAAGTCGGGGACGGCCCGGAGGGGACGCTGCGCTCGAGCTCTTTCGAGGTCACTCACCCCTGGGCCAGCTTCCTCGTCGGCGGCGGCAATCACAAGGAGACTGCGGTCGAGGTGCGAGATGCTGCATCGGACGCGGTGATCTTTCGCTCCTCGGGTGGGAACTACGAGAGCATGCAGCGTGTCGTCGTCGACCTGCGCGAGAAAGCCGGAGGGCGCATCTATATCTTGCTCGTTGACGGGCATACCGAAGGGTGGGGGCACGTCAACTACGACGACTTCCGCTTCCACGTGGAAAAGCCGCACTTCGAACGCAGGGCCGACATCCCTGAGATCCGACCCGAGGACGCGGTGAAACACGCGGGGCTGGCGCCCGACGAAGCCGCCGCCGCGATGGAGGTTCCGGCCGGTTTTCAGGTCGAGACGATCGCGGCCGAGCCGGACCTGCACCAACCGATCGCCTTCACGATCGACGCGCGCAACCGACTTTGGGTGGCGGAGGCGTTCTCGTATCCGGTCCGGCGTCCGGATGGGGAGGGACACGACTCCCTGATCGTCTTCCAGGACGAGGACGAGGACGGCACCTTCGAGACCCGTACGGTGTTCTGCAACGACCTCAACCTCATCAGCGGGTTCGAGGTCGGTTTCGGCGGTGTGTGGGTCGGCGCCGCGCCCTATCTGTACTTCATTCCGGATCGTGACGACGACCTCGTTCCGGACGGAGCGCCCGAGGTCGTGCTGGACGGCTGGGGGTACGAGGACACACACGAGACACTGAACGCCTTCAACTGGGGTCCGGACGGCTGGCTCTACGGCTGTCACGGTGTGTTCACCCATTCGCGGGTCGGCGCGCCCGGCACCCCGGACGACGAGCGCGTGAAGATCAACGCCGGCGTCTGGCGCTACCACCCGGTCCGTCGGGAGTTCGAGGTCTTCGCCTGGGGGTCGAGCAACCCATGGGGCGTCGACTTCGACGCGCGTGGCCAGGCGTTCATCACCGCGTGCGTCATCCCGCACCTCTATCACGTCGTTCAGGGCGGCAGGTACGAACGGCAGGCCGGCGAGCACTTCAACGAGAACGTGTTCGAGGACATCGACACGATCGCGGATCACCGGCACTACGTTGGAGCGACGCCCCACTCGGGCAACCTGCGCTCGAACAGCGCTGGTGGAGGGCACGCGCACTGCGGCGCGATGATCTACCTCGGCAACTCGTTTCCAGACGAATACCGTGGCGCGATCTTCATGAACAACGTCCACGGGAACCGTGTCAACATGGACACGCTCGAGCGTGACGGATCCGGCTTCGTCGGGAGGCATGGCAAGGACTTCCTCGTCTCGAACGACAAGTGGTTCCGCGGCATCAACCTGAAGACGGGACCCGAGGGCTCGGTCTACCTGAGCGACTGGTACGACCCGCAGGCGTGCCACGATCCAACGCTCGAGCGCTGGGACCGGACGAACGGCCGTATGTATCGCGTGTCCTACGGTGTTCACATCGCCATTGCGACCGACCTGCGCGCCCTTCCCAGCACCGAGCTGATCGGGTTCCAGTTCCACTCGAACGACTGGTTCGTGGACCGGGCGCGTCTCGTGCTTCAGGAGCGCGGACCGGATCCCGAGGTGCACGCGATTCTGGGGCGATTGCTGGCCGACGAGCGTGACGAGGTCGATACGCTGCGTCTCCTCTGGGCGCTGCACGCCACGCGCGGCATGACCGAGGACATCTCGCTCGCCCAGCTCGACAGCCCGCACGAATACGTTCGCGCCTGGGCGGTTCAGCTCGCCTGCGAGGAACGAGCCCCTTCGGGCAAACAGCGCGAACGCTTCGTGCGGATGGCCGACTCCGATCCTTCACCCGTCGTACGCCTGTATCTCGCGTCCGCGGTGCAGCGCATCGAACCGGAAACCGGCTGGGCGTTGTCCCAGCGGCTCGCACTGAAGAAACAGGACGCCGGCGACCCCAACCTGCCGTACCTGGTCTGGTACGGCATGGAGCCGATCGTGCCGGTGCGGCCCGACGCGTCTCTCGCGCTGGCGCGCCGCACGGAAATCGATCTCCTGAGCCGCTTCATCGTGCGCCGCGTGGCGAATGACCCGACTTGCATCACGGCGCTGGTCCGCGCGCTCGCGGCCGAAGAGGAAACCGAGCGCAGGGCGTGGATGCTCGCCGAGATGAGCACCGCGCTCGAGGATGAACTCGGCTTGCCGGTGCCCGAGAACTGGCCGGCTCTGTACGCGACCCTCGTTCGGGACGACGACGCGAACGTGCGCGAACAAGCGCTGTGGCTGGGCGCGACCTTCGGCGATTCTTCCGCATTCCCCGACCTGCGTACGACGCTGGCGGACGCGTCGGCGAGCGTCGAGCGACGGGAGCGTGCCCTCGACGCGCTGGTGCGCGGTCGTGACAGCGAGTCGATCGAGTTCCTGCACGTGCTGGCGGCAGAGGGGGGGCCCTTGCGACGGCCGGCGCTCCGTGCGCTCGCAAGCTTCGACCACCCCTCCACGGTTGCGCGGCTGCTGGAGATCTACCGGGACCTCGACGTCGAGGGAAGGCGCGACGCGGTCAACACGATGTCAGCACGCGCCGGTTGGTCCCGCGAGCTGGTCGAAGCGGTGAAGAGCGGCGCCGTCGCGCAGGTGGACGTCGGCGCCTTCGTTCTACGGACGCTCGCGAGTCACCGCGACCCGGAGCTCGACGCACTCATGGCCGAGCTGTGGGTCCGTCGGCCGACTCCCGAGGCGGCCAGGGCGCGGATCGCAGAGCTTACCCATGCGCTCGACGAGGATGCCCTCGCGCTCGCGGACCTCGCTGAGGGACGCGCACTCTTCGCGCAAAACTGCGCGCAGTGCCACACGCTGTTCGACGCCGGTGGTGGCGTGGGGCCGGAGCTAACCGGCTCGAATCGCAGCGACCTCGACTACATCCTGACGAATCTGGTCGATCCGAACGCCGTTATCGGGAAGGAGTATCAGGTCACCGTCGCCTGGCTGCACGACGGTCGCGTGATCACGGGCATCGAGAAGGCGCGCACCGATACGGCGGTGACGTTGCAGTCGGAGAACGAGACGGTGGTGGTCGCGCTCGACGAGATCGAAGAGCTACGGCTCAGCGAGCTCTCGACGATGCCCGAGGGCTTGCTCGACGCGCTGGAATTGGGCGAGATCCGGGACCTCGTCGGCTATCTTCGCAGCCCCGAACAGGTGCCTCTGAGGGCGACGCCGGCGAACGCGAACTCGTTCTTCGACGGTGCGACGCTGGCCGGTTGGAGCGGCGACGCCTCGGTGTGGCGCGTGGAGAAAGGCGAGATCGTCGGGAAGACCTCCGGGCTGGAAAGGAACACCTGGCTCCGGAGCGCCCTCGACCTGGGCGACTTTCGCCTGACGCTCGAGGTGTGTTTGGTCGACGACGCGGGCAACAGCGGGATCCAGTTTCGCAGCACGAGCGACGAGGCTGGTGAAGTGTCCGGCTATCAGGCCGACGTCGGCGTGGGCTGGTGGGGCAAGCTCTACGAGGAGCACGGTCGAGGACTCCTGTGGGACGAACCGGGTGACGTGCACGTCGAGAAGGGCGGGTGGAATCACTATGAGATCCTGGCCACCGGCCACCGCATCCGAACGTGGATCAACGGCAAGCTCTGCGTCGACCTCGAGGACCCGGGGGGCGAGCTGCGCGGCATCATCGCGTTCCAGCTCCATTCCGGAGGCCCGACCGAGGTCCGCTTCCGCAACATCGATCTGGAGATCGATCCTCTCTGATCGGACACTCCCATGAGCGACAAGCAATTCAACGTGGCGCTGGTCGGGCTGGGCTTCGGCGCCGAGATGATCCCCATCTACCGTGCACACCCGCTGGCCAACGTCGCCGCGATCTGCCGCCGGAACGAGGTCGAACTCCACAGGTGCGGTGACCGCTTCGGGATCGAGCGATGCTATCCCCGCTACGAAGACGTTCTCTCGGACGACTCCGTCGACTTCGTGCACATCAACACGCCCATCGAGGATCACGCGCCGCAAGCGATCGCAGCCCTGAAGGCCGGCAAGCACGTCATGTCGACCGTGCCCATGGCAACGAGCATCGAGCAATGTGAGGAGATCTGTGACCTGGTGGACTCGACCGGGCTCAAATACATGATGGCCGAGACCGTCGTCTACAGCCGGGAGTTCCTCTACATCAAGGAGATGTACGAGAAGGGCGAGATGGGCGAAATCCAGTACATGGCCGCCAGCCACCCGCAGGACATGGACGGCTGGCCCGAGTACTGGCAGCGCATGATCCCGATGCACTACGCCACGCACGTCGTCAGCCCGGTGCTGGGCATGGTCGATGGCCGCGCCGAGTACGTCAGCTGCTTCGGCTCGGGGACCGTCCGCGACGACATTCGCGAAAAGTCCGCCAACCCCTACGCCGTCGAGTCCTGCCACATCAAGCTCGTTGACTCCGAGGTCTCTGCCCACGTCTGGCGCTTCCTCTACGACGTCGCCCGGCAATACCGCGAGAGCATCGACGTGTACGGCACGAAGAGGAGCTTCGAGTGGACGCTGGTCGAAAACGAGGCCCACATCGTCCACACCGCGAAGAAGCCGGAGCCGGAGATCCCCGAGAAGGTCGAGGTTCCCGACTATGCCCACTTGCTGCCCGAGCCCATCCGGCGCTTTACGCTGCCGCAGGAGATCCACGACAGCGAGCACCTTTCCTTCATCCAAGGGGGAGGCCACGGGGGCTCGCACCCTCACATGTGCAACGAGATGCTTGCGGCGTTGGCCGAGAACCGCGACCCGTGGCCCAACGCCCGCCAGTCCGCGAACTGGACCTGCGTCGGCATCTGCGCGCACCAATCCGCCATGAAGGGCGGCGAGATCGTGAAGCTGCCGGAGTTCACGCTGAAGTAGCCGGTACCGCGGCTCCGCGGTCAGTCCCCGGGACACTCCGCCAGGATGGGGCGCCAGGTCTCCTGCACCGCCCGCGCAGTGTCCCCTCCTACGGCCGTCCGCCTCCATCCTTCGGTCGACGTTCTGGCATGTCCGGTAGGGACTTGGAACGACCGCGCGCCTCACCCGATCCCGCGCGCGGTCTCAGACGTTCGCGCCGTTTGGTGCTCTGACTGCCGGGGATCGTGCCGGGACTCTCTCCCGGGGGGGGCATCTCGTCCTGACCCCAAAAAAAGAGCTAGAGCACACAATTAGCGGCCGAGCCCCTATCATCTTAGCGTCGGCTCCTTTCTTCTCTCGACCCGAGCGCCATGAAACCGAATCTCAATTGCTTCGCCTGGACCGCCGCCTTCAGTGTCATCCTGGCAGCCCAGTCCACGGGCCAGAACCTCAGCACCGAACTTTTTGCCCAGGGCTTCGCCCGCCCCGTCCACCTGACGGCTCCCCCTGGTGACACCAGCAGGGTGTTCGTGTGCGAGCAGCATACGGGTCGTGTCGAGATCGTCGAACTGCCTTCGGGCAACATTCTCAGCACCCCCTTCGTGGACGTGGCGGTCGCCACCGGCAACGAACAGGGCCTCTTGTCGATGGCCTTCCACCCGGACTACGCGAGCAACGGACTCTTCTACATCTCCCGCAACCAGGGCGGCGGCGCCACACGGGTCACCGAGCACCAGGTCACGGCCAACCCGAATGTGGGTAGCGCAACGGTTCTGCGGACGATCGTTGCCTGGAACCAGCCCTTCACCAATCACAACGGCGGCCAGATCGCCTTCGGTCCGGACGGCTACTTGTACGTGGGCCTCGGTGACGGCGGATCGGCCAACGACCCCGGTAACCGCGCACAGAACGGCAACGACCTCTTGGGCAAGATGTTGCGCCTCGATGTTGACACTGCCTCTCCCTTCATCCCCGCGAGCAACCCCTTCGTGGGAAACCCATCCGTCCGCGATGAGATCTGGGCCCTTGGATTGCGTAACCCCTGGCGCTTCAGCTTTGACCGCGCCACAGGCGACATGTGGATCGCTGATGTCGGCCAGAACGCACGGGAGGAAATCGACTTCCAACCCGCATCCAGTACGGGCGGCGAAAACTATGGATGGCGCTGTTTGGAAGGCAACCGCTGCACCGGGCTCTCCGGCTGCAGCTGCGCCGATACCAGCCTCACAGGCCCGATTCACGAGTACAACCATGGCGCCGGCTGCTCGGTAACCGGTGGTTTCGTCTATCGCGGCTCGAGTATTCCGTCCCTTCAGGGCACCTACTTCTTTGCGGACTACTGCTCGAACACGATCTGGTCCCTTGAGTACGACGGTTCCAGCGTCTCGAATTTCGTCAACCGTACTAGCGAGCTGGATCCTGCGGGCAGCGCCTCGATCACCTTGATCACCTCCTTCGGAGAAGACGCTGCCGGCGAACTCTACGTCCTGGAACAGGGCGGACAGATCTGGCGCATCACCGGCGACCCGGCCTGCCCGGCGCCGCCGTCCGCCACGGGACGCAGCGGCAACAACCCCAACGTGTATTTCACCACGCTCCCCTCTCTCGGGCAGGACATCACGTTCAGTGCCATCAGTACGGACTACAACTTCGCGACGCTTCTCGCTTACCGCGGAGCGGGCGACATCACGCTCGCGAACGGCCAGAGCCTCCTCATCGATCTCACCTCGCCCTTCGTTTTCTCCGCGACTCTCCCCGGACTGCCCCTGGCGAGCCTGATCCAGACCGTGCCCACCAACCTGGCGCTGTGCGGGACGAACGTCTCCACCCAGGTCGTCCTGGTCGGACCCAATACCATGGGCCTTCCAGGCTTCCAGTTGACCAACGCGGTCGACCTGATGCCGGGCTCGCCGTAAGGGACTGGCAACGGAGTTACGGATCGTCCTGGGCGGGCACGAAGGGGGAAACCCCGCCGTCCGACCCGGGCCTCGAAGCAAGGCTGCTCGTTCAGGACGCAGGGCGCTTGCGGAGCCGCCAGAGGTTCTCGCTCGGCCAGCGTCGGCTCCAGTCGAGGGTCGAGAACTCCTTGTAAGTCGTGACCGCGCCCTCGGGCGGACGCAGCTCGATCAGATCGAGCACCTCGAAGCCCGCGTCCCTGAACAGCGCCAGCCAGCGCCCATAGGGCAGCTGAAAGCAGACCTCCTTCCCGGACAGGCGCCCGAGTTCGAAGTATTCGCGTGACAGCTTTTCGGTGGGCCGACCGAGTTCATCTTCCTCGCACAGGTCGCGCAGGGGTGAGGTGATGTTGAAGACCAGCAGGCCCCCGGGCCTCAAGACGCGAGCCGCCTCGGGGATGGTGCGGTAGGGATCGCTGAAGGAGGTCGCCCCGTGATCGGAGAACACGATATCGAAGCTCTCGGCCACGAAGGGCAACTCCTCCGCGCTGCCCTGTACCAGCGGCACCCAGAGCCCGGTCGCCTCCACGCGGGGGATCGCGTGGGTCAGCTGTCGCTCCGACAGGTCGAACCCGACCACGTGTCCACCGGCCACGG
The DNA here is from genome assembly GCA_002683825.1 of Planctomycetota bacterium. GTDB lineage: Bacteria > Planctomycetota > UBA1135 > UBA1135. Next base: position 29,230 of record NYUD01000026.1, read on the forward strand.
CCAGGGCCGTGGACCACTGAGCCGCCCCACAACCCAGCTCAAGCATGCACTTGCCCTCGAAATCCCCCAGCGCGCCGAGCTGCGCCTCTTCCACGGACCAGATGCCCCAGGCCAGGGGGCTGGCGTCCAGCTGGCCGGCGTGGCGTTTCTGGTAGGTGTCGCTGTCCGCATTCCAGACAGAGCGATTCTTGACGACATGATCGGCGGGCATCAACAAAGGATATCCGATACGGAGCGCCGATGTTTTGGAGTGCGAGTAGCCAGAGCGTAGACAGTTCGCCAGGAGTGCGTTGTTGTGCGTATGGCGTAAAACTACTATTCCCCATTACGGTATAGAGTTCCGTCTCGTCCGATCGATTTCCATCTGCACGGGGGCTTCAATCACACCCCGTGAAACAAGGTCGTGTCGCCATGAAGCATCACATGTTCCCCGTTCTTTTCCTGGGTGTGCTCGTTTCCGGAACCGCACCCGACATTCCCGGATCCACGGCCTTGGGAGGGGGGAGCGCGGAAGAGCGCGCGATCACCTCGATCGTTGAGGCCTTCGAACTTTCCGCTGCCGAGTACCAGGACCGCGCCACGGTCGCGTTCCTCGACGACATGTCCGGCACGTACGGGATCACCGTCGACCGGATGGCCGGTGGAATGGAGAAAATCGGACTCCCGGGTCCGATGGCCTACTTCCAGGCGGACGTGTTTCCGATCGGGGAGCCGATGCACAATGAGACCATCTACTTCTTCCAGACCGCAGCGTTCGGCCTCTTCTTCGTTCGCCTCGGCGCTCCCGACGGAATCAAGGTAGGCCCCTGGTCGGTTTCCGAGGTCTTCGATCCCAGCGGAATGAGTGACCCCTGCGCTCTGAAGATCCACCTCCAAGGCGCCGCTTTCCATGCCACCTTCGATTTCGACCCCTGCCTCCCCCTCGATCCGATGCACGACGACTACTTCTGCCAGCAGCTCCGTGGGACGGTCACGCTCGTCCCTGACTGCTAGGCCGACCGCTCAAACCTTCCCTTCTGGCAAGGAGGGTAGGCGATACAAAGGGGTGTTCTTGCGTATTGTCAATCTCTCAAGGCCTGGATCACCACGCCCGTCGTATCAGTCCAGCGCTTCGCAGACGAGCTCGATCAGGTCCTTGACCTCGATGCGCTCCTCCACGCCCAGGTTCTTCACGGCGTCCGAGTACATCGTGTAGTCCTTGGGGCAGGTGGTGACGAAGATGCGAACGCCGTCGAGAGCGAGCGCCTCTTCGATGCGCTGTTCGCTCGTGCGTCGTTGCTCGTTCGAAGTGTCCATCCAGATGCGGCCGCCGCCGGCGCCGCAGCAGAACGTGTTCGTGCCGCAGCGCGGCATGTCTTGGAGATCGAGCCCCAGGGCGTGCATCACCTCGCGCGGTGCATCGATCTCGCCGTTGTAGCGCGCGAGATAGCAGGGGTCGTGGTAGGTGACCCGGTGGCCGAGGGGGCGCGCGGCCTTCAGGGTTGCATCGGCGAAGAGTCGCGCCAGCACTCCCGTGTAGTGGTGGACGGTGGGGGAGTCGCCGAGGATCGGATACTCGTGGCGCAGGGCGTTCAGCGTGTGGGGGTCGGTGGTGACGATCTCCTCGAAATCCGCCGCTTCGAAGGCCTTGGCGTTGTCTTCGGCCAGCATCTCGAAGAGCCCCTCCTCGCCCACGCGGCGCACGTCGTTGCCGGCGTTGCGCTCGGCGTCGTAGAGGATCCCGAAGTCGAGGCCGGCGCGATCGAAGACCTCGGCGACCCGGCGCGAGAGCGCCTGGATGCGCGGGTCGTACGAGGCGAAGTCGCCCACGAACCAGAGCGTCTTGACCGGCTCCTTGCGAGCGTCTTTGACCTTGAAGGAGAGGCCCTTGGTCCAGCGCGCGCGCTTCTTGGGGGACTCTCCGAACGAGTTCCCGTAATCCCCCAGGCTCATGAGCGCGTCCTTCAGGTTGTCGTCCATGTTGCCGCGGTCGACCAGGTGGCGGCGCATCTGGACGATGCTGGTCAGGTGCTCGATGCCGACCGGGCAGGCCTCCATGCAGGCCATGCAGGTGGTGCAGCTCCAAAGCGTCTCGGGGCGGATGAGCTTCTCGGCCACGTCGACACCGTCCGTGTTCTCCGGCCACTTCGAGCCGGCGCGGAAGCGCTGACCCAGGAACTCGGGCGTGCCGAACGCGTCGCCCGCCAGCGTGCGCAGGTCGAGAATCAGGTCACGAGGGGACAGCGTCGTGCCCGCGGCCGCGGCGGGGCAAGAGACGTGACAGCGGCCGCACTTGGTGCACGCGTCGAAGTCGAGCAGCTCCTTCCACGTGAAGTCCGTGATCGAGGCGGCGCCTCCGGCAAGTGCGGGCGGCAACCTACGGCCGGCTCTCTCGTCCGTGAACACCAGGTTCGCGGCGTCCGTGACGATGTGCATCATCTTCGAAAAGGGCACGTAGGCGACGAACGCGAGGGCGAACAACCCATGGATCCACCAGGACCACAGGTGTGCCTCGAACATCCCATCCCCGCTCTCTCCACCTGAAAAGCTCCTCAACGTTTCGGCCAGGCTCCAGCCGACCGGGGACCAGCGCTCGAACTCGGGCATGGTCTGGCCGATGCGTAGCCCCTCGACGGCATAACCCGTGATCGCGATCGCGAGCAGTAGCCAGACGAAGATCATGTCATCGGTCACATACCCGGACCGGTCCACCTTGCCGTCCTGGTGGTCGGCTCGGGCGTAGTCGAGGGCTGCCGGCTTCAGTGCCACGCGGCGCACGATCATCATGATCAGCCCGACGACGAAGAGAACTCCCAACACGTCGAGGACGAGCGAGAAGCCGAGGTAGAAGTTGCCCTGCAGGAGCTTCAACCCGAAGAAGCGCAGGAAGTCGTGGTCGAGGGCCACGATGCAGGTTCCGATGAAGAGCGCGATGAAGCCCCACAGGATCAGCGTGTGCGCGATGCCGCCAAGGCCCTCGCCCCTGCGCACCGTCGAGTTGCTGAGGATCGTGCCGGCCGCGCGAAGGATGCGCCGACCGAGCCGGTCGAAGCGATGGTCCGGCCGGCCCTTCCTGTACTTGCGGAGGCGCAGCCAGAATCCGTAGACGAAGATCACCGAGGCCAGAGCGCCGGCCACGTAAAAGACGACCTGCTGCCACGTGGCGAGGTGCAGAAAGACCTCGCGCGTCGGGTTCTCGGGCACTACTCGAGCATCCCGGTCAGCGCCGGGACGATGTCGAAGAGGTCCTCGGTCGTGCCGTAGTCGGCGTGCTCGAAGATGGGCGCCGTCTCGTCGGTGTTCACCGCGATGATCAGCTCCGCGTTCTTCATGCCCTCGATGTGCTCGGGGGCGCCGCTGATGCCGAAGGTCAAGTAGATCCTGGGTTTGACCTTCAGTCCGGATTTGCCGACCTGACGCGTCTTCGGGAGCCACTTGTTGTCGACGATCGGGCGCGAGGAGCAGACCGCGCCGCCCAGCTTGGCGGCCAGATCCTCCATCATCGCCAGATTGTCCTCGCTCTGGATCCCGCGGCCGACCGCGACGAGCACCTCCGTCTGGGTGATGTCCACGTCGCCGCCCTCGGGTTCGATCAGGCCCGTGAAGCGCAAGCAACCGGTCGCGACATCGTCCGGCGCATCGAACGTCTCGACCTCGGGTGTGCCCTCCACTCGACCGGCGGCGTCCGGGAACGAGCCGCCCAGCACGCTGACGACGCCGGTCTCGAGGACCGACTCGGTGTAGATCTTGCCGCCGTACAGCTGGCTCGTCGCGATCACGTTGCCCCCGTCGAGCGCGAGCTCGATCGCATAGGCCACCAGGGGGAGGTCCCTGCGGGCCGAGAGCGCGGCGGCCAGATCCATGCCCATCGACGTATTGGGCACCAGCGTGAGCCAGGGCTCGCGCGCGCCGACCACTGCGACCAGGGCGGCCGAACAAGCCTCGGGGTTGAAGTCGGCCAGGCGCTCGTGGTCGACGTAGACGACCTTGTCGGCGGCCCCCAGGGAGGCGGCCGCAGCCTGCATGCCGGAGCCGAACAACACCGCCGTGAGGGTGCCGCCGGTCTTCGAGGCGAGTTCGCGCCCCTTGCCGAGGAGTTCGAAGGTGACGTCGGCGATCTCGCCCCCTTGATGCTCGACGACGATGAGAATTTCCTGGCCCATGCTCAACCCTTCTTTTCATTCAGAAGTGCGGCGATCTTCCCGGCGATCTCTTCGGTAGAGCCGTCCAGCATCTCGGCGCCCTCGCCCTTCTCGGGCGTGTACATGCGCCGCACGATCGAACCCGCGCCGGGCTCCGCCTCGACCTCGACCTCGTCCAGTTCGGCTTCTTTCATGATCTGACGCACGCGACTCACAGGCGCGTAGCGCGGCGTCTGGCGCGCGGCCTGCACGCCGAGCAGGACCTTGGGGGTGACCTCGAAGGAAGCCATTACGCCGCCCGAGTACTCCTTGTGCAGCGTCAGCTTGTCGCCCGCGATGGCGATGTCGCTGACCACGCTGACGTGCGGGATGCTCAGGTAGCTCGCCATGAGCACGCCCAGCTGGCCGTCCCGGTCATCCGCTGCCTGGACGCCCGTGAGCACGACGTCGTACTCCATGTCGCCGAGGACCTTGCACATGGCCTTGGCTGCGGTGTGCGACGAGGCGTCCTCGTCCAGCCCGGTGATCTTGACCGCCTTGTCGGCGCCCTTCGCGAGGGCCGTGTAGAGCACCTTGTCGGTCTCCTCGCGTTCGAGCGCAACGACCGCCACGCTGCCGCCGTGGGCCTCTTTGAGCTGCAGGGCCTCCTCGATCGCGTGGTCGTCGAACTCGTTGATCCTGTAGGTCAAAAAGTCGCGCTCGAGATCGGTCGCCTCGTCATTGATCTCGAGCTCCTCGACGAGATCGGGGACCAGTTTGATGGGTACGACGATGTTCATGCGCTAGAGGTCCTGGGTGGGATGGGATTCGAGCCAGGCGTCCACAGCGCCCTTCACCGTGAAGAGTTGCTCGTGGTCGAACCGGAAGGTCTTGTGGATGTAGTCGCCGTTCTCCTGGGGCTCGTAGTTCTCCAGGTAGAACGACTTGTTGGTTGCGATGTGCTGGACGGCCTTTGCCAGGAGATCGACGTCTGCGCGCGTGTTGTAGATGCCGAAGCTGGCGCGGACCATGCCGCGGTGAAGTTCGGCAAGCTCCTCGATCTCCTCGTCGGTGAGGTCGTCCTCTTCTTCCGCCAGAACTTCGGTGATCATCTCGCGCACGTAGGGATGGGCGCAGAAGCACTGGTTGCGCACGGCGATGTTGAAGTAGTCGTTCAGGGCCGCCGCGGTCATGGCGTGGTCGACACCGCGGATATTGAAGGACACCGCTCCGGCCCGTTCGCAAACGTGGGAATCCGTCTCGCCGTAGATGATCACATCATCGATCGAGCTCAGCCTGTCGATGGTGTAGGCGATGATCTCGGCCTCCTCGTTCGCGATCGTCTCCATCCCGACGCGGCTGAGGGCGTACAGCGACGCGGCCAGCCCGATGGCGCCGCAGATGTTGGGCGTCCCGGCCTCCTCGCGGTCCGGGAACTTGTCCATCGTTATGTGGCGGTTGAGGTACACATCGTCGACCATACCGCCGCCGACCTCCTGCGGTTCCAGGCCCTCGAACAGATCCTTGCGCGTGACCACGACCCCGGGGGATCCGGGCGCGTATATCTTGTGGCCGGAGAAGATCAAGACGTCGAGGTTCGCCGCGGCGTTCTCGTTGTCCGACACGTGGATGGGCAGGTGGGCGGCCATCTGCGCCGCGTCGACGACGATGAGCGCGCCGTGCGCGTGGGCCATCTTCGCCACCTCGTGGATCGGGTTGATGATGCCCGTGACGTTGGAGACCCCCGTGACCGCGACGTAGTTGACACGATCCCCGTACTCCTTCAGAGCCTCCTCCAGCCGTCCCATGTGGATCTGGCCGATGGAAGACTCCGCCATCGCGGCCGGGACGTGTTCGACCTCGTCGAAGTGCTTGCGGTGGGGGAGGTCGTTGGAGTGGTGCTCCATGATGGTCGTGATCACGACGTTCCGCTCCGGGCGCTTCTCGCGCAGCGTGCGCGCCACGCGGTTGATTCCGGAGGTGGTCCCGCTGCCTACGAAGAACGCGGTGTAGACCTCGGGGTCGGCGTGGACGAACTCGAGCACCATTTCGTGGGTCCAGCTGTACTCCTTGGTGGAGAGCTTGGCGCCGAAGTGCAGGACGCTGTGGGTGTTGGAGTAGTACGGGCGGTACTTCCGCAGCGTGTCCCGCACGACCGCCAGCTCGAGCGTGCTGGCGGTGCTGTCCAGGTAGACGCGACGCGTGCGCTCTCCGGTCGCGAGCGTGTACTCCACGTCGAGCCCGACGGCCTCGCGGCTGAGCTTCTCCAGCTTCGTATCGCGCCCGCTCATCCCAGCGCCTCCACGACCAGCTCGATGATGTCCTTGACCACCAGCTTGCCCTCGTTGCCGGTCGACTTCACCGCGTCCTCGAAGCGCGAGACCTCGTAGGGGCAGCAGACCGCCAGCACGTCTGAGCCTGTCTCGACCGCCTCGATGACGCGCCGCTCGGACAGGCGCATGGTGACGTGGTCGGACATGAAGCCGTCCAGCCACATGCCCCCGCCGCCCCCGCCGCAACAGTAGCTGTTCTCGCGGCAGCGCCCCATCTCGACCAGCTCCACGCCGGGGATCGACTGCAGCATCTTGCGCGGCGCGTCGTACTCGCCGTTGTGGCGCCCGAGATAGCAGGGATCGTGGAAGGTGACCTTCAGGCCCAGCTCCTTCGTCATGCCGAGCTCGTCCATCCGATCGGCCAGGAAGGTCGTGTAGTGGATGGTCTCGAACTTGCCGCCCAGCGCCGGGTACTCCTTGCGGAAGGCGTTCAGCGCGTGCGGGTCGGTGACGAGCACCTTGCGTACCTTGTAGCGCTTGAAGACCTTGAGGTTGTGCTCGGCGCACTCCTCGAAGAGTCCCACCTCGCCGGCCAGGCGCTGGCTGTCGCAGGAGCACTTCTCCTCCGGCCCGAGGATGGCGTAGTCGACCTTCAGGAGGTCGAACACGTGCGCGAGAGCCACGCTCGCTTCGATACCGCGCGGGTGGTAGCTGGGGTAGCATTCGACGAACCAGAGGTAGTCCGCCTTCTTCTTGTCCTTCATCAGCGGCACGTCAGCAGCCGCCTTCTTCGTCCAGGCGTGGCGCTTCTTCGGCGACTCGCCCATCGGGTTGCCATAGTCCGCCGTGTTCCGGAACACCTCCTGCAGTTCGTCGGGGACGTACCCGTTCAGGACCGCCTGCTCACGGACGGCTGGCATGATCTGCATCATGTCCACCTCCTTCGGGCAGACCCGCAGGCAGTTCATGCAGGTCGTGCACTGCCACAGGTCGGGGCTCTCGAACAGGTCGCCTCCCGTTTGCACCCGGCGGTAGATGCGCCGCGGTGAGTAGTCGCCCACGATGTTCACCGGGCAGACCGGGACGCACTGGGCGCACTGATAGCAAGCGCCGAAGGACTCGCCGCCGGCCACGTCGGTGACCTTCTCGATCAGCTCGGGCGTGTAGTCCCAGATCACCCGCTGCTCGAACATGCGGTTCCAGTGCCCGGAGATGTCCATCCCTTCCTGGATGACATGCTCCTTCTCGTGGATGCGTTCGGGCTCGACGTTCTGTTTGGAAGCCATGCGGTGAGATCAGGCCGCGGAGCGCGACCCCTTGTGATGGACACCGAGCAGCCGCCGACAGAACTCGGGCAGTCCCGGCATGACCTTGTTGAACTCCTGGGTCATCCGCATGCGCAGGACCGTATAGGCGTAGACCACGTACACGCAGCACAGGTAGACATCCGTGCCGAAGATGCTCCTGCTGATCGTCTGGAAGCCCGCCGCGTTGCCGACCTCGTGTACGAAGGCCACGGCCCGGCCCACCTTGATGTAGACATCGCCGGCGTGTTCGCCCTCGAAGTCGTAGGCGGAGGTGACGACCAGCGGCAGCGAGCCCGTGCGCGTGCGCGGGTCCCACATCCAGCGCGCCCAGAGCCAGTGCCGTTCCGGATCCGCGAAGTGCAAGAGTTCGCCGGCGAAGTCCATGCGCAGGTTGTTGTCCATTCCGTCCAGCCGCTCGACGAACGAATGGAAGCGGGATTCAAGCGGCCCGGTGCCGTGCAGCAGCTCGCCAATCCGGTCGCGCATGGGCGCGAATTCGGCCTGCCCGAGCGTCTGCCTGGTCTTGCCGCGCGTCGAGAAGATGCGCCGCAGAACCTCCGTGTAGTCCTCATGCGTGAAGTCGGCGAACGCCTCTGGGCCCAGCTTTTTCCGGAACCAGGCTGACTTGGCCTCGACCTCGGCGCAGATCTTCTCCAGCTCCCCCGATTCAACCTTATCCAGGGTCTCTTTCATGAACTCCCTGGCAGTATCGGTGTCGACGACCTGGTCCACGTGCCTACCCCGCCAGCGCTTTTTTGCGGACGATGCTGACGGCCTTCATCGCGGCGGCCGAAGCCGAGGAGATCGAATCCTCGATATCCGCGGGGCCCGTCGCGGCGCCGCAGGCGAAGACGCCCTCGACGCTGGTGGCCACGGTGTTGAGCGCACCGCCGGTGGTCTCGATGAACTTGTACTTGTTCAGCTCCACACCGAAGATTTCGGCCATCTCCTTGGTGCCGGAACTCGCCTCCATTCCGACAGAGAGCACGACGAGGTCCATCGGGACCTCCATCGGGCGGCCCATGGTGGTGTCCTCGCCGCGGACGATCAGCTTGTCGCCCTTCTTGCGGATGTCGGTGGCGATGCCCTTGATGTAGTTGACCTTGTACTTCTCCTGGGAAGGCCAGTAGATCTCGTTCTCCCAGTAGCCGTACATGCGCATGTCGATGTAGAAGATGAACACCTTGCAGTCGGGGAGGAGCTGGCGAACTTCGATGGACTCCTTCGCCGCCACACCGCAGCAAACCTTCGAGCAGTACTCGTTGCCGATCTGGCGGTCGCGGGAGCCGACGCACTGGATAAAGCACATGCGCTTCGGCGGCTCGCCGTTGGAGGGCCGCACCACCTTCTTCTCGCGGAGCATCTTTTCGAGGTCGACCAGGGTGAGTACGTCGTCGTACTCGTAGTAGCCGTACTGCTGGGTCTCTCGGCCGGGGTCGAAGTGCTGGAACCCGGTGGCGATGACCACCGCGCCGGCCTTCACGGTTTCGTTTCCTGTTCCGCTCTTCAGGCTGACCTCGAAACCGCCCGCTGCGCCACTGACGTCGCGCACCGTGGTCCCGATGCGTACGTCGACCTGCTCGTCGTCCTGGACCGCTTTGGCCATCTCGGCCATCGCCTCACCGGCGTCGCGGAAGTCCGGCGTCAACGCGGCGTAGTTCGCGAGCTCGGGCGTCCCGCCCAGGACCATACGCTTCTCGACGAGCACACATCGGTAGCCGATGTCCGCGATCCCGCGCGCAGCTTCCATCCCGGCGGGACCACCGCCGATGACGAGAACAGGAAGCTCAACCATCCGCGTCCTCCCAGGTCATGTACTCCTTCTTTCCGCTCTTCAGCTCTTCGACCGCCTGCTCGAACTCGGCGAAGGCCTTTTGGTGATCGACGCCGAGCTTCTCGAGGAACGGCCGCGAGTCCGTGCTGTGCCAGTGGAGCTGCAAGACCTTGTAGGGGTGCGCGCCCATCGCCAGCGCGCAGAGCTGGGAGTCGGACATCACGGCCAGGCCGACGTTGCGATCGTGGGCCTTGGCCGCGAACTGGCTCTGGTCGAGGGTGGTCACGCAGCCCGTGTCGTGGGTGATCAGGATGTCGGGGTCCACCTCCTCTTTCATCACCTCGATCTTGCGCTGGACGGCGAAGGAGCGGGAGAAGTCCCGCGACACGAGGATGTGGCGGAAGCCGAAGCCGCAGCAGTCGGCCCAGGTCGAGTAGTCGCCGACCTCGATGCCGAGGGCCTGGAGCGTGGAGGTGATGATGGCCGAGCGCTGGGCGCCGTAAACCTCGGGCGCGTAGACGGCGTCCTCGCCGATGAGTTTGTGATAGTGGCAGGCCGGGTGGACCGTGGCCCGGATCCCGCTCATGTCGTGCACCTGTCGCTCCGCGATGCGGTCGCGGACGGCGTGCACCCACTCGCTGTAGTGCACGATCTCCTCGGGCATGATGAGCTTCTTGCCCAGCTTGGCGAGAATGGCTCTCACCTGGCGGCGAAGTTCGGGGTGGTGGATGAGCTGTTGTCGCGTCTCCTTGTAGTGGCCGAAGCTCGTCGCGCAGTGGATGATCGGGTAGTAGCCCGTCTCGTGCGCCGCCGCGAAGTTGCGCATGGCCACCGCCGCCTGCGCAGCCGCGTTGGAGGTGGCCGATGCGTAGTAGTTCCACGCGGTGCAGGACGTCTGGTCGGTCGGGTCGTGATAGTCGAGTCCGAGCTTGCGGTTGATCCAGAAGATCGAGGTCGAGTACCCGGGAATGTGTCCGCACTGCCCGCAGCTCTTGTGGTGCCAGGTTTGTTCGACCGGGATCTTCTTCGTGCGTCCGTACTTGTTCTTCACCTCGACGTACGGCTCGGGAACGCGGTGGACTTCCCACTCGCCCTCCTTCTCGAGCTGGTTGACGATGTCGTGGTAATCCTCGGTGGGAGCCTGGTCCGGGTCGGCCTCGAACTTGCGGTCCTTGGCCTTGTTGAGGATGGCTGCGTGGGGAATCATGATTGTTGCTCTGTCGCGAGCTAGTCGAAGGACACGTCGTACCCCGCGTCCTCGAGCTTCTCTTCCATCACGTCCTGCAGGATCATGAAGAGCCCCTCGTCAACTTCCTTGATCATATCCATGACGCCGGTCATGTGCCAGATGAGGTAGAGCTCGGTGATGGTCTTCTCGTCCACCTGCCAGCTCGCTTCGGTCGTGTGCATCGTCTCGGGCGGCAGCGCCCGGCGCCACGCTTCCAGGTTCTCGGCGATGTCCTTGACGTGCGGGCCCCAGTCGGGAAACGCGTTGGCCTGCAGCATGTCCGGCGCGACCTGGGTGCCCGTCGCCATGATCTTGTAGACGACGCGCCCGTACCCCTCGAGCGCCTCCTGGGCGCTGGCCAGGCCGTTGTTGACCGCCACCTCGCGCATCAACGTGATGAGGCCTCCGGGCGAGTTCTTGCGCGGGCAGACGTCGCAGGAGAAGCACTGCGAGCAGTCCCAGACGCTGTCGTTAAGGAAGACGTAAAACAGGTCGACGTCCTCGCGCGCGACCGATTGTGCGATCTTGCGCGGGCTGAAGTCGTAGAAGCGCGCGGAGGGACACGCGGCGACGCAGATGCCGCACTCGTAACAACCGTACAGGTATTGCTCGAAGCGAAAGTCCTTCTTGACCTCCTCGAACAAACGCTCCTTCTCGTCGTAGTCGACGCCCGCGTACTGCTTACCGGAAAGGTCCAGAGTCATCGGCTCAGGCCTCGAATCCTTCGACGTGCTCGCACGCCTTGAGGTCCTCGGTCTCGATCCGTTCTCGGTAGGCGTCCACCGCCGGTTGGCCGGTCAGCAGCGTCGCCAGCTCCTCGTCGAGCTGGCTGGGCCGCAGCTTCACGATCCAGCCGTCCTTGTAGGGGCTGCGGTTGATCACCTGGGCGTCGGAGGCCAGTGTCTCGTTCACGGCCACGATCTCGCCGGAGAGCGGCGATTTGACGGGGCCGACCCACTTGCTGCTCTCGACCGTGCCCACCGGCTTGCCCTTCTTGCGCACGACACCGACCTTCTTGGGCTTGGCGTGCAGCAACGGGCCCGCGAGGTTCTGTGCCACGTCGGTCATCCCGACGGTCGCTGTGCCGTCGTCGTTCATGGCCACCCACGTATGATCTCCGACGTTGTAGTGGAGGTTAAGCGGGAGGACGCAACCACGAACTTCGGGGTTCTCGGTCATGGGGCGCCTAGACTATCAGGAGCCGCTCAGAAGTACATCACGTGGTCGGCCTCGAGCGCCAGGTCGATGATGCTCGTCGCCCCGAGGATCTCCACCCCGTCGATGACGTCGTCCATCGTCATGTCGAAGAGGGCCAGGCTCTGCTGGCAGACGCGGAGCTCGACCTCGGCCTCCTGGGCCTGCTCGAGCATCGTCTTCAGCGTGACGTCGCTGGAGGAATCCAGCTGGACCTTCTCGGCCGCGCCCTTCTTGAGCTGGTTGGTCCCATCCATCGTGAACCACACCATGACCTCCATTTCCATGGCGGCCGCGGCCATCGCATAGAAGAGCGGCGAGTACGTGCGGTTGGGCGTCTCGACGCCGTGGGTTTGGATGACCAGGATCTTCTTGCCTTCGGGGTCTTCGCTCATGTTTCCTTTCCTTCGCTTCTATGACGACAGCTCTTCGATCCGGCCGCGGTGGACGCGTGCGCCCGCAGGACCATCAGGGGTTTCGATCACGTGGACTTCCTCGTGGATCTTCACACCGGCCCGGCGCATGCCGCCCGGCTGGAAGAGGAAGTCGGGATCCTCGAAGCGGCGCTCGACCTCCTCGATCGTTTGCAGTTCTTCGGGCGTCAGCGCGCCCGGTCGCAGCTCGGCGCCCAGGGCGGATGCGCACTTCTCGACGTAGAGCCGAGCCACTTCCGCCGCCTCGGGAGCGGCGCCCAGCTCGCGTTGCATCGACGACATGTAGCGCTGCAAGCTCCGATCGACCAGCTTCCGGAACTCGTCCGAGGGTGTGCGAAGGATGCGCGCCATCGCACTCGTGTCGAAATCGAGGATGAAATTTCCGACGAGGACCTCGGCCTTGCCGATGCGCGCGGCACCCGTGCCGACGATCTTCCTGTCTTCCACGAGGACGTCGTTGGGGGGGCGAAAATGCGCGGCGATCCCCAGCTCACGGTACGTTTCCACCAGAGGCCGCGTGAAGAGCTCGAAGCGCTGCTCGACGCGGGCAGGCAGGCTGCCGGGCGCCATCACCCACTGCACGAAGAGCTGATTCCGGTCGAGGTACACCGCTCCGCCGCCTGTCTCCCGGCGCAGGAGCTCCAATCCGCGCTCGTTGCAGTAGGCGAGATCCAGCTCGTGCTCGAGGTCCTGGTGGAACCCGATACAGACGTACGGGGCGTCCGGGGTCGCCAGCACGATGGTGTCGGGCGTATCGCCGCTGCGCGCGTACGCCAGACCGTGATAGATCGACTGGGAACGCAGGGGCGAGACCAGGCCGAGATCGAGGAGCCGGATCCACTTCATGAGGCGCCTAGTGCGTCTTCTTGATAAGGAAGCGGAATTTGCCCTTGCTCTGCTCCTCGCTGAGCAAGATTTCGTGGCGAGTCTGGCGCTCCCACGCTTCCATGTCGGGCACGACGCCCGGGTCGGTGGCGATCATCTCGAGCAACTGACCGATCTCCATCGGCTTCAGCGCGCGGCGTGTCTTGACTACCGGGATGGGGCAGAGCAAGCCGGTGCAGTCCAGGAACTTGTCAGGTTCGGCGTCCAAGGTGGGTTCTCCGGGGGTTGGGTGTGGGCGAGTTCCGGCGCGCGCGTGCGGCGATGGACCTCGGGTAGGAGTCGTGCGCCCTCGTCCACGTCGACGAGGCGGTTGATGAAGTAGAAGAGCCAGGTCGTGGTCAGCCAGGCCGTGAAGTCGTGCTTCGAGTTGAAGTGTGCGCGCGGGTTCATCATCACCCACGAGAAGTGCTGCCACGTATCGAAGCAGGAGTCGCAGTCCCGATCGATCGCCGTGCAGCAGCGGCGCGTCGTCTCGAGATCCGCGTTGTAAGCGCGAAAGTGCCGGTCGAACGGCCGTCCGTTGCGGACACGGTTCCGGTTGGCCGGATGGTCCGGGGTGATGCTGGCGCACGCGGCGTGGCCCCAGCGCTCGGCGAAGAGACGCCCGGTCGAGACGACCTCGGCCAGACGCGAGGTCATCAGGATGCTCTCCGGGTGGCGCTCGATGGCCCGTTCGATGGCCTCGCGCGCCGGGCCGAATCCCCGCCGGTGATCGAACTCGCCGCCGAGGTCCTCAACGTCGCCGTAGAAGTTGAAGAGCACCCGGTTGCCGTTGTCGATGCAGCGCTGCACGACGCCGTCCACCTCGTGCGGGTGGCCGGCGGCGCCCGCTGTCAGCGCGTAGTACCAGAACGCCCGCTCGTCCCCCGCATAGTTGCGCAGGGCGCGCGCGAACACGTCGGTCCGTCCGCTGCCGCGTAGCTCGCGGTCGGTTTGCTCGTCGCCCCAGACGGAGACGCCGATCGGCAGGTCCTCGAAGCCGTCGCGCGGAATCCGGCGCAGTCCGTTCGTGGCGACACTCAGGCGGAACGCATCGTAGAGCACCTTGAGGCGTTCGAGCGCCAGGCTGGGCTCACCGCCGACGACCGTGACGAAGTTCGTGCCGCGCTCGGCCTCGCGAGCGACGAAGGCGTCGAGATTCGCGGTGGGGACCTTCTCATCCATCCCGTCGGCGAAGAAGTAGCAACCGGCGCAGCGCAGGTTGCACACGTCGGTGAGGTCGAGCGCGATCGAGCGGATCGGGCCGGCCACGCGGATCGCGTGGTACAGCCGGCCGAGGAACGGGTCCTCGAGCCAGGCGTCAAGTCGTTTGGGCGCCACCACGGACCTCCTCGAGCTGCATCTCGTCGTGAATGACCTCCACGTCCGCGCTCCCCGGTTGGAACGGGTAGTCGCGGTACTCCTCGCCCGGCCGGTACGAGCCGTACGGACGGTTGCAAGCGACCGCGCCCGCGCGGTCGGGGCAACCGTCCGTCATGAACGGCACGCCGCTCTCGGTGGCGCCGTTCAGGATCGAATCGGGCGCGTCGATGCCGACGAGCGCGCCGGCCTCGTCGAAGGCGAAGGCCTTGCGGTCCACCCCGTCCCTCTCGATCAGGTGCTTCGCCAGCTGGATGCGCCGCGTGCGTGCGATGGGGGTGCGCGCAACCTCCTGCATGGCCGTGCCCGGCTCGGGGTTGAACGAGAAGAGGTAAGCCGCGATCTGCTCGTCCTTCAGGGTGTAGAACAGCTCGACCAGTTCCTCGTCCGTCTCTCCGAGCCCGACGATGACGTGAAAGTTCACCTTGAACGCTCCGTACATGCGCCGCGCGGCACGGGCGATCTCCCAGTGCTGCTCCCAGTGGTGGGGGCCGCGGACGCCACGCCCGCGCGTGTCGTGGAAGAGCTCTTGCGACGCCGCGTCCAGGCCGATGCCGATGATGTCGGCGCCCGCCTCCCGGATGACGGCCAGCCGCTCCTCGTTCAAGGTGGGAGCGCTCACGAGCGCGGAGATGGGGACGTCCGGCGCCCCCGCGCGCACGCGGCGGGTCATGTCGACCAGGTCGCGGTAGGCTCGCGCGTCCTGCACCTGTGCGATGCAGACCCGTCCGATCCCGCCACTCGCGGAGAGCTCTGCGTCCTTCGCACCGATCTTCGCGGCCACGAGATCGGTGGGGAAGAGCGGCCAGCTGACGCGGATGAAGGTGTTCTCCTCGGCCGCCCCCGGCCGTTCGCGCGCCAGCCCGCAGTAGCTGCAGTTGGCGTAGCAGCCCTCGGGATAGTTCTGGAGCAGGTTGATGCAGCCGCAGCGACACCCCTGGATGCGGCCCGGTTTCAGGCCGAGCTCGATCGCCGCGGCCATGCTGATCCGGACCCAGTCCGGGCTGATCTGGGACTGCTCCTGGGGCTTCACCAGTTCACCCCGCAGCACGCGTTGACGAAGGTCGGTTCGAGTCCCCTGTCCTCGGCGTAGGCGACGATGCCGTCCGCCGGGTAGGCGATGCCGTTCAGCCCCGCGTCGACCGCCAGCCGGTCGATCTCGAGCTTCATCTCGCCCAGCGGGCGGGCGCATCCGAGCATCACGGGCGTGTTCGGAAGCGCCGCGCGGGCGGCGTTGAAGAACGCCCCGATCTCCTCCAGGGGCGGCGGCGTCACGCCGGCCATCGCCGTTCCGCCGAGCGGCATCAACACCACCAGCACCAGGAGCTTGGGTGGGTGGGCGGCGACGATCTCGAGCGCGCGCTCTTCGCCCAGCATGCGTCCGAAGTGCAGTCCCAGGATGATGTGCGGCACCGTCGGCACGGCGTACCGCTCCAGGTGCGAGAGCACGTCGTCGTAGTCCTGCGGCCGTGCGTCCATGTGGTACACGTCGCGGATGGTGTCCTCGTGCCCGATGATGTCGACCATCGCGCCGTCGATTTCGACCTCGCCCAGACCCGCGCACGTGGGCTCGTCGGGCAGGCCGGGGTGCACGCGGATCAAAAGGCCCAGCTCGCGCCGCACGCGCACGAGATCGGGCACGTGCTGGAGCAGGGGCACGCGCCCGCTCGCGTCGCTGCCTCCCGAGATCAAGACCCCCCGGGCTCCGCGCTCGGCCAGCCGCGCGCAGAGCTCGTAGAGGGATCCGTCGAAGGCCGTCAGGTCGCTCATGCCGCGCAGGACCTGCATCCGGCAGTGGTCGCAGCTGAGCGCGCACGAGCTGCCCGTAACGCTGATCGAGACGAACTCGGCGGTGTCGTGGGAGGTGTACTCGGAGGTGGAGTAGCGCTTCAGTCCGGGCGCGTGAAAGCGGATGCGGTCCGGGAAATTGGCGCGGCGGATGCGCATCGCCGCTGCCTCGAGGATCTCGGTCACCAGCGATCCTCCCGGGCACCCGGAGTCACGAAGCACCCGTAGGGCGCACCCTGGCCGCGCGCCCTTTGCGCGGCGGACACCACGGCGCGGGCGAGCGGGTCCGCCTCCACCGTCCCCGTGGAGTGCGCGCGGGCCCATCGATGAACCGTCTTCGCAACCGCGGCCTTCTCCGACGGCGTCCAGCGCAGTCGCCCTTCGAGGTCGGCCAGCGCGCCCTCGCTCTCGAAGAAGTCACCGCGTACGTTCACGGCCTTGATCATCCGCCCGGCCAGGGCGACGCTGACGTCGATTCGGCCGCCGGACGTCTCGATGCTGGCCGTGCCCGTACTGTCGCGCACGTTCGTCCGCTGGAACACCCAGTCGCGGGTCTCGTACTTCTCTCGCGTCAGCGCGGCCACTTCCTTTCGCTCATCGGAGTCGAGCGTGCCCAACTCCAGTGCGACGTCGAACGATGCGGCGAAGCCGCGCGCCACGTGCGCTCGAACGTCCGCGAGGGACAGGCCTTCGCCGGCGAGCTCGCGCACGGTCGTCGTCCTGCGCGCGACGGCGTCCAGCTCCGCGTCGGTGATCTCGACGAACGGCGTGCGTAGCACGCGCGCCATCAGCGCCACGTCGAGGTCGATCAAGAGCGACGCGTGAAAGAGCAGTCCGCCCGACCCATCGCGGTGGATGCCGAGGCCTGCGATCTTGCGTCCGTCGACCTCGAGGTCGTTCTTGCCACGGAACGCGGCCTCGATGCCGAGCGACGCCAGCGCACGGCGCAGGCCGTCGGAGAAGCGCTCCATCCGTTCGCGCGCCCGTTCCGGGGGGACCATTCCCGGGGGGGGCGGGGATCCGGCCCGTCCGTGGAGCGTCAGCGCCACCCCCAGCTGATCCGGGCCCATGAGGATCGCGCCGCCGCCGGTCGGGCGGCGGTTGAGTTCCACGCCCAGCTCCTCTGCGGCTTCGACGTGCACCTCGCGCTCGACGTCCTGAAAGCGGCCCACCAGGACCGCGTGGGGCCGGTAGGTGTACAGGCGCAGCGTGGGCGGAGAGCCGTTCTCGCCGGCGCGGCGGGCCAGGGCTTCGTCCGCGGCCAGTCCCGCGGCGGCGGCCACGCCGTCGTCCTGCAAGAGGCGCCAGACCATCGCTAGGCGAGCGGCTCCGCGCGCAGGCGCTCCGTCTCGGCCGCGACCCACGGATCGATGGCGCCGCCGGAAATCAGCTCGGCCGACTCCGCCTCCCAGCGCGCCGGCTCGATCTCGATCAGCCAACCGCGCTCGTACGGATCCTCGTTCACCAGCATGGGATCGGCGAGCACGTCGTCGTTGCGTAGAACGATGGTGCCGCCGATGGGCGCCGCGATAGCGCCGGTCATCTTCGCCGCCTCCAGCGAACCGACGGGCTCGCCGCGCGCGAAGCTCGTGCCCACCTCTCGCAGGGAGACGTACGCGAGCTCGCCGAGCGACTCGAGGCCCAGCGAGTCGATGCCGAGCCGCACGCCAGACCCCGAGTCGTTCTTGCGGATCCAGAGGTGATGCGCGCCGTCGTAATGACGGTCTCGCGGGATTTCGTACGTTCGATCGCGCATGGCTTGGCGGTGCGGGGCGGGGATTCTACTGCCTCGAGCGGCCAGGTGTTGCCGTCCGGAGCAAGATCGTGACGCGACCTCCCCGGCGGGAGTTCCACTCCTGTCCGCCAGGCGGATGCACAGGAGCGCGGGGAGTCGTGATATGCGGCCGCCAGGGACGGATTGTGCCGACGACCCACCCATGCCGTCGGCCAGGGTCAGGTCACGGCCACACGACGGGACGCCACCGGGGCACCGTGAGGTCCCCCGATCGTGTACGAGTTCGAAGCCCTTTCAGGCTGGAGCGAGGCGTCGAGGACGACGACCGACGAGGGCGGCGCCAGCTCGAGCCGGCCGCCGCCCCCCCCGCCGCCGGCACCCGGGGCCCCATCGGCACGGGGGCCCTCTTGGGGATCGCCACGATTCTCATCGGCCGCCGGAGAGGGCGTCTCCTCCCGTCCACGGCCTGGGTAAGAGACCTCGGGTCGCTGCGCGCTGCCAGGACGGCTCGACAGAGGTTTTCTTGCCGTACTTCCGCCTGCGGGGGGCCCCCGACGCACCCAAGACCGCCACTACGCAACCGCACTTTCTTTTGCCGATACCCGTGGACGGTTCACGTGTTGAAATCTCGACAGCGTGGGTGGCTTGCGCGCACGTCCAACCATTACCGATCTCCATGAAACTCAGCCATACGCCCCTTGTTGCCTCCGTGCTCATTTCTTTCTTGACGGCTGTCCCGCTCATCGCCGGCGATATTCAGTGGCAGAGCACGTATGAGGATGCGATGGATCGCTCTGCCGAGGAGTCCCGCGTGATCTTCGTGGCGGTCAACATGATCGGTGAGCGCGCCAATGAGCGAATGCTCTCGACCGTCTATCAGGACGGCAAGATCGTCAAGTTGGCAAAGCTGACTGTGAATCTTGTCGCCACGAATTGCGGGGACCAGAACAAGACGTCAGCCTGCAAGGCTTTCAAGCCGCTGACTCCGAGTGAGTTACGAACCCTCGATATACGGATCCGCGAGAACATCCTCCGTCCCGATGAGCAGGGTTACGTCGTCGCCCCTCAGCACGTGTTCCTCGCGCCGGACGGAGAGGTGATCCTCTCCGTCCCCTATGCGGTGACGGCGGACGAACTGGAGTGGTGTTTTGTCAGGGCGATTCAGACGGTGGATCCAGGGACAGACCTGAAGATGTCGGCGACGGCTCGCGCGCCGAGGCGCTTGATGCTGGGCGATGTCTACGACGTCTCCGAGGGGACCTCCGGTCGTACATTGACGCGTGAGAGAGTGCTCGAGCTCATCGAGGAGCTCCGACGGGGCACCTTGCGTGGAGGAAAGAGGGCGAGCGTCTTCCGCCAGGTCATCACGGCGGATGAACCTGAGGCGCGCGATTTTGTTCTCAATGAGCTGCGTGGTGGCACGGGCGGCGGTGGCCGTCGTGGCGGTGGCGGTGGCGGTGGCGGTCGTGGGGGAGGAGGAAACAACAGGGATCGACGTCCCGCGCTCCTCCACCAGATCGGTGTGAACTCACCCCCTTCCTACTGGGAGGTCGTCGCCGAGTTCATCGGAGACTCCAGTGATGAGATCCGAAACGAGGCCGCAGTGGCTCTGGAGCAGATCGCGGCTCCGGCCGCTCATCGCGCCATCGCGTCCGCTCTTCGAAAAGAGAAGGTCGCCGGGATCGAAAAGAACCTCCTGCGGGCGCTCGGTGCGAGCGGGGCGGCAGAGAAGTCTGCGCGTGCGACGTTGCTGAAGGTCGCACGGAAAGACAGGGAAGCGCTTCTGCGTGTGAACGCGATCATCTCTCTCGGCTACTTGATACGGGATGAAGAGGTCGTGGAGTTCTTGGCGGAGACCTTCCGTTCCGGTGAGCCGCGGGAGCAAGCGGCTGCCGTCATTGCGATGGGCCTCAGCCGAGAGGAGATGTGGCTGGAGGTGTTGGAGCCTGGTAGTGCGTCTGGAGAGGAGTCCTCTGAAGGGTCCGAGGACCCGTTCGCTGACCTGGAGTATGGAGTCGTTGCGGCCGTGCATGCTACGAAGCAGGTGCTCTCCGGCGGCGGGCTCGCGCCGCTCGAGGATCCCATGATAGAGACCGCTGACGATGAGCTTCGTCGGGAGAGACTCTTTGGTCGAAAAGGCGGCCGAGGTGGAGACGGCGGCGAGGGAGGTGGTCGTGGCGGCGAAGGAGGATAGGCGCTCCGAGGGCGCGTGTTCTTGGATCGGAACGACCCGCCGGGTCGCTCCGGAGGGGATCCGGAGGCCGGAAGCTCGGTGAAGGCGAGGGGCTCGAAGCGCAGGATCGCGAAGTAGAGGGGATCGAACTGGTCCCCGAAGTTGTCCCTGCCACCGATCGCCTGAACTCCGAATCAGGCAGCCGCGCCCGACAGCCACCCCGGGACAGAGAGGATCGCAGGCTTCCTGAATGACCCCATGGTTCAACGGGGTACGGCCTCCCCGCTCACGTTTCGAGTCCGGGCTGCCGGAAAAAGAACGACGTCCTTATTCGAAGTCGTCGATGTCGATGATCGGTGAACGCTTGGAGCCCATGCCGCCGACTGCCTCTGAACTCGGGAGCATCGCCGCTCCGAACGGCGTTGTCGTGCGAATCGTAGCCTCCCACCGAGCAGCCGTCGATGCAATGCACGAGCGCGCGATCGTACTCCCCCGGTTGCGCACTCGGTACTGCGTGTTGAAATCGGGACGTTGCCTCGATTCCATTCCCTCGGTGTCATCAACGGCCCCGTTTTCCCGGGCAGATCGCGCGAACGGCGGCCTCTGGAAGCCAGCGGCGGCTGGATTTGTGCACCGGGCCTCCATTCGGGGTGATGCCGGCCCTCGAGATCGACTATGGTCCGAGCAAGCGAGGGGGACGAGCGATCGGAGGAAACGAGAGGTCCTTCTCTCTGGCGGCGTTCGGGAAAGCGCGGCTCTGGAACACTTCCGGCTCATGTTCGATCCCTTCGGCAGCCTGCTGCGAAGAATGGCCCTCGTATCGTCGGCGCTCCTGACCGGGTGTGGTGGGGCGGCGCCTGCTCCGACCTCCGTCGTTCTCATCACCCTGGACACGACGCGGTCGGATGCCCTGCGGATGTACGACCCCGAAGGCTGTGCTTCGACCCCGAACCTCGAGCGTCTGGCGGAGCGCGGGATCGTGTTCACCGCGGCGAGCACGGTCGCGCCGATCACCCTGCCGGCCCACGCCTCGATGTTGACCGGGCTCTATCCTCCGCGGCACGGGATCCGCGACAACGCCTTCGCGGCGCTGCCCGATTCGGCGTTGACGCTGGCGGAGGCGGCGCGGGCGGCCGGCGTCCAGACCGCGGCCTTCGTCGCTTCGGCGGTCTTGCGCGGGGAATTCGGACTCGCGCAAGGCTTCGAGGTCTTCGATGCTCCCGCGCTGCCGGACAGGGCGGAGGCGCATCACACCGCGGAGCGTTCCGGAAGCGAGGTCATCGACGGCGCCCGCGCCTGGCTGGCGCAGCGCGATCCGCGGCGACCCTTCCTCCTGTGGGTCCATCTGTTCGAGCCGCATGCTCCCTATGAGCCGCCGGCGGAATTCCTGCTCGCACATGCGGACGACGCCTATCTGGGGGAGGTCGCCTACGTGGATCGGATCCTGACGCCGCTACTCGACGATCTCGAGGCGCTGGAAGAGCCGGTCACGCTGCTCGCCGTCGGCGACCACGGCGAAGGACTCGGCGATCACGAGGAACTCACGCACTCTTTCTTCCTGTTCGAGTCGACGATCTCGGTGCCGATGATTCTCGTGCGCGGAGACGGTCAGCGGGCGGGGGAACGCAGTGAAGCCGTGGTCAGCGTGGTGGACGTGGCTCCGACGCTGGCGGATTCCCTCGGCCTGCGGCTGGGTTCGGGGATCGACGGCGAGAGCCTCTTGCATCACGACCCCGCCCCGCAGCGCGGCGTCTATTTCGAAAGCTATGCCGGACACCTGTCCTTCGGTTGGGCTCCGCTGTCGGGCTGGCGCCGCAGCTCACGCAAGTACGTGCACGGTCCAACGCCCGAGCTGTACGACCTGGCGCTGGATCCCGGTGAATCTCGGAATCTCGCGCCCGAGGCCGAAGACCTGCGACCGTACCTCGAAGGCATCGAAGCCGTCGCTTCCGGTTCGGTCCTCGACCGCCGGGAGGGGGAGGGCTTCGATGTGCGCTTTCTGGAGGAGATCCGTTCCCTGGGATACGTGTCGACGGGCCCCACGCACAGGCCGCTGCCGCACCCGCTCGACGACGGGGCCGGTCCGAGTCCGCACGAACGCAGCGCCGAGTTGCACGAGATCCAGATCGCCACCACGCACTACCAGGAGGGACGCTCCGCCGAGGCCCTGAGGATCTTCGATCGGCTCCTGAGAGAGAACTCCGGGAACCCCCGGTGCCTTTACATGCGCGCCAATTGCCTCCTGAGCCTGGACCGTCCCGTCGAAGCCATCGAGCCCCTGCAGGCGGCCTTGCAGTTTCAAAGTGGCACCACCACGGACCACTTCAACCTCGCCGTCGCGCTCAGGAAGGCGGGACGCGTCGACGAGGCGATCGAGAGCTTCGAGCGCGCCCTGGGCCTCGTGGACGAGAGGCCCCCCTGGTTTCCGGCCTTCATGCAGATCCTCCAATCGGCGGGCCGCGCCGACCGTGCGCGGGAGTGGCGCGCTCGTTTCAAGCGCGGCGCGGGCCCAGGGCGTCGATGAAACGGCCGGGTCAAGCAGTCATCGCCTCGGCCGGGTTCTCCGGATGGACACCGTCCGCTCCCACGCTCCGCGAGGACACGCCATGAAAGCTCTTTCCCTCCCCCGGAAGATCGCCCTGGGCGCGTACCTGTTCGTGGTCGGCATCCTCGCCGTGAACATCCACATCCGGATGCTCGAGGCCGGTATTCCCCACCCGCGCGGTCTGTGGAATGAACCGAGCTGGTATCCGTTTCTGAAGCATCTCGTTCAGCTGATGGCCATGGCCTGGCTGCATCGAATGTTGAAAGAGAGGTTCCCGACGTTCGGGTACTGGCGCAATACCCTCGTGCTGTTCGCAATCATGGTGACGTTGATGGAACTGACTCTCCGCTTGCCGGTAACGGCAGGGTATGTCAATGGCCGCGCGTTCCTGTTCACGTGGACCGCGGCATACCTTCCAGAGACCATCACCTTGTTCTTTTCAACCGCCGCCGTTGTCCTCTTGGCGTCGGTGAGGCTCAAGGGCTCGATCCACAGGGTTGTTGTGGGTGTCGGATTGTCGGTGACCGCGGTCCTGGTCTGGAAGGCCTCTGAACCGCTCGCCGGGCGGTTGGCCGAAGTAGGCGCACGCCTGTTCGGGCCGCCGAACCCGCAAGACGTCCTGGCATTCCCCTACGGACCGACCGTGACCCTGATCGCTTCGGTTTCCTTCATCGAACCGACGGTGTCATGTTTTGCCGTCGGATGGTTGATCTGGGACAGACTCTCTTCAAACAATGGAATACGGATCCTGCAGTTCACCCTGTTGATCCTGATGCTCGTGTATCGATTGGTGGATCAGACGATCTTCATGATCTACTCGACACTTCCGCCGATGAGAGCGTTTCTGAGCATGGGGCAATTCACCCTCGAGTGGGTGTTCATGGGATCGATGATCCCCGTGGCGATCATCTTCCTCCATCGCGCCGAAGGAACTTCAAAGCTGAATCCAGATTGAGAACGGCTTTTCGAACGGGGTAGGAGCTCTGCAAAGGGGATGTGCTTGCCCAGGGTGCGGCGTCACGATCGTGCTGCAGGCTTGCTCGAAACAGGCCCCAGGCGGAGTCGGAGCACGTTCGGGGTCATGCACGGGGGCCCGGCTCGATCGCCGGCACATCCCTTTGGGGTTCCTTTGCCCGGCTTTCGGGGTGACGTTTCGACCTGATAATCTCTGTTTTGGGCAACGCCTCTGGTCTGGACAGAAGGGCAGAAAGTCCCCTCACGACCCCCCCAGGGCCAAAAAAGCCCTCAACTTGAAAAAGACCCTTGACGATTAGTGTTATAGAACTCTATAACACTAAAACACTGATGACGACGCCGTTTCACATCCACATCACGCCCGGGGACGAGGCACCGATCTATCGGCAGATCGTGCGGCAGGTGGTCGAAGGCGTGGCCTCGGGTTCGCTACAGCCCGGGGCCCGCCTCGCTTCCATCCGGGACCTCTCCAGGAAGCTCGTGGTGGCTCCTCTCACCGTGAAGAAGGGCTACGACGAGCTGGAGGGACAGGGCGTGATCGAGACCCGCCGCGGCCAGGGCACGTTCGTCCGGGCCGACGTCGGGCGCTCGAGCGAGGCTGCGACCCAACGGCTGCGGCCCCTGGTTCGCCGGCTGCTGCTCGGGGCGGATGTCGGCGGAATCGACGAGAAGAAGCTCATCTCGCTCCTGGGCGAGGAACGCGAGGAGTTGCGCCGCGAGCGCAAGGAACGTGAGGAAAACCAATGACCGTACTGGAACTGAGAAACATCCACCGCAGTTATGAGAGGGGCGTGGAGGTGCTGCACGGCGTCGACCTCCAGCTGCAAAGGGGCGAGGTCATGGGACTCCTGGGCGAGAACGGCGCGGGCAAGACGACGCTGATCAAGATCGCGCTCGGGATGCTGCAGCCCCACGAGGGCGAGGTGCGTGTCTTCGGCGTGGATCCGAGGCTGGAGCCCGTGGCCGTGAAGAAGCGGCTGGGTTACGTGTCCGAGGATCAGGCGCTGCCCCATTACCTGCGCATCCGCGACGTGATCGAGATGCATCGCTCGCTCTTTCCGGACTGGGACGAGCAACTCGAGCGCGACTTGTGCGCGCGCTTCGAGTTCAGCGGAAAGGAGAAGATCGGCAATCTCAGTAAAGGCCAGGCGCGTCGCGTCGCGGTTCTGTGCGCCATCGCCCATCGTCCGGAGCTGCTGCTCTTGGACGAGCCCGCGGGTGGGTTCGATCCCGCCGCGCGGCGCGAGTTTCTGGAGACCGCCTTGCAACTGCTCAGCGAGGAAGGCAGCGCGATCCTCTTCTCTTCGCACCACATGAGCGACGTCGAACGCATCGCGGGCCGGGTCTTCTTCCTTCACAAAGGGCACAAGCTCTTGGACACCGACCTGGACGAGCTCCGCGAAGAAACGACCTTCGTCATCCTCCCCGCCGGCCA
>NYUD01000027.1 GCA_002683825.1 Planctomycetota bacterium
AACGCGTTCTCGACGGTTCCTTGACGATGGTAGCCGGACACCTTCTTCCACTGTCGTCTCCCGACCTTCTTGACCTTCCGGATCGTTCGATCGCGCATGATCGACCGAGGTGACTGATGAGGAGAGGAGGTCGAAGTTGAACATCACGCAGACTCCCCCTCGAGCTTGTCCAAGAGGGCGCGGATCTCGCGCAGCTCTTTTGGAGTGGACCTCTTGGTCGAGAGCGCTTGCAGCGCGAGGTTGCCTGCCGAGCCAGCGAAGGCGCGGTCCACGAGGTCACGCAACATCACACGCTGGGTCTGATGCTGGGGCTGGGCTGCGGAGAAGACCTGCGGGCGAATAGAGGCGTCACGATTGAGGAGCCCCTTCTCGGTCATGATCTGCATGAACTTCAGGACCGTCGTGTAGCCGATGGTCTCCTTCTGGCTCATGAGGTCGTACACCTCACGGACGGTCTTGGGACCGTGCTTCCAGATGACGCTGAGGATCTTGACCTCAGAGTCGGTGGGCTTGCGACCGTTGCTTCGGTTGGACATGGCCAGGAGAATACACGAAAAACTTCGTCATCGCCCCCCCAAACTACGAAATCTTTCGTCAAGCTCTTCGCGTAGTCGGTCGAGCTGGTAGAGCGAGCCTGCGCGCGCCTCGGGGTGGGCGAGGATGTGCCGGAGCTGCTCCTCTTAGAGGCCGCGCCCGGCCCCTTCTTCCTATCGATTTCCTTGGCGGACGACCACGCGTCGAATCTCGCCGTTCAAGCCGCCGACCGCGACGCTGCCGTCGGTGGGATGCACGGCGAGGGAGTAGCCGAGCTTCGCGACGGCAGGAAGCTCCCGCTCGATTTGGACAGTGAACGTGTTGACGACCCGCAGTTTGCCGTCCCGGCAGGAGGCGACGAGAGTCTCTTCATCGACCCAGGCGATGGACAGGGCTTCTGAAGGGAGGCGGACGTAGCGCACCATGCGGCCAATCGTCGGTTGCCAGAATCGGATCGTGCGATCCGTGGCGGCGGAGGCGACCATCGGCAAGGGGTCGGTGCTCGGGCGCAGTGCGAGTGAGTGAACCGAGCCGGTGTGCTGGCTGAGGCTGCGGATCAGCTCGCCTGTGTCTGCGTTCCAGACCCGGAGAGACTGATCGAGGCTGCCGCTGACGAAGACCTTTCTGCCTGGAAGCCAGCACAGAGCAGTCACGCCGCGCGAGTGTCCCTTGAAGTCGCGCAGCGCCGTGCCGGCTTGGAGGTCCCAGAGCACGATGCGCCTGTCGAAGCCGGCAGACAGCAGCGCGGAGTCGTCGCGAAACGCGCTGGCGAAGACCGAGTCATCGTGATCACCGACCTGTCGAACAGACTCGCCCCGTGGCCACGAGAGGACATTCACGAGACCCGCCTCTGATGGGTCGCCGCCACCGATCGCGATGCGGTCTCCGGCAGGGGAGAACGCGAGGTCATGGAGGTTGGGGAGTCGGATCGGGATCGTCTTAACAAGGGTGAGTCCGGGCCAGTGGTGAACCTGGAGTCCGCGTTGCGAGGCCGCGACGACGGCTTCCCCGTCGGGAGTGAAGACAAGCGCCGTGATGGGTGGTTGCGTCTTGCTTGGCCGGGCGCCCGATCCAACGCCAATTGATTCGGCGGTGCCTTTTGCAGCGCTCTCCCAGCTCCCGAAGTGAGCGCCCTCGGCGATCCATTGCTTGATGCGCGTGACTTCGACCTCGCTCAGGGGAGCCCCTTGATCGGCGGGGGGCATGCGATCGTCGTGGTCCGCCGGCAAGGAGATCGTTTCGAACATCAGAGAGCCGTCCGGATCACCTGGAACGATGAGCTTGCCGCGTTTGCTCGCACGGATCGCCTCGACCGAGTCGAGTCTCACGCGACCCTTGGGCCGCTTCAGGCTGCCGTCAGCGCGGAGGTGCGGAGCATGGTGACATCCGATGCACCGGCTCTCGAGGACGGGCCAGATCTCGGCGGCGAAGTCCACATCTGGATCCTGCGCGGGTGCGGAGGTCGCGCCCGCGAGCAGGACGAGGACCCCGAGGGTCGAGTGCCTCATGTTCAGACCAGCCCCTCGATCGGCGCTGCGCCGTTGGGTGCGATCCTGATCGGTTGACCGTCGGCGGTCTGAAGCTCGAGCTCCGGCTCGATGCCGAGCAGTGTGTAGATCGTCGCCGCCATGTCGGACGGCGTGACAGGTTGATCCTTGACGAACTCGCCGAGATCATCGCTTGCGCCGATCACGGCACCTCCCGGAACACCGCAACCCGCGAGCGCGGCGCTGAAGCAGTTCGGCCAGTGGTCACGGCCGCCGACCGAGTTGATCTTCGGGGTCCGACCGAATTCGGTCATGACGACCACGAGTGTCTCGTCGAGCATGCCGCGCTCTTCGAGGTCCTGGACCAATCCACTGAACGCCTTGTCTAGCCCCGGGATCAGGGCGTGGGTGCCCTCGTCGTTGGGGTCGCCGGGATGCCGGTTCTTGTAGGTCTCGATGTTGAAGTGGTTGTCCCAGCCGGCGTTGTTGACCGTCACGAATGGGACGCCGCGCTCGACGAGTCGCCGTGCTAGGAGGCACTGCTGGCCGATGTTGTTCGCGTCGTGAACGTTTGCCCGGTGGTCGATGCCGTAGCGCTCGCGGGTCGCGGGCTCCTCCAGCGACAAGTTGAAGGCCAACTTTGCTTTTTCCGACACGACGAGGTCGTAGGCACGCTGGAGATCGGGATCGGTCTTCGGTCCGGGCGTCGCGTCGTTCTCTCCGTGGAATCGATCGAACGCGTCCGCGAACCGTCGACGTCTCTCGATGCGTTCTTCTCCGAGCCCCTCACGGCAATCGAGGTCGCGCACCTCGAAGTCGTGGCGACCCGGATCGCTGCCGAGGGCGAATGGGCTGGCGGTGGAAGGCAGGAAGCCCTCACCGATGGCGGCGCTGTCCCGCGAGACCAGGTCGGGGATCGCAATGTTGGAAGGGAGCACGCCGAGGTCTCGTTTTTGGACCACCGAGCGCACGTGGGCGACAACGGAGCCGATCGTCGCATACTCGATGGCCGGCGTCGGCTTGTGGCCCGTCATGACGTACTGGACTCCGAAGTTGTGCACGCCGAAAGATGAGGTCATCGAGCGCACGACGGCGATCTTGTCGAGCATGGCGGCGGTTCGCGGCATGTGCTCGTTTATCCGTACGCCGGGCACCTTGGTCTCTATCGAATCGAAGGGGCCGCGGACCTCGGCCGGCGCGTCCGGCTTGGGGTCGAAGGTATCGAGGTGGCTCGCGCCACCGTCCAGCCAGATCAGGATGCAGGCACGGGCCTTGCCAGGACGCCCCGCCGGGACGTCGGGCAGGAGCAGCCCGGAATGGGTCTTCGCAAACAGGCTGGTGCCCAGGGTCAGTCCGCCCAACCCGGCGGCGGAGCGGCGCAGGAACTCGCGTCGACCGAATCCATTCTCGCGTTTATGGTTCATCGATACCCTCGCTTTCAGTGGTTGGTTTGGAACTCGCTGCACGACAGGAGGCCCCAGACGAAGTCTTCGAGCGCGGCGCTGCGCTCGTCGTTCGAGGTCGCCCGTGCGACCTGCTCTTGCCAGAACGCCGCTTCGTCCGAACTCGGTCGTCGCCCGAGGGCGATGCGATAGTGTTCGCGCACGATGTCTTGCGGGGCGGTGCCGGCGCGCAGCATCGTCTGTAGTCGGCTATCCGGATTGGAGATGCGCGCGTTCAGCAGCTCTCCGTTGAACAGATGCAGCTTGCGAGGAAGCGCACCCGTCGGCGCTGGCGCGCCTTCACAGGATCCCCCGCGCGCGCAGCGCCCGAGGATGTCGAGAGCATCGCTCCGGATGCTGGCGTCGGAGAGTTGGACCGCTCGCGTGCCGAGTGGCTCGTCTCCATAGCGATCGGACACACCAGTCACATCGGAGATGGCATCGGCCAGCACGGCGGGCTCCAGCGGTCTCTTGATCGTGTGGGAGTAGTAGCGATCGTCGCAGGCGTTCGAGGGCGTCGCCTTACTGCTGCGAGCGTATACGGCGCTCATCGCGATTTCCTTCAGCGTGTGGCGCAGGTCGAAGCCGTTTGCGACAAAGTCGCGCGCCAGGCGATCCAGGAGCGCCGGATGAGTCGCCGGATTGGTGGCCCGGAAGTCGTCGACCGGCTCGACTAGGCCGCGACCCATCATGGTCTGCCAGAGACGGTTGACGATGGCCTTGGCGAAGTAGGAGTTCTCCTTAGACGTGACCCATTCGGCGAGTGCGGCTCGTCCGTCCTTCAGGTCTTCGGGAAGGAAGCGTTCACCCGGCACTCGCATCCGCGCGGGCTGTCCGGTTTGCGGGTGGATCGCCTTGCCCAGGGGACTGAGGCTCACCGTTGTGCCGCGAGTGACCTTCGCGAATATCGCGGTCAGGCCGTGGAAGTCATCCTGCGTCCATTTGTCCAGCGGGTGGTTGTGACAGTTGGCGCAGCGCATGCGAGTTCCGAGAAAGACCTCGGTCATGAACTCGGTCTGAAGAAGAGGATCTTCGGTGGAGTTGTAGAAACCTGCTGGGCCGACCTCCTCAGTGTTGCCGGTCCCGGTCAGCAGCGCCCGCGCGAGCTCGTCGTAACCAGTTCCCTTCCGCAGCCCATCCGAGATCCAGGCATGGTAGGTACGGACGGCCTTCGGGGTGATAGTTGCCTTGTTCTTGTCTTGCTGGCTGCGCAGTCGAAGCAGTCGTCCCAGGCGCATTGCCCACAGATCGACAAAGGCGTCCGTAGCGAGCAGGCGGTCGACGAGCTGTTCGCGTTTCTTGGAGGCTCCGTTCGCGACGTAGGAGTCCACTTCCTCTGGCGTTGGGAGCCGCCCCGTGAGGTCCAGGACCACACGGCGATGAAACGTCGCGTCGTCAGCCATCGCCGAGGGCCGGACGCGCAAGTCCTCGAGCGTACGCAGGATCTCGTCGTCAATGAAGGAGTGGCGTGGTTCCAGAGAGAGATCGACCGCTTCGTCTCCGAGCGGAACGAACAGCTCGATGGGAATGACCTGGTCGAGGTAGCGCGCGACGATGATGTGGCGGCCGCGGCGTTTGACGGTGGCATGCGCAAGGTGTTCGTCGATCGAGACGGCCGATGCATCTTCGGCCTCGAAGACCGTCCAGCGGGTCACGTCGCGTTCGCTGCCGTCCACATAGCGCGCTGTGGCCTTCAACGACACGGAGGAGTCGACCGCCTCGAGCGCCTGTACTTGCGGAGTGATGGTCAGCGACTTCAGTTCGCGCTGTTTCGTGAATGGCGCGCCCTGCTCGATCCACGACCGGAGGACCGTGGCCCCTTCCCCGTCCTCGGACAGGATCTGCTTGCCGCCGTGGGAGACGATGCCGGTCGGCTTGGTGAGCAAAAGGCTCTCGTCGTGGCGGGTGAGGTTGATCCGTCGTCCGCTGAACTCGTGAACGATGGTCTCGTAGTCCTTGCTGGGATTGCCCCCGAGCAGCGACAGGTGGAAGCCGCCGCGACCGATCGCCGCACCGTGACATCCCCCAGTATTGCATCCGACCTTGGTGAACAGAGGGATCAGGTCGTTCTCGAAGTCGATGATGGCCCTCGCGTGGCCGTCGTCTGAAGAGGGCGCCTGCGGGAGCGCGGGGGAGCGGGGGCCACCGTGGGTGGCACCCAGAAGAGAAGCGAGAGTAAACCCTGTGCCGAGCAGTGCTGTGACGGGCTTCATGTGGTCGCGTTCCGCTCGCAGGACTATTTGCGGAGGAGCGTCTCCGCGTACTTGCCCGGATCGGCCTCGAACTTGGCCTTGCAGTTATTGCAGCACAGCGCGACGGTACGGCCACGGAACTGGGTGGTCGGGGAGTCAGCCTTGACGGCCTTGCCGGTCACGGGACACTTCGTGTTGATGGGGGCCTTCGACTTCTCGCGCTGCGGTCGGCGCTCCCCGCGGCCCATTCCATCGCCGAACTTCTCACGGTAGAGCTTCTCGGCCTCCTCTCTTGTGATCTCACCGGCTCGGGTCCTTCGTGCGAGCTCGTCGCGGAAGGCCTGCTGCTCGGCCGTCATGCGGCCGCGAGCGACGGCCGTGGCCTGGTCACCGGGAGTGTCGGCGATGAGCTTGCGCAAGGCGTCGTGGTCTACGCCCATGGCGCTGGCGAGGGCGCCGAGGATGTGTGGCTGTGAGTAGAAGGCGTCGCTCGCGTAGGGCAGGTTGTGCACGACTTCGCCGCCCTTCGCGACGATAACCGTGGCCGTTAGCGTGCGGTCGAGACCGTAAGCCGGCGGGCCGTCCGAGCCGTCCTTCGACAGTCCGGCCCTCACGAAGTCGGGGAGTCGTCGTTTGACCCCTTCGAACTTCTTCTCCACGTCGTTCGGGTCATCGTTGACGACGATGAAAGACATCTCCCATTTCCGTTCCGAACTGCTCTCGATGGTCTCGAGTTGGCGGGCGAGGTCAGCGAGGAACCGCCCGAATGTGCGGGCTTCCTTGGCGAAGATGAGCAGGTGGAGCTCACCTCCCGCGAGGGCGGCGGCGTCGAACTCCTTACCTTTGAGCGCACCGGATAGCGCGATGGCCTTGAAAGGAGGCAGCTTCTCGCCGGGCTGTGGGCCGGAGTAGATCGGCTTGCCGAGCGCCTTGTGCCACGCCGCGGGATCCTCGATCTTCAACGCGGCCTGGCCATAGCCGTAGCGGTCACCGCCGCTCGCCTTGTCGGCCCGCTTCCGTGCGTAGCCTGCGATGATCGAGTCCTTGCGCATGAAGCCGCCCTCTTCGGCCTGGAGCCAGCGGGGCGTGATCGCGCTGTTGTAGTCGTACTCCTGCTCGGGAGTGTGCTCGCGCCAGTCCCAGCCCGTGTACAGAGCCAGCATGATCGACGAGACATCGTAGTCGTAGATCTCTCCACGCTTGTTTGCCGCGAGGAGGCGCTCGAAGATCTTGTTGCGATTCTCCTGAGCGATCTCGTTGTCCTTGAGCGTGCCCGGCGGCAGCGTCTTGTTGACGCCGAACTCGCCGATGTGCGGACGCCCTTCCAACGGCTTGGCGACAAATGACATGTCGAGGATCGGCATGAGCTTGTCCACCTGTGCGGAGGTCAGTTCGACGTCCTTGGCCGCGCTGTCGAGCAGCGCCTTCACTGCGACCTTGTCGGAGGTGATGCGCTTCCACCGTTCGTAGGCCTGCTTCTCCGTCAGCTTGCCGGCCTCGAGGAGCCCCGAGATGCGCTCGAACCGCATCTCCTCACACATGTCGATTTTGCTGCCGATGCGATCGTTCGGGTCCAGCTTCTGGGCGAATGCGTTCGGGGCGGCGGTGGCCAAGACGAGTGAGGCCAGCAGCAGGGTGACGGGCGATTTAGTCATGATGGTTTCTCGATGGACGATGCTTGGTTCTCAGGCCGCTCGGTGGCTTGCGACCGTTGCTTCGGTTGGACATCGGCCAGAGACTACACGAAAGAATTCGTGCTCACCCGGGAAAGCACGAAGTTTTTCGTAAGAGTCACCGCCACGAGGGATGGGGTCCCGCTACATCACCCTTTCATTGGAGAAGGGCAGTGGGCGACCGTGAAACTATAGAGGAAAGGGAAAACGCGGCTGGAAGAAGCTCCATCTCGGGGTCGATCGTTGTGGTGTGATCGTCGCGCAGGTTCTGACGGACAGCAATGTTGACGACGCCAGGACCGGGCTCGACCTCATCGAGCAAGTTGCAGGTAAGGTCGCGTGCATCACAGCCGAACCCGCTTACGACACGATCGCGATTTACGATGCCGCTCTGGCACGGGGCGAAAAGGTAGTCGTTCCCCCAACGAAGAATGCTGTCGTGTCCGGTCGTGGCCATCGGTCGATCATGCGCGATCGAACGATCCGGAAAGTGGCGAAGATCGGGAGACGACAGTGGAAGAAGGTGTCTGGCTACCATCGTCAAGGAACCGTCGAGAACGCGTTCTTCAGATACAAGTCCATCCTCCGCGATCGACTTCGTGCACGTCATCCAATGGCCC
>NYUD01000028.1 GCA_002683825.1 Planctomycetota bacterium
CGTGAGTACATCCACGGCAGTCATCAATTAGAGAGCTGCGTTCTGGATAGGCTTCCTACAGGGGGGAGCGTCGACTCGAAGGTGAGGTCTCTTTCGGGGGCGAAGCGAAGTGTACGGGCGACGATTCGTTTCGAAAACCCGCGTACGGTGCAAGCCATGCCCCTCCCCCTCGGTTTCTGGCGAGCCTTCTTGCACTCGGCCCGGCGCAGACCTTTCACCTCCATCAAGAGCGGAGCACTCCCTCGCCGCATCGAACGCGTCGGTCGCACACGGCGCTGGAACGGGAAGGCACGCGTGGCGGGACCGACGCGCGCGTCACTACAGTCGCTTGACGATGTGGATGGCGGACTTCGACGTTGCCCTGCCCACCGGCGCCGGCGCGTCAAAGGGCGCGCTGCCGATCTCACCCGCGCGCAACTTTCAGGCGCTGTCGCCGAAGCCATGAACCGTGGCCTTCTGCGGAACGATCTCAGCTTGAGACGGTTCCCGAAATGAGAGTCGAGAGGGGTCTTGCAGGAACGCAATACCCCCTCTCAATGCCGTAACAAAGGCGTTCGCTGATTGGCACGTGAGTTGCTTTGTCTTGTGCTCGTCACTAAATGCGCAACTTCCAAGTTGTTTTTCCCCAAGGCTATCTCCATGAAAACATTTATGTGGACCGTGCTATGCACGGTTCTGTTCGTGTCCCAGGCTCTCCCTGTAGCCGGTCAAGACGGTACTACCTCCGCCCAGACCGGCAACTTGGCGGCTCGATTCCCCGTTACAGGTGTCGGCCTCGGCATCGCCGGCTCGATCGATGAGATGACCATCGACGACCCGAACTACTTCTGGTCCGGCGGAACGATCACCATTGCCGGTGTCAGGGTCATCATCCCCGAAAACCTCTTGATGGACCTGCCGGCGAACCGCTTGACGCTTTGGCAGCTCTTCGACCAGGCCCCGGAGCCTGCGAAGACGCTGGGCAAAAGCGGGCTGGCCACAAACGATTATGACGGCGGCTTTACGGGTATCGGAACCGCCATCGCCAACCGCTCCGTCTTCGGCAACTACATCGCCGGCGAACTCTACATCGACAAGAACACGGAGGAAATGCAGGGTCAGGTGACCTACATCGACCACACGGACGGCTATTTGATGGTCAACGGGGTAGTAGGCGATCCGAGCACCGGCAAGATGGTCCGCTTCAACGACCCCCCTGCCCGTCACTCGAAGCAGCAGGGTCTGGGATGTCTTCCCGGCGCCGAGAACTGCAGCCCCGATGTCCGTTTCGGAGGCGATCCGGACAATTACACGGTCGTGTTCGTGACCGGTTATCCGGCCGCAATCCCCAGCACCCTGGACGGTGCGGATGCTACGACCGGCGCGGGCGATCCGTTTGCCCCGCAAACCAACCGTCCCAATGGCGTCTCCGTTACCGTTGCGGATTCAACGAGGTTCGCTCCCCTCATGGTGGGCGACAACATCATCGCCGCCGGTAACTTCGAAGAAATCGGCGGTGCCCAATTCCTCTCCTGCCACACATTTGCCGTCCAGGACGCGCTCTTCACGGACACCGTTCTCGACCCGACCCAGCCCGATTACCTGACCTGGGAAGAAGTCGAATGGGACGCGCCCAACTACGCCAACCTGCGAGTGAAGTGCCTCTACATCGGCTTCAACACGACGCGGAGTGCGGAGATTGATTGTTTTTCCCTGCACATCGATCCGGAGACCGGCGAAAATACGGAACGTCTCTTCGGTACGACCGTCGGAAACATCACCACTCAAGCCGTTGGCGTTGCGCCGCACGCGGGCGGAGCCTTCAAGATCAACTTCGACGTCGACTTCATCGATCCGCCGTTCGCGGGCGTCAACGCCAAGAGGGCACCCTGCCCGAACTTGTTGAACGCGGGCGCCCTGATCCCCGACCCGACGGGCTTCGGTCCGAACGGTCTCGACGATGGTGGCTTGGATCCGGGACCCGACGGGATTCTCGGCACTGCTGACGACCCCGGAACGTTCCTGGGAGACGACGGCCCCATCGGCGGGCAAATGGTGAGCCCCTGCCCCCGGGGCGGCCTTACGATCGACGAGAATATCTCCTTGTTGACTCCGAACTGTCGCGAGATGATCGGTCGCTCGCGCAGGAAAACGGCAGACCGCGCCGGTGCGGGCCCCGATGGGCTCCTCGGCACTGGCGACGACACGCCCGGTGTGGAATCCATCGTCGTGCTCGACAAGAGTGGCAACCTCGCCACATGGGGCGAGTACCTCACCCCGGTGGGCTTCGGCCACCCGGAGATGAGCGAAGTCGACATGGGTGCCTGGGCGCAGCCGCATATCTTCACCGGCGCCCCCTGG
Source organism: Planctomycetota bacterium (assembly GCA_002683825.1). Taxonomy (GTDB): domain Bacteria; phylum Planctomycetota; class UBA1135; order UBA1135. The sequence continues at coordinate 2,341 of NYUD01000028.1, forward strand.
CTCCTCGACCGTCGTCTCGGCACCGGTGGCCACGGCGAACTCGCCCCCGTGTCCCCCTCGGTTTTGGGTCAGGAGCTCGGAACGGGTACCGATCCGAATACGGGCAAGGGATTCCAACTGAATCCGTTCCCGCTCTCCGGCCTCGACCCCATCGGTTTCCTCGATAGGTTCACCAACACGGTGGGCGAAAACGTCGGTACGGCCCAGGAAGGTCTCTTGAACCAGCCGTTCAGCTTCTTCCCCTTCGGGCCTAATGATTTCCTGACTCCGGGCAATATCGCCATGGCTCCGCCGCAGTTCCCCATCCCTCCGCTCACGGAAGTGGGAGCCCCTGCTCCTCCCGGCCCCGCGGTGGCGGAAATCACGACCAATCTCGCCGGTCCTTTCGATTTGAATGATCCCGAGGCGATGAGAACCGTGTTATTCACGGCGGTGGTAGTGCCCGCAGACGGCATCAATGTGGGCCCGGCCACGGGCTTCACGTGGGAGTTCGGTGATGGCCAAATCGGTACCGGTAACCCCGTGTCGCATGTCTTCGCGACGGCCGGAACATTCACGGCCAGCGTGGTTGCCAGCGGCCCGGGTGGAACTTCCGCCCTGTTCACGGATGACACCAGCTTCGACGTCATCGGGATGGCTCCCTTCGATCCGCCGGTAGCGGCTTTCGTTCCCAGTTCCACTACGGGTCTTGCACCGTTGACGGTTAGCTTCCAGGATGTCTCCGATCTCGCATCGGGACCGGGCGCTTCCATCACGTCGCGCACCTGGGACTGGGGTGACGGCACTGCGGCGGAAACCTACGTGCTGGCGACGAACCCCAGCCACATCTTCGCGCTGCCCTCATTGCCGGGGCAGTACACCGTCACGCTGACGGTGGTTGGAATGGGCGGTGGAATGGATACGACCTCGGCGCTCATCACGGTAACCGCTCCTCCGGCTCCGGTGGCCACGTTGACCGCGTTAGCGGGCGGCGTGACGCCGGCCACGGGCGTGCAACCGTTGACGGTGGCCTTTACCGACAGCTCGTCGGGCACCATCTCCTCGCGCACGTTGAACTTCGGCGACGGGTCTCCGCTCGTCACTTCGATGGGAGCGCCGGCGGCACCGTTGAGCATGACCCATGCCTATCTCGCTGCGGGCACCTTCACGGCGACGCTGACGGTGGAGAACCTCGGTGGTTCGAGCAACTCGTCGCAGACGATCGTGGTCGACCCCTTCCTGTCCGAAGTACGTCTACAGGCCCGAGGGGGTAACGTAGGCCGAATTCGTACGCGTAACACGAATGGTGTTGCCGTTAGCGCGGAACTGGACTTCGGGGATGGTAGCGCGGTTAACACCAATTTGCCTCCCTTCCAGATCCTGCACAATTATGGTGCTCCTGGTACCTTCACCGCGACACTGACCACCATGGATGCCAACGGAAACGTTTCCGTGAGTACATCCACGGCAGTCATCAATTAGAGAGCTGCGTTCTGGATAGGCTTCCTACAGGGGGGCCGCCCGACCTCGGTCGGGCGGCCCCCCTTTCGATTGGCCCGGGGGGAGCGTCGACTCGAAGGTGAGGTCTCTTTCGGGGGCGAAGCGAAGTGTACGGGCGACGATTCGTCTCGAGAATCCACGTACGGTGCAAGCCATGCCCCCCTCGTTCTCAGACGGGCCTTCTTGCACCCTGCCTGCCCGAGACCTTTCGCTTCCCTCAAGAGCGGAGCACTCGCACGTCGCACCGAACGCGTCCGTCGCGTACGGCGCTGGAACGGGAAGGCACGCGTGGCGGGACCGACGCGTGCGTTACAGCAGTCGCTTGATGATGTGGATGCCGAACCTTGACGTTCCCTTGCCCGCCGGCGGCGGTGGGTCATAGGGCGCGATGCCGATCTCGCCCACGCGCAACCTCCAGGCGGCGTTGCCGAAGGCCGGAACCATATGCTTGCGCGGATAGAGATCAGAATAGACGTCGGCATGGTCCAGGGCGGTCATTGTGTAGATGCCCGGGACCTTGGCGTCGGTGTACTTCGTGACGAGCGCGCTGAAGTTCGCGCCGTTTGCGGCAGCGAGCTCCTGGAGGATCTCGGCCGCGCGTGTTTCGGCGTCGATCGGTAGGCGATCGGCGAAGCCAAAGCCTACGCCCACCAACAGGTGCTGGACCATCACCTGACCGGCGGAGTGCTCCTCGCGTTCCTGGAGGATCTCGGCCGCGGCGTACATGGTCTCGACGGGGTCCGCCCCCTCGGGAAAGGCAAGGAGGAGCGGCGCGTCGCTGGCGCAGTTCGTGAGGGTAAGGCCCAGCAGGAGGGGCACGTACAGATTGAGGAAGGAGCGTTTCTTCATTATCCGGGGTTGGTCGGGAAGTGCCCCGGCCATCCTTGAGAGAAATCTATTCCGTGACGGGGCTCGTGGTGGGTCAGGGCCTGGCGACGGTCCACGAGATCGTTTCCTACAAGGCAGCTACATCGAATTCTCAAGCGAGTTGTGTCAGGGGCCGCGTTTCGCGTCACCCTGCCGAAAGCTCCCCGTCCTCTCGAAGGAAGTCCGCGAGACGCCGGGTGAGTTCCCGTGGGTCGAAGGGCTTCGTGAGGTAACCCGCCGCCCCGGCCTCGGCGGCGGCCCGCTCATCCTCGGGAGCCGTTCGCGCGGTGAGCAAGAAAACGGGGATTCGCTCCGTGGCTTCGTCCGCCTTGAGAGCCGTGAGAACTTCGATTCCTCCGAGACCCGGTAGCGTGAGGTCCAGGAGCACCAGGTCGGGTTCCTCCAGCCGGACCAGCTCCAGCGCTCGGTCGCCGTCGACCGCAACGACGACCTCGAATCCATCGAGCTCGAGATGGAATCGAATCAAGGCGTGGACGTCCGGATCGTCGTCGACGAGGAGAACCCGTTTCGCCCCGCGGCTGCGTTCTCGACCCATACCCGATAGGGTAGCACCGCCGGTAGCAAAGTCCTCTCCGACCCGTTCCGGATGGGGGGGGCGCCCCCCCCGATCCGCAGAATCTGCCCGGCTTGCGAAAGCGGACGCATCGCCGTGATCACCGTCGTGACACCCCGGCATGGCTCCGGCGCAGCTGCGGGAGTCGACGCCCCCTTCGCTGTCCCGGTGACGTGGGAGTCTCGGTCTCGGCTGCAACTGCCGGTCTACTCGCACCTGTAGCCGGGCCCGTGCCCACCGAAGACGGAAGAGGACAAGCCGGTTCCGTGCAAGTCCGAGGATCACGTGTGTCTTTTTGAGACGCGAGTGAGCCGGGCGAGTGTTTCAAAGCGGGACGGCCCGCAGAGCAAGTGACTCCCCGAACCCGCGTCAGCGTGCCGTCCTGGCCGAGCTACGTTTTTTTCGTCGTTGGCACGGGGCATGCACCGCACTTTTCCGGCTCCGCGCGCCCTGGCGCGGGGCCGGCATCACGCACTCCATCCCTGATCGTCACTCTCCCGAGGAGGGAATTCTTGTCTTTTACCTTCGGTGCTCTTCGCATCACGGCACTCTGTTTGTCCGGTGTCGGGCTGGGCGCATTAGCGTCCGCACAATCGCCAAGTGCCGAGTTCTCAGGCGCACCCCGGCTGGGGGTCGCGCCGCACACGGTCTCCTTCACGAATTTCAGCAGCGGAGGCGCAACGGAGCACGCATGGAGCTTCGGAGATGGAGAAACCTCGGATCTTGTTGAACCGCTTCACACCTTTGCTGCTGCCGGAACGTACACCGTCTCCCTCAGCTGTTCGGGGTCCGGCGGATCGGACACCGAAACCAAGCTCGGCTACATCACCGTGCTCGAACCGCCGCCTCTGAGCGACTTTGTAGGCACTCCCTTGACCGGCGCGGCGCCCACGACCGTCTCCTTCAGCGACACATCGGTCGGCGCTGTGACGGGCTGGGCATGGAACTTCGGTGACAGGGCCACCTCGAACCTCGCCAACCCGTCGCACACATATTCCACTCCCGGAACGTACTCGGTCAGCCTGTCCACGTCCGGGCCCGGCGGCGTGCATTCCATCACCAAAGCCGACTACGTGGTCATCGACGTACCTGCTCCGGTCGCGGAGTTTTCCGCGGCGCCGACCGGCGGTCTCGCGCCTCTGTCCGTGCAATTCACGGGTCTTTCGACGGGCGATGTCACAAGCCATGTCTGGGCCTTCGGCGATGGCTCCGCTTCCACTCAGCAAAGTCCCAACCACGTCTACAGCAATCCAGGTATATACACCGTCACCCTGGATATTTCCGGAGCCCATGGAACGGACGGCATCACCAAGACGGACTACATCACCGTCCTCACTCCGGCGCCGGTCGCAGCCTTCACAGGAACGCCTTTGACGGGGGTCTCTCCTCTGACGGTTGCATTTACCGACACGAGCACAGGGAGCGTAACCAGCTGGGCCTGGAACTTCGGAGACGGTGGGACTTCAAGCATGCAGAGTCCCGGCCACACCTATGTCGCCCCGGGAACATACACGCTCATCCTGATCGCCACGGGCCCCGGGGGTAGCGATTCGCAGGTCGAATCGAACTACGTCGTCGTCGGCGTGCCGGCTCCCGTCGTGGACTTCACCGGAACGCCTCTCACCGGTGTCGCCCCCTTGGCCGTCAACTTCACCGATCAGTCGACGGGATCGGTCACCGGTCACTCCTGGAGTTTCGGGGACACGATGAACTCGACGGCGCAAAGTCCCGGTCATGTCTACAGTGACCCGGGCACCTATACCGTCAGCCTGATGGTCAACGGACCGGGCGGACTCGACGATATAACGAAGACCAATCACGTCACCGTGCTCGAACCGCCTCCCTCAGCGTCCTTCACGGGCACGCCGACGGCCGGTGTCGCCCCGCACACCGTCTCCTTCCAGGATTTTTCCTCCGGAAACGCACTGACGTACTCCTGGGACTTCGGTGACGGAGAAAGCTCGACGCAAGCGAGTCCCACACACACCTACCTCTCGTCGGGTACGTACAGCATCAG
>NYUD01000029.1 GCA_002683825.1 Planctomycetota bacterium
CCGGAGCCTATCACGGGAACATTTCCCAAGAACCATAGCCTTCAAGACTGCTAGTCTCGAATCTCGATCTCGCCGCCATCGATCACCTGATCCGGTGCGGGGGTCAATTCGATGGAATCGATGGCTTCTCCCCGACTCGAAATCTCGATGGCGACCTTCGGGTGAGGCGTGACACAGGACCACTCGATGATGCCGTCCTTGCTGATGTTGATGCTGGCGCCGGTGAAGAGCCACTTGCGCGGTCCGTAGAAGAGGTGACGGATGCGTTCGTCTTCTACGAGCTCAGGCCAGCGGCTGCGATGGACGCGTGAGAGATCCCGGATGTCGTGTTCGGCGAGGGCCAGTCGGTCGACCTCGTCGAGGACGGGACGGACGTGCACGCGCAGGCCGTTGAACTTCTGGCGCTCTCGTGTAAGGCGCGCGCGGTAGACAAAGGGGTGATTGCGAACCGCGATGCGATCATCGAGCTGGACGGTCTCGGTAACGGTGCGCAAGCCGACGGCGATCGGATCGACGAAGGTGGCCAATGCGTTGTCACGCGCCTTGCGGCTGGGAATGTAGCCAAAAGGGGCGATGGTGAGGCGCACATCGCGCGACGGAAGTCCTTCGAAACGATAGCGACCACCCACGTCCGTCGTCGTCGATCCAATCTTGGAGCCCCATGTGTGCGACGCTTCACCGGGGCTTGCCTCTTCGTCGAGGTAGCAAATCACGGAGAGCCCTTCGTATGGCTCTCCGTCCTGGCCCAGAACCCGACCTTCGACGGCGGCCACACCTTGCGGGCCGAAGCGAAAGGGTTTCAACTCGTAGGTTCGTCCGGCCTCGAATTCGAACGTCCTGGGCGTGGGATGTATCGCATCGCGATGCACCTCGGGAAGTGCGTCGGTCAAGGCGAAGAGGGAACGAAACTTCCCCGGATAGACCGACATCGAAAAGCCTCCGTTCCAATCCGTTTGCGCGTTGTGGGACAGACCCTGTAACCCCGGGGCGACGGATTGCATGCGAACGAATACTTTTTCGAAGGGGCCGTCAGGGCTAAACACCGTGCCCTGAACGCGTGCCGCCTGGAATACCCCGAGCCGAACGTGCTCGGTCTCACCGTCCCGAAGCCGCATGACTTCGGCCACCAAACCAATCTGTTTGCCTACGTGGCTTTGCTGCCTGCGATGCCATGGAGAGAGATAACCCGCGGGCAACGACTCTTTCTCGACGTGAATTCTCCAGTTTCCGGGGACGACCTTCTCGAATTCGAAGCGGCCCGAGGCATCGAGGCGAGTCCTGTGCAGGATGCAATTTTCTTGGCGTAGCGTGATCTCGATTCCCTCGCCATTTACCAGGTCGTTTCCGTTCTGGTCGGAAACGCGACCGACGATTCTGCCTCCATGGGGCTCTGCGGCGTGAACGACTCGGGCTTCGAGCTCTTGCAACGCGGATTCGCTCGTGGATCGGATCCTGCGTGAGGATTGCAGGTCGTCCAACTGGTCGGCCGAACTCGAAGTCGAGGAGGAGGAAGGAACAGAAAGCTCCGTCTCACCTTCTCTGCCTTCACCGAGGAGGACGAGAGTGGCCATCAGGACTACCGCCAGAACGAGGATGACTCCCGCGAGCCCTCCAGGAGTGCCCGATGCCTGCGACATCATCGTTCTATGCTCCGATCGTGATCATTGCTCCATGCCGTATTGCGACCCGGCGCGAAGCCGAACTTTTCTTGGTACACACTCGCAAGTGGGCATTTCTCTCAGACCTGCGCGGTCTTTTTGAAAAAAACATCTACGCAGATTCCGTTCGGCACCCTCGGTGCGGCGCGCGCCTATCGGCGATCGCTCACCGATCACCGATAGGCGTCAGGCGCGAGCGATCCTGCGCCCCTTGGCCTCGCCCTGCGGGCGGCGAGCGAAACCGAGAGATAACAGGAAGATTCCGCGAGGACTGCCCTTCGCGACCGTTGTCAGCGACGAGGCGGGTTGTGGTTGCGTTTCACGTAGGTCGCCTGGGACTTGTCTCGCTGAGTCGCCGCGCCGCTCCGTGGCCCCGTGCTTCGCCCTTGCCGTTGTCGACCGGCAGGGCTAACGTACGCTCGCCGTCGGCAAGGGTGCCCGCGCCGTTCGTCTTGGGGAACCAAGAACGCCTCTTCCATAATTCCCGCAGAGCATGCTCCTCACTTCCGGATTGCTCGGTGTCGCGCTCGCGTCCGGTGGGATGGTGCACCCGCCGTGCCAGGAGGACGGCGGCCGTCATGCCGGGCAGGGATTCACGTCGGACAGCACTCGTATGACGCGACCGGACCCCGATGGCGTACCCACCGAGGTGCATATCGGGATCTACACCCTGGACATCGAGGCCATCGACGACCTGACGCAGGCCTTCACCGTGGACATGTTCGTCATTCTCGAGTGGAAGGACTCGCGACTCGCGCTCAAAGACCCGAACGCCTCGCTCGAGCACCGTCAACTCGGCATCGAGGAGCTGTGGACGCCGGACCTGATGCTCTACAACGACCGCAGCACGGTGAAGCGCCTGCCCAAGGTCTTCACCGTCTCGCCCAACGGTGGGGTGAAGTATCGCCAGCGCTTCTACGGGACCTTCTCCGCCCCGCTCGACATGCGCGAGTTTCCGTTGGACCACCAGGTGCTTCCGATCTCCGTCGTGTCCCTGAGCTACGGGCCCGACGAGGTGAAGTTAGCGGTCGATGGGATCGGGCGTGACCCGGACTTCACGATCCCGGGCTGGGAGATCGGTCCCCCGCAGGCACGCCTGAGCACGCTCCTGGTAGAAACCGATGGGGGGCCGGAGGGCGTCGAGTTGGCTCGCGTCGACTACGAATACCCGGCGCAACGGCACGGGCTCTATTACGGCTTGAAGGTGATCGCGCCCCTGACTCTGATCATGTGCATGGCCCTGGCCGCGTTCTGGATTGGATGGACGGAGTCGGGGGTCCAGGTTCGGGTCGCGACGACCGCGTGCCTCACCCTGATCGCGTTTCTCTTCGGTCTGGGTCAGTACCTGCCTCCGATCTCCTACCTGACACGGATCGATTACTTCGTTTTCAATTCTCTGGCGCTGGTCTTCTTGGCCTTTCTCAAGGTCATGCTTTGCCTGAGGCTCAAGAACCTGGGCAAGGAGGAAGCCGTCGCGCGCATCGACGCAGTGACACGCTGGCTCTTCCTGGCCTGCTTCGCTGCCATCCAGGTTTCCTTTTGGGTGTGAGCCTGTGCGTGACCCGCGTTGGGTGCTGCCGGTCGACTGGTTCGCGTTGCGAAGAGTTGGCAACACGGAGCGCTGCCTATACCCCCGGACGAGCGGTGTAGGTGCACCCATCAGGAACAGGCCGGCACCACTCCCACGATCTCAAAGTCCGATCGGCTCCTTTGCTGGCCGACCTGGCTCGAACATCCGGTTCAGGATGTTGAAAGTGATCGATGCCTCGGCCTCCTGCGCCTTCGGATGACGAGTGCGAAGCCGATCTCCGATGATCGACTTGTATCCGAAAAAACAACCCCTCCTTGGACCATCCACTAAGCTGTTGCGGTGCGTAGTCGTATGCCGTTGGGAGGGGTGTCCGTGTTGCTGTGCGGGCTCTCCGCATGCGGGGAACACAGTCTCGGAAAGTCGTTCGCAGCGGTTCTCGACGACTCCCCGCCGGTCATCCTGATCACCGGCGACTCGCTTAGACGCGACCACTTGGGTTGTTATGGCTATTTTCGCGAAACGTCGCCCAACATCGACGCGTTCGCAAACGAGAGCGTCGTCTTCGAACGAGCCGTCGCGTCCATGGCGACGACACTGCCCTCGCACTTGACGATGCTCACGGGGCTCTACGCTCACCAGCATGGAATGACGTCCAACCACATGGCGGCCCGTTCTCCGTTCCAGCCGGCGGAGGGGCGGCGGTCGGTTGCCCAGATCCTCGCCGCCGAAGGCTACCGCACGGCCGCCTTCGTCAGTTCCGCTCCGGTGTCGGAGCAGACGGGCATCGGGGCGGGCTTTGGCGAGTTCGATGGCCCGAAGAAGCGAGTTCGCAAGGGAAAGCAGACGACCGACGAGGTGCTCGCGTGGCTCGACCAGGTCGATCTGCAACGCCCGTTCTTCTTGTGGGTGCACTTCTGGGAGCCACACGACCCGAACCGACCTCCGGAGCCGTACGCTTCGATGTTCACCGCGGATTCGGACCTGGACGACTGGATCGCCTCCTGCGGCGTCGACCGAGCTGCCGTCGCGATGGCTTTCAAGGGGCAGAAAACTTCCGAGTTAAAGCGCTTCCTGAATGAAGAAGAGCCCGACTTCGACGCGGCGGAGATTCGCGATGCTTTCAACCGCTACGACGGGGACGTTCGCTACTTGGATGACTGTGTTGGAAGGATCTTGGCCAAGCTGCGCGAGCGGGGCCTGTGGGAGCGTTCGATCATCGCGTTCGCCGGTGACCACGGCCAAGCCCTGGGCGAGCACGGTTGGCTGGGCCACGCGACGATCATCGACGTCAATGTTTTCGTACCTCTGATCCTGCGCTTTCCAGACGGAATCCTGGCCCAACCGCGGCGGCTCGAACCACTGGTGTCGCTCGTCGACCTGATGCCGACGGTGCTAGCACGCATTCCCGGAGGAGCGCGATGGGTCTTCATCGAGCAGGCCGAAGGGGAGGACATTCTGTCCAGTCGTTTCGAGCGCACCCACGTACTCACCCAGCAGACGGACCGAGTGCTTTGCGTTCCGTCACTCTCGGGGAGGCGTCATGCGCTGTTCGAGGATCGATGGAAACTGGTGCGCAAACCAGGTCATCCGGCCTCCCTGTTCGATCTTGAGGATCGTGGAGAAGGTTGGGACGTTGCGGACCTCCACCCCGACGTCGTGCAGGACCTGGAGACGACCCTGGACTCGTTGCTGACCCGCCAGGACTTCGGCACACGCAAAGACAATACGGGTGAGAGATCGGAGGAGTTCGTGGAGGCGCTGCGAGAATTGGGATACGCGGGAGACGAGTGACCCGCCGGAGGACGATCCTGCCCGATCGCCCGGTGAGAGACGCGCGGGAGGGGTTGGATGATGTCCCGGTCACCGTTCGGATGTAACATGGGCGCGGACAGCCTCTACGAAGAGAAACCCCATGTTGATGCTTGCAGGCGCGCGAATCCTACCGGTCTCTGCGATGGTGGTCCTCCTTGCGGGCCTTTGCGCTCCTCAGGGTCTACGACAATCGCCTCCCCTGTCCGGATCCATTCCGGCCATGGACCCGCGCAGCCGTCCCGACGGCTTCGGTACGGGCGGCGTAGCTGGGCCGGTCATGAACCTGAGGGGTCTGGGCGGCAATCTCGGTGTCGCCGCCTCGGGATCCTGGTGCCGCTTCGGCCTCTCCGGATGTTCGGGACCCGCAGGCGACGTGGCCACGACGGGTTCGGGCCCGCTTCCCAACCAGGCGTACAATCTTCTCGGGGGTGAATGGCGCGGAGGCGTGGCCGATGGAACGCGCTTCGCCATCGGGGGGGGCACGAACATCCTCATTCCCCAGGGAACGAAGGGAGTTCAACTCTTCTTCAACGACGACATCGACAACTACGATGACAATACCGGCTCGATCTCCGTGGACTGGGTGGCGGCGGTCATCGCAGACGTCGGTCCGCCCTCGCCGCGGAATCCGGACGGGGAGTGGGGAGTGCCTCAGTTCACCCTTACGATCGCTGCTCCGCCCCTGGGTCTGGGCACCTACCTGGTCGACATTCAGGCATCGTATCCAGCCGTCGACTGGAACACGCTGGACCGCCTCTACCTCGAAGGCGGCGAATACAAGTTCATCCGCATCGGGAACCTCCCGGTGCGTTCGCCCGACAGACCGCTGATCATCACCAACATCAACGGCCGGGTCCGCGTGGGTGGGCAAGATCACTACTACCTGTTCTCGCTCAGCGGCGGTTCGAATTGGATCGTGACGGGCAAGTACGATCCGATCTCGCTGACCGGGGACGCCGCGTTCCCCGGACACAGGGGCAACGACTACACCAACACCCGCGGGACCTACGGGATCCTCGTCGACGACGATTTCCGTTCGTTCGGTACGGGGAACTCGGGGATCGGTGTCGGGAGCCAGGTGCCGGTCGGCATCGTGAATCCGCCCACCAGCGACTACGAGCTGTCGTTCATCGAGATCCGTGAGGTCGGCTTCGCGGGCATGGCCCTCAAGACCGACGACGATGGGACGGTGCCGATGAACAACGTCTACATCCACGACAACTACATCCACGACATCGGGAGCGAAGGGCTCTACATCGGCAGCACCCAAACGGCTCCGCAACACTCCTTCAACAACCTGCACATCGAGAACAACCGCATTCTGCGCACCGGGACCGAGGCCGTGCAGGTCGGGCAGCTCGGCGACGGCTGCGAGATCAACAACAACGTGTTCGCGCTCGCGGCCATCGACTGGAAGGACTCCTTCCAGGCTTTTCAAGACAGCTGCAACCAGATCGGTGTGCGCTACGGCCGGAGCTCCATACACCACAACGTGTTCATCGGCTCGGCGAACTCGCTGATCAGCTTCTTCGGTCAGGAACGCGGAGACGTCCACGTGGCCGGCGACAGCATGACGATCCGCAACAATTTCTACAGCTCATACCGCTTCCTTGGAGGCTTCATGGGAGGCGATGCCGACGGAGTATCCGCCTACCGGATCAAGCGAAACGTGTTTCGGCAATTCGACTTTCAACGCGACGAGATCTACGCAGGCACCACGCATCCGGGCCACCTGATCCGCGTGAACGGAGCACAAACCAATCCGATCGAGCTGCTCGACAACGTCTTCGACGAACCCAGCCTCGAGTTGGTCAACGGCCTGGGTGGAGCCCTCAACGGTACGGTGGGCAACATTACGGCCACCGGTAACAGCCGCGGGACCGTCAACCCGGTCACGTTCAACGATTTCATGGGCTTGCCCGCCGATGTCGACTACCTGCTGATCGAGCGCTGGAGCGCGACCTCAAGCCGGGCAGGCGGGGCGCCGACGATCTACAACCTGGGCGACTACGTGATGCACGAGGGTAACCTCTATCTGTGCATCGAAGCCGGCGCGCACTCCGGCAAGGAGCCGGCGATCTTTCCATCCACGTGGCAGCCGCTGGCGCTTCCGGGCGACGACGTCCGCCTGGCCCCCGGCTCAGCTCATGCGGGCGTAGGATTGCTCGACACCGTGCCCTAGGTGAAGAAGATCCCCGAGCCCGACGCGGCGGACATGAATCGTCGGTTCGTGAACCGACGTCCGTGGCGAGCTGAATCGGCCTTTTTGCGCCGTGGCCTCTCGGCCCGTAGGCGCAACCTCTTTCACCTTCCCAGGACGACGTCGAGGGCGTTCCCTAGCCGGGGGCCCGGAGATCCGAGGATCAACACCTGAGCCGTCGCCTCTCGGCCGCATAGCGCGGGCAAATCGGGAACCGGGAACGAGTGGTTCGCCACGCCCCCGCCGTGGGAGCCCGCACCTACGAGAGGGACGCCGCCCGCGGGCTGGAAGAGAAGCTCGCCGATACTGAGGAAGATCCCCGAGGTGGGCTGATTGGCCACGTAGATCAAGAACACGCCCGGCGCGTGTCCCGAGGCATCGATCGCCAGGTCCCACGTCGCGCCGAGGGTCGGGCCCGCGACGTTGAAAAGGGTGAGCGGGTTGAGCCCACTGCCGTTGCGCGGAGTTGCCGCCGGCGCCGGACATCCGCTCAGGAAGAGGGCCCAGGCTCCGTCGTGCAGGTCGGCGGCCAGGAGATCGACGTTTCCGTCCCCGTTCCAGTCGCCGCCGGCGCCGATACCTTGCCCGAAGTTGTTCGAGAACGTCCCTACCGGAGAGAGGTACGAATCGATGTCCCGCACGCTTGCGGTGGCGTCGAGGTACAAAAGATAGATCCGCCCCGGGTCGGGTATGTGCCCCGTCGGAGCGCTTACCGCGACGTCGGGCGTGCCGTCGCCGTCCACGTCCCCGACTCCGGCGACGCTCCAGCCGAAAATGTCCACACCGGTCAGGGACGGCTCGATCTCGTCGGCGGCGACGCTCGCCGTTCCCAGCGCTACACCGCCCGCGTCGAGGAAGACGAGCCAGAGCTCACCGCGGCTGTCCGTCCCCAGCGAGCCGACCGCGAGATCCAGCTCGCCGTCGCCGTTCACGTCGCCGGCGGCATCCAGGCCGATCCCGAAGAACTCACGACCGGTGAGCGCGCCGCCGAGCGCGGCGTTGTCGATCCGTAGCACGGAATCCACCGTGCCGTCGGCATTCATGAAGAGGACGCGCACGGCTCCCTCCGCGCCGTTCAAGGGC